>CBHRRQ010000142.1:0-10674 GCA_966081555.1 uncultured Terrabacter sp.
GTGTGGGCCTTCGGGGCCTCCCCCTCGGTCTCTCCTTCCCCGACCTCCGCGAACCAGTCCGCAGCGGCCGCCACCACCGCCGTCGCGGGCGCCGGGCCGGCCGCGCCCGCGGCTCCGGGCGGGCAACGGCCGCCCGGTTCGAGCGCCGGTTCGAGCAGCGTGGACCCCCGCGATCTCGACGCGCTCGCGGCGAGCGAGGACGCCGCCGCCCGACAGACCTCGGGGCCGCGCCCAGCGACGAAGGGTGCGTCGTTCGTCGGTGAGGTCGGCACCTACCTCGTCGGGCGCGGCATACCGGCGGGGACCTACGAGTCCGCGGGTGGCTTCGAGGGCCGCACGTGCCACTGGTTCCGGCTCAAGGGCCTGACCGACAAACCCTCCGACGTGGTGGCCTCCGGGTCCACCACCGGACCCACCCGGGTCACGATCGTCTCGGCAGACGCCTTCTTCCAGACCCGCGACTGCGCGACCTGGCACCGCGTCACCGGCTGACGGGCCGTCCCTCCGCTCCCCCGGGGCCGTATGCCGTGTCGCGCGTCGACCGGTCAGCCCTGCTGCGGGGCCGGTCGGCCGGACGGGCGACGGGCCGGGTCGAGCAGCTGCGCGAGGTGCAGGCTGTCGCGGTCACGCAGGTCGGCGACCTGGGTGCGGCAGGAGAAGCCGTCGGCGAGCACGACGGCATCGGGTTTCGCGTCGATCGCGGGGAGCAGGTTCTGGTCCGCGACGGCGAGCGACACGTCGTAGTGGCCGATCTCGACGCCGAAGTTGCCGGCCAGCCCGCAGCAGCCGGCGAGCGTCTCGACGGCGGCGCCCGTGGCCCTCAGCAGGTCGGCGTCGGCCTTCCAGCCCATCACGGCGTGGTGGTGGCAGTGCGGCTGGGCGACGACCGTGGTGCCGGTGAGGTCGGGTGCGGCCCACCCGGGCGTCTCGGCCAGCAGCTCGGCCAGGGTGCGCACCCGCGACGAGACGAGCGCGGCGTCCTCGTCACCGGGGAGCAGCTCGTGCACGTCGGACCGCAGCACGGCCGTGCAGGACGGTTCGATGCCGACGATGGGCACACCGGCGCGCGCGTCGTCGACGAGCGCCGCGACCGTGCGGCGCAGGATGCCCTTGGCCGAGTCGAGCTGGCCGGTGGTGATCCACGTGAGTCCGCAGCACACCGACCCGCCCGGCAGGCGCGGCTCGTACCCGGCATCGCGCAGGACGCGCACGGTCGCCTCGGCCACCTCCGGGGAGAAGGCGTCGGTGAACGAGTCGGCAAACAGCACCACGGGTTTCAGGTCGGACGTCGCGGGCCGGAACGTGCGACGGAAGGGTCGTCGCGCGAACGCCGGGATGGAGCGTCGCTTGTCGACGCCGGCAAGCCACAGCGACAGCGAGCCGACGAGGGGCAGCGTCAGCGCTCGGTTGGCGAGCCCGGGAACGCGGCCGCCGAGGCGGGCCCACATCGGCAGCCTGCCCAGCGTGTAGTGCGAGCGCGGCCGGAGGCGGCTTTGGTACGTCTGGTGCAGCACCTCCGACTTGTACGTCGCCATGTCGATGCCGGTGGGGCAGTCGGAGGCGCAGCCCTTGCACGACAGGCAGAGGTCCATCGCGTCGTGCACCGCCGGGTCGGACCACGGCAGCTCGCCGCGGACGACCTCCTGCAGCACCCGGGCGCGCCCGCGGGTGGAGTCCTTCTCCTCGCGGGTGGCGAGGTAGGAGGGGCACATGACGCCGCCGGCGGCCGAGTTGTCGGCGCGGCACTTGCCCACGCCGGTGCAGCGGTGCACCGCCTGCGCGAGGTCGCCGCCGTCGTGGGGGTAGGCCATCGCGAGGTTGCGCACGGGAAAGTGACCGGCCGGCCGCACGTCGGCGTCGACGGGGTCGGGGTCGACGAGCACCCCCGGGTTGAGCAGGTTGTCGGGGTCGAAGGCGTGCTTGATCCCGCCGAAGAGGGTGATGGCGTCGGCGGAGTACATGTGCGGCAGCAGCTCGGACCGCGCCCGGCCGTCGCCGTGCTCGCCGGAGAGCGAGCCGCCGAAGCCGCCCACGAGGCGTGCCGACTCGGTGAGGAACTCGCGCATCACGCTGGTGCCGTCAGGCCGGTCGAGCGGCAGGTCCAGCCGGACGTGCATGCACCCGTCACCGAAGTGGCCGAAGGGTGCCGACGTCATGTCGTACGCGCTGACGAGGTCGTCGAACGCCTGCAGGTACTCCCCCAGGCGCGCGGGCGGCACGGCGGCATCCTCCCAGCCGGGCCACGCCGGCTTGCCCGAGGGCGCCCGACCGGCCAGGCCGGCGCCGTCCTCACGGATCCGCCACAGCCGGGCCTGTACTGCCGGGTCGACGACCAGCTCGGCGTCCACGGCCAGACCCGCTCCCACGAGCGCTCTCGCTCGCGCGCTCACCTCGTCGAGGTCCTCACCTGCGAATTCGACGAAGAGCCAGGCCCGCCCGGTCGGCAGCGGTGGGATCGCGTCGGGCCCTCGACGCGCCCGCAGCACGTCGATGAGGCGCGAGTCGAGGCCCTCGCAGGAGGTCGGTCCGTGCGCGACGACGGCAGGGGCGGCCCGGCCTGCGGCGACGATGTCGTCGAACCCGAGCACCACGACGACGCGCACCGTGGCGTCGACGACGAGCCTGACGGTCGCGCGGGTGATGACGCCGAGCGTGCCCTCGGACCCGACGAGGGCCTGGGTGAGGTCGAAGCGCTCGGGCAGCAGGTGGTGCGCGGCGTACCCGGACACCTGCCGGCCGAAACGGTCGAACTCGGTGCGAGCCGTCGAGAGGTGGCCCGACATGACCGAACGGACGCCTGACAGCACCTCGTCGGCCCCCCTCGCGAACGGCGCACCGTGGGTGTCGTAGCCGGTCACGAGGGTCTTGCCGGCGGCGGTGAGCAGCTCGAGCCCCGAGACGTTGTCGGAGGTGCGCCCGTAGGCGAGCGACCGGGAGCCGCACGCGTTGTTGCCGATCATCCCGCCGATCGTGCAGCGCGGGTGGGTCGACGGGTCGGGCCCGAAGCGTATGCCGTGGGGTGCGGCCGCCTTCTGCAGCACGGCGTGCACGGTGCCCGGCTCGACATCGGCCGTGCGCGCCTCGGGGTCGATCGAGAGGACGCGGTTCATGTGGCGCGAGAAGTCGAGGACGATGCCGCGACCCACCGCGTTGCCCGCCACGGACGTGCCGGCTCCCCGAGCGGTGATGGGGACACCGGTCTCACGGGCGACCGCGAGCGTCGCCGCGACGTCGTCGACGCCGCGGGGCCGCACGACCGCGAGCGGGAGGATGCGGTAGAGCGAGGCGTCGGACGCGTACATGCTGCGCGTGCCGGCGTCGTCGCGCACCTCGAGTCCGGCGCCGACCAACGCGCGGGTCACGTCGGTGGTGAGCTCAGGCATGGGTAACATGTTACTCATGGTCCAGCTCGTGCTCCCCCACGACGCCCCGTCCCTCGCGGACGCGGTGGTCGACGCGGTGCGCACGGGCGTGGCCGCCGGCGAGCTCGTCCCCGACGACACGTACTCCGTCTACCAGCTGGCCGACCTGCTCGGCGTCTCGCGCAGCCCCGTGCGCGAGGCCCTGCTGCGCCTTGCCGAGGCGGGCCTCGTCCGCATCGACCGCAACCGGGGCTTCCGCGTGCTGACTCCGAGCGCCCACGACATCGAGGAGATCATCGAGATCCGCCTCGCCCTCGAGCCGTCCACCGCCCGCCGGGTGGCCGAGCACGCCACCGACGAGCAGCACGCCGCCATCCGCGACACCTTGGCGGCGATGGACGCGGCGCTCGACGACGAGGAGCGCTTCTGGGCCGCCGACCACGCGCTCCACGACCTGCTCATGCGTGCCGGTGGCAACCAGCGCGCGGCCACGATCATCGACCGGCTCCGCGCGACCACGGCTCTGCTCGGCCCGCCCACCACGACGGCGGGGCGCACACTGCGCGAGATCCGCGACGAGCACGAGCCGATCGTGACCGCCATCCTGCGCCGTGACGGTGCCGGTGCGGAGCAGGCGATGCGCCACCACCTCGAGCACACCGGACGGCTGCTGGTGCGGAGCCTGGCCCGCGTGACGCCGGTGGAGGTCTGATGACCGCGTCCGCGCGCGCCGTCTCACCCAGCGCACCGCACTGCGGCTGCACCACCGTTGGGGGCACGCTTGAGCCCCGACACCACCACGACCCACAGCAATCACGAGATCGGGACCCCGGCACCGGCCGGAAGCCCCAAGGGAGAAGAGCGTGAAGGTACTCCTGCTGGAGAACGTCCACCCCGTCGCTGCGGACACGTTCCGCCGCAACGGTTTCGAGGTCGAGGTCCGCCCCGGATCGCTCGGCGAGGCCGACCTCGTCGAGGCCCTGGCGGGTGTGTCCGTCCTCGGCATCCGGTCCAACACCAAGGTCACGCAGGCGGTCCTCGACGCGGCGCCCGACCTGCGCGCGATCGGCTGCTTCTGCATCGGCACGAACCAGGTCGACCTCACCCACGCCACCAAGCTGGGCCTCGGCGTGTTCAACGCCCCCTTCTCCAACACCCGCAGCGTCGTCGAGCTCGTCATCGGCGAGATACTCGCCCTCGCGCGCCGCCTCCCCGAGAAGACGCAGCGCATGCACGACGGCGTCTGGGACAAGTCCGCCAAGGGCGCCTACGAGACCCGCGGCCGCACGCTCGGCATCGTCGGCTACGGCAACATCGGCACCCAGCTGTCCAACATGGCCGAGGCCATCGGGATGCGCGTCGCGTTCTTCGACACCGCCGACCGGCTCGCGCACGGCAACGCCCAGCGCATGGGCTCGCTCGAGGAGCTCCTCGAGGAGTCCGACGTCGTCAGCATCCACGTCGACGGGCGGCCCGGCAACGCGGGCCTCTTCGGCGCGGAGCAGTTCGCCCGGATGAAGCCCGGCTCGGTGTTCATCAACGCCTCCCGCGGCATGGTCGTCGACGACGTCGCCCTCCGCGAGCACATCCTCAGCGGCCACCTGTCGGGCGCTGCCATCGACGTGTTCCCCGTCGAGCCGAAGGCCCAGGGCGACCTCTTCGAGTCCCCGCTCCGCGGCCTCGACAACGTCATCCTCACCCCTCACGTCGGCGGCTCGACCGAGGAGGCCCAGGAGGAGATCGGCACGTTCGTCTCGAGCAAGCTGACGGCATACATGCTGAGCGGCGCGACGTCGCTCTCGGTCAACCTGCCCGACGTCGCCCCGGCACCGCGTGACGGCTCGTACCGGATGGCGCTGCTGCACCGCAACGTGCCCGGCGTGCTCGCGTCCATCAACCGCACGCTGGCCGAGGCCGGGGCCAACGTCGTCGGGCAGTCGCTCGCGACCCGCGGCGAGCTCGGCTATGTCGTCACCGACACCGACGTGCCGATGTCGTCCGAGACGCTCGCGTCCCTCCGTCACGTCGCTGAGGCCGTGCACCTGGAGACGTGGTCGGAGGACGCCGCCGACTGACGCGGCGCGGCGGCCCCGCGGGTCGTGGGTATGTGACGCGCGTGACCGAAGCCCTCCCGCTGCCGCACGCCGTCCGGGGCGCTTCGTGCTGAGCGCCTCCGTCCGGCTCCGCGACGGCTCCGACGACCCGCACGGACCACACGCGCTGCTCGACGGGCTCGCCCGTGATGTCGGCGAGGCCACGGACCCGCTCGACGCGATCTCGCTGCTCGACCGCCACCCGGAGGCGTTCCCGCACCCGGGGACGGGCGACACGTTGTCGCTCTGGGAGTCGCTCGCGACGGTCGCAGCCACGAGCCTCACGGCCGCGCGGTCGATCGAGCCGCACCTCGACGCGCTCACGATCCTCGACGAGGCGCGGCGCGCCGGGCATCCGGCGCCGTTCGTTCCCGACGGGTCGACCTGGGGCGTCTTCGCCGCCGAGGGGCCCGGAGCGCGCCTGACCGCGGAGCGCTCCGGGAACGAGCTGCGCCTCACCGGCGAGAAGCCCTGGTGCTCCCTGGCCGACCGCCTGAGCCACGCCCTCGTCACCGCCTGGGACGGCGACTCGACCCGTCGGCTGTATGCCGTCGAGCTGGGTGGAGCGAACCACGTGACCGTCCGTCCGGCGACGTGGGCGGCCCGCGGCCTGACGGACGTGCCCAGCGGCCCCGTCGACTTCGCGGGTGCGCGGGCGGACGCCGTCGGGCCCAGCGGCTGGTACCTCGACCGGCCCGGGTTCGCCTGGGGCGGAATGGGGGTCGCGGCCATCTGGTACGGCGGCGCCGTCGGTGTCGCGCGGCGCCTTCTCAGCGGCGGCCGCGAGCCCGACCAGGTGGCGCTCATGCACGTCGGCGCCGTGGACACCTTGCTCTGGGCGGCCCGCACCGTCCTCTCCGACGCTGCCGCAGCGGTGGACGGGGGGCGCGCCGACGGCACCGACGGCGCCGTGCTCGCCCTCCGCGTACGCCGGGTCGTGGCCTCCGCTGCGGAGGACGTGCTCGCGCGCGTGGCCCACGCGACCGGGCCGGCTCCACTGGCACTGGAGGACGAGCACGCCCGACGCGTCGCCGACCTCCAGCTGTACGTGCGGCAGGAGCACGCCGAGCGGGACGCGGCCAACCTCGGCCGCACCCTGCTGCGGCACGACGACGTCACGAGGCCACCGTGGTGACCGTGGCCCGACCGGTCTTCGCGCACACCGACCCGGGCACCCCGGAGGAGGCCTGGCGAGACCGCCCCGAGTGGAGTGCGGCGCGCCAGCTGGCGCTGCCCCAGCAGGCGCGACGCGTCGTCGTGGTCGCCCCGCACCCCGACGACGAGACGCTCGCGGCCGGCGGACTGATGGCCACGGCGCACGAGGCCGGTCTCGCGATCGACGTCGTGCTGCTCACCGACGGCGAGCGCTCGCACCCGGACTCGACGACCGTGACGCCGCAGCAGCTCGGCGACCGGCGCGTCGAGGAGTCACGCGCATCCCTGTCGGTGCTCGCTCCCGGCGCGCGCCTGCACCGCGTCGGGCTGCCCGACGGCAGGCTCGACGAGCAGGCAGAGGCGATGGTCGCCGAGATCGTCCGCATCGTCGGCGAGGCGGGCCCGGAGACCCTCATCGTCGCTCCGTGGCGCCGGGACGGGCACTCCGACCACGACGCCGCAGGCATCGCCGCGGGCATCGCCGCCCGACGCACCGACGCGACGCTCTGGGAGTACCCGGTCTGGCTGTGGCACTGGTGCGACCCGGCCGACGCGCCCTGGCCGAGCCTCGGCGTCCTTCCGCTCACCGAAGACATCCTTCAGGCCAAGGTCCGGGCGGTCGCGCTGCACCGCACCCAGCTCGAGCCCCTCTCGACGGCGCCGGGCGACGAGGCCCTGCTCCACGACGGGTTCACGGCCCACTTCCAGCGGGCGACGGAGACCTTCGTGCTGGCCGGGCTGCCGCTCGACCACGCCCTCGACCGCGTGCACGCGGACTCCGACGACCCGTGGCAGGTCCGCTCGAGCTGGTACGAGGAGCGGAAGCGGTCGGTGACGCTGGCCGCACTGCCGCGCCGTCGCTTCGACCGTGGTCTCGAGATCGGTGGGTCGGTCGGCGCCCTCGCGGACGACCTGGCGGTCCGGTGCGACGAGCTCGTCGTCGTCGACGAGAGCCGGGCTGCCGTCCACGCAGCGCGCGACGCCCTCGCCCGGCACCAGCATGTGACGGTGCTGTGCCACAGCGTGCCCGAGGAGTGGCCGGCCGGGCGCTTCGACGTGGTCGTCGTCTCCGAGGTCGGCTACTTCCTCGGTCCCGGGCGACTTCGCCGCCTGGCGCGCCAGGTCGAGGGATGCCTGGCCGAGGACGGCGTCGTCGTGCTCTGCCACTGGCGTCACCCCGCTGTCGGGTGGCCGCTCGACGGAGACCGCGTCCACGACATCTGGCGGTCCGCGTCGACGCTCCCCGTCGCCGTCTCCCACGTCGAGGAGGACTTCCGCCTCGACGTCCTCACCACCACGCGCGCCCACCGGCAGGGCGACTCGTGACGCCGGCGCCCGTGACGCACGTGCACGTCGTGGTCCCGGTGCACGACGAGGAGGAGCTGCTCCCCCGGGCCCTCGCCTCCCTGGGCGAGGCTGCCGGGCACCTCTCGCTCAGCCACCCGCACGTCTCTGTCGGCGTGACGCTCGTGCTCGACGACTGCCGCGACGGCTCGGCGGCCGTGGTCGCCCGGCACCCCTGGGTGCAGCACCTCTCGGTCGGGCGCAACAACGTCGGCGCCGCCCGCCGGGCGGGGGTCGCCCACGCGACGGCCGACGTGCCCGCCCACCGACGCCACGGGCACTGGATCGCCAGCACCGACGCGGACTGCGTCGTCGGACCGGAGTGGCTCGCCAACCACGTGCGTCTCGCCGACGCCGGGGCCGACCTCGTCACCGGCACCGTCGAGCCGCTCCGTGGCGACCTCGACGACCACACCGCTCGGCGCTGGTGGGCCTCCCACGAGGTTCGTGAAGGCCACCCCCACGTGCACGGGGCCAACCTCGGGGTGCGGCTGTCGGCATACGACGACGCCGGTGGTTTCGAGGCGGTGCGCACGCACGAGGACGTCGGTCTCGTCGAGCGGGTCCGCGCCGGCGGGTGGGCGTGCGTCGCCAGCGCCACGGTGCACATCGGCACCTCGGGCCGCCTCGTCGGCCGCGCGCCCCACGGCTTCGCCGCCTTCCTCGCGGCTCTCGCCGCGCCGACGCCGGCGGTGTGACGCGCACGAGGCCGGGCCCGGGACGGTGATGGCCTCGCGGATCCGTGACATCCTCGGCTCGTGACTGAGCAGCCCCGGCGGGCCGTCGTGGTGCTGCCAGCCCGGAACGACCAGGTCGAGCGCTTCCGCCAGGACTTCGACCCGCTCGCTGAGGCGATCCCCGCCCACATCACCCTCGTCTACCCGACCTCCGTCGGCCTCGGCTGGTTTCGTGAGGCGATGAGCGCCGCCGCCGGCGAGCCCTCGTTCGAGTACGCCTTCTCCGGCGCTGCCGTGGTCGAGGACGAGTACCTCTTCCTCCTGGCCGACCGCGGCGCGGCGAAGGTCCGAGGCCTCCACGAGGAGCTGTACCGGCAGCTGGGCCTGCCGCTGCCCGAGGTCTTCCAGCCTCACGTGACGGTCGCCCGGACCTCCGACGCCGCCCGGTGGGGGGTCGCGCGCACGACCGCCCTGGCCCAGGGGCTGCGCATCGACGGCACCGCGACCGAGCTCTGCCTCTACCGGATCGACGGGCCGGCGTCGCTGGCGCTGGAGCACGTCGTGCCGCTCACGCCGTCCGGCTGAACCCGTCCCCACCGACGTGCCGGCCGCCCGGGGAGCGCCCGCGTCGGTCGAAGCCCGCACGCGGGGCGCCGGCGAGGACGAGAATGGAGGTAGCCCTTCACGTCCGCAGGTGGGATCGGAAGGGCCACGGTCAGGGTCCTAGGTGACGCAGCCCAGCGTCCTTTCAGCGACAGCGCCACATGATGTCCCTCGACTGTTGTCGAGACCCCCGCGAGCGGGGACCGGAGGGAACGCCATGTGCGGCATAGCCGGGTACTACGGGCTGGACGGCGACGCAGCCCTCCTCGAGCGGATGGCGCTCGAGCAGCACCATCGCGGGCCCGACGACGCACGGACCTTCATCGACGACCCGGTCGGCCTTGCCCACCAGCGCCTCGTCATCCTCGACCGCGAGGGCGGGGCCCAGCCGATGACCTCGGCCGACGGCCGCCACGTCCTGGCCTACAACGGCGAGGTGTACAACTACCGCGAGCTCCGGGCCGAGCTCGCCGCCCTCTCACGGACCTTCGCCACGCAGAGCGACACCGAGGTCGTGCTCCAGTCCTTCGCCGAGTGGGGGTCTGCGGCGTTCGAGCGGTTCAACGGCATGTTTGCCCTGGCGGTGTGGGATCGGCACGCCCGCACCCTGACCCTGGCGCGCGACGAGTTCGGCATCAAGCCGCTGCACCTGTGTCGGGTGCCTGTCGCGCGGCGCAGTGGGGCCGCGAAGGCCGGCGACGCCTGGCTCTTCTCGAGCGAGATCAAGCCGCTGCTGGCGAGCGGCCTCGTCGAGCCGCGGCCGAACGACCGAACCGTCTACCGGTACCTGCGCTACCGCGTGCACGACGACGGTGCCGAGACCTTCTTCGACGGGATCGAGCGCGTCATGCCCGGTGAGGTGGTCACGCTCTCGGCCGACGGCATACGGCGGGAGATGTTCAGCCGGCTGCGCGACGACCTGCTCGAGGGAACGGCTCCAGCGACGGGCTACGACGCTGGCGTCGCCGACGACTTCCGGCAGCGGCTGACGAGCGCGGTGGCGCTGCGCCTGCGCTCGGACGTGCCGGTGGGCACGTCCCTCTCCGGCGGCCTCGACAGCTCGGCGATCACCGTGGCGATCGACCACCTCCTCGGTGACCACGACGCGACGGCCGCGGTCGGCACCCGCCAGCGCACGTTCTCGGCCGTCTTCCCGGGCTACCGCAACGACGAGGAGCGCTACGTCGACGCCGCCGTCGGCGCGTGCACCCACGGGGTCCGGTCGCACAAGACCCGACCCACGTCGGCCGAGTTCCTCCAGGACGTCACCGACTTCGTGCGCGCCCAGGAGGAGCCGGTCATCTCGACCGGCCCCTACGCGCAGTACCGGGTCATGAAGGAGGCCAGCCAGTACGTCACCGTGATGCTCGACGGCCAGGGTGCGGACGAGCTGCTCGCCGGCTACGTCCCGCAGCTCGTCGTCCACCTCAAGGACCTGCT
>CBHRRQ010000143.1:0-10664 GCA_966081555.1 uncultured Terrabacter sp.
CAGCACGAGGATCGCCTCCGACCCGCCCTTGCCGCGTCCCGTCATCTTCAGCTGGCGGCGCAGCACGTCGGCGTCGAGCGTGACGCCGCGCTTCTTGATGGTGACGCGGTCGTGGCCACGGTCGCGCAGCCAGCGGGCCAGGCGCTTCGTCGAGAGCGGCATCGCCTCGACGACCCGGAACCGGCGCGCCCACGGCAGGTCGCGCGCCACCGCGCTCGTCACGTAGCCCACGCCGGCCGCCAGCTCGGTGCCGTCGACCGCCGACACGAGGGCCCCGGTGAGGCCGGCCCGGATGACGGCGCGGTCGGGCTCGTAGAGCCACTCGCCCATCTCGGCGACCGACCCAAGGACGGGATGGTGCGCGCCGTCGGCCGCGTCGTCCTCGGTGACGACGGACGTCGACGTCTCGGTGCACACCGCGGCGGTGCGTCCGGTCGTCGACACGAGCGGCCCCCACCAGACGGCGCACTCAAGCACCTCGCCGTGCCAGGAGGTCCACTGCGCCTCGGCACCGCGAGGCACCGACCCGTGCGGGAAGGCGGGCGAGAGCTTCGCGCCCGTGGCGGGCACGGCGTCGGCGAAGGCCAGCACCTGCGACCACGACGGCGAGATGGCATCGAGCGAGAACACCCGCTTGGTGCGGCCCTGCACGTCGGCCACGCCGCGCACGCGGCGGGCGGGGTCGAGCCACAGCCCGACGGCGCGGCGCGCGTCGCCCGGCGGCAGGCGTACGTCCTCGGCGAGACCGTGGGTCACGCGGGCCGAGGGCCAGTGCCGCAGGTTGACGGCGGCGACGCGAGCCGTGGCGGCATCGGCGTCCACGGCGTGCACGGTGAGGTCGAGGCCGGCGAAGGCCATCGCGTCGGCGCCGAGGCCGCAGCCGAGGTCGTGCACCTCGCGGACGCCCGCGGCGACGTAGCGGTGCGCGTGCCGGGCGGCGATGGCGAGCCGGGTCGCCTGCTCGAGCCCGTCGGGGGTGAAGAGCATGCCGGCGGCGAAGTCGCCGAACTTCTCCGTGCCGCGAGCCCGCAGCCGCGACTGGGTCATCGCCGCGGCGACGAGGTCGGCCGCGAAGCCGGCCTCGCGGAGGCGGTCCTGCAGGTGCAGGGACCCGGCCTCGTCGTAGGGCGGCAGCGACTGGAGCAGCGCCCAGCCCTCACCCGTCGCGAGGCGGTCGACGATGGCGGCGTCCATGGGCACATCCTGCCAGCGCACGAGTCGGGGACACGCGCGACGGATTCTGGCACTCGACTTGACCGAGTGCTAACCGAAACCTAGATTTCTTCCTGTTGGCACTCTCCACCCGGAAGTGCCAGCGTCCTCCTCGAGGGCGGTCGACCCCCGCGACGGCGACCAGTCTCGAGAGCCCACAGTCCGCAATCCAGTTTTCGACTGTCCCGAAGGGAAGGTCACCACCGTGTCGGTTTCCATCACGCCGCTCGAAGACCGCATCGTCGTCAAGTCCCTCGAGGCCGAGCAGACCACCGCGTCCGGCCTCGTCATCCCGGACACCGCCAAGGAGAAGCCGCAGGAGGGCGAGGTCCTCGCCGTCGGCCCCGGCCGCTTCAACGACAACGGCACCGAGCGCGTGCCGCTCGACGTCAAGGTCGGCGACAAGGTCATCTTCAGCAAGTACGGCGGCACCGAGGTCAAGTACGGCGGCGAGGAGTACCTCATCCTCTCCGCGCGCGACGTCCTCGCGATCGTCGGCTGACCCGACGCCGTATGCCGTGAACGCACCCCGGTGAGCCCCATCGGGGTCTCCCCGG
Organism: uncultured Terrabacter sp.; assembly: GCA_966081555.1. Classification (GTDB taxonomy): domain Bacteria; phylum Actinomycetota; class Actinomycetes; order Actinomycetales; family Dermatophilaceae; genus Terrabacter. Next base: position 1,770 of record CBHRRQ010000143.1, read on the forward strand.
GGTGCGTCTCGTTCGGCCCCTCGCCTGACCGGGCACGATCGCATCCGCCCGCAAACCCCAAGAACCGCAAAGCAACCCGAGCCAAAGGAACACCATGGCCAAGCAGCTGGAGTTCGACGACTCCGCCCGCAAGTCGCTCGAGCGCGGCGTCGACGCGCTCGCCAACGCCGTCAAGGTGACGCTCGGCCCGAAGGGCCGCAACGTCGTCATCGACAAGAAGTGGGGCGCCCCCACGATCACCAACGACGGGGTGACCATCGCCCGCGAGATCGAGCTCGAGGACGCCTACGAGAACCTCGGCGCCCAGCTCGCCAAGGAGGTCGCGACCAAGACGAACGACGTCGCCGGTGACGGCACGACGACCGCGACCGTCCTCGCCCAGGCCATGGTCAAGGAGGGCCTGCGCAACGTCGCCGCCGGTGCCGCCCCGGCCGCGCTCAAGCGCGGCATGGACAAGGCCGTCACCGCGGTCAACGACCGCCTCCTCGAGAACGCCCGCGAGGTCGACGGCAAGGACGAGATCGCCTCCGTCGCCACGCTCTCCGCACAGGACGCCACCCTCGGCGGCCTCATCGGCGAGGCGTTCGACAAGGTCGGCAAGGACGGCGTCATCACCGTCGAGGAGTCCTCGACGACCGCCACCGAGCTCGAGTTCACCGAGGGCATGCAGTTCGACAAGGGCTACCTCTCGGCGTACTTCGTCACCGACACCGAGCGCATGGAGACGGTCCTCGAGGACGCGTACGTGCTCATCAACCAGGGCAAGATCTCCTCGGTCGCCGAGGTGCTCCCGGTCCTGGAGAAGGTCGTGCAGTCGGGCAAGCCGCTGCTCATCATCGCCGAGGACGTCGACGGCGAGGCCCTCTCGACGCTCGTCGTGAACAAGATCCGCGGCACGTTCAACGTCGCGGCCGTCAAGGCCCCCGGCTTCGGCGACCGCCGCAAGGCCATGCTCCAGGACATCGCGATCCTCACCGGTGGCCAGGTCATCGCCGAGGAGGTCGGCCTCAAGCTCGACCAGGCCGACCTCACGGTTCTCGGCCAGGCCCGCCGCGTCGTCCTCACCAAGGACAACACGACGATCATCGACGGCAACGGCGACGAGTCCGAGGTCGCGGGCCGCGTCCACCAGATCAAGGCCGAGATCGAGCGCACCGACTCCGACTGGGACAAGGAGAAGCTCCAGGAGCGTCTCGCCAAGCTCGCCGGCGGCGTCTGCGTCATCAAGGTCGGCGCGCACACCGAGGTCGAGCTCAAGGAGAAGAAGCACCGCATCGAGGACGCCATCTCCGCGACGCGCGCCGCGATCGAGGAGGGCATCGTCGCCGGTGGCGGCACCGCCCTCATCCACGCCGCGACGGCCATCGACGCGCTCGAGCTCTCGGGCGACGAGGCCACCGGCGCCACGATCGTGCGCAAGGCGGTTGCCGAGCCGCTGCGCTGGATCGCCGAGAACGCCGGCCTGCAGGGCTACGTCGTCACCTCCAAGGTCGCCGAGCTCGAGCTGGGCCAGGGCCTCAACGCGGCCACGGGCGAGTACGGCGACCTCATCGCCGCCGGTGTCATCGACCCGGTCAAGGTCACCCGCTCTGCGCTGCGCAACGCCGAGTCGATCGCGTCGATGATCCTCACGACCGACACGCTCGTCGTCGACAAGCCCGAGGACGAGCCCGAGGCCGGCGGTCACGGCCACGGCCACGGCCACTGACGCACGTCCGACGCGTACGTCCGGCGCACACGCCTGACGCACGACGAGGGCCGCTCCCCGCGGGGAGCGGCCCTCGTGTCGTCGAAGGGCCCGTCCGGGCTGCCTCAGGGCTGCCTCAGGGCTGCCTCAGGGCTGGCTCAGGACGCTTCCTGGATGCCGTCGTAGAGCAGCTCGCGCTCGGACTCGGTGAGCCCGCCCCAGACGCCGTAGGGCTCGCGGACCTCGAGGGCGTGCGAGCGGCAGGCGGCCACGACGGGGCAGGCGGCGCAGACGGCCTTGGCCTGGGCGTCGCGGTTGCGGCGTCGCGGGCCGCGCTCCCCTTCGGGGTGGAAGAAGACCTCGGGGCTGGTGCCTCGGCAGGCGCCCTCCAGCTGCCAGTCCCAGAGGTCGGCGACTGGTCCGGGCAGGCGGGTGATCTCGGCCATGAACTCGTCTCTCAGGTCGGGCGGGATAGCCGCCAGGTCGAACCGGTCCGCTCGGTGCATGTGGGGGCGCGAACCGCGAAATCGACGCTAACCGGGCACGCGATCACGGATAAAGGTAGGAATATTAAGGACTTGTTCAAGAATTGCCATTCGGATGGCATGCTCGTCGGAGACGTGCTGGGGGACCTCCCCAGGGTCGTCCGGGAGCGCACGTCGGGCTAGCATGGGCGGGCTCCGGGCAGGCCGACGAGCAGCGCACTGCGGCGCTGGAACTACGAGACGACAGTTCGGGGGGACGACGACTCACATGGGTCATGGATGGTCGAGGCGCGCCCGCGTAACACCGGACGGTGCAGCAGCGATGGAGCGGATGGACGCTCCATCGCTACGTGAGCTGGCTGCTGATGCCGTGCGCGACCCGCATGCGCGGGACCTGCTGCTGGCCCGCGTCAGGGACATGGCCCTGCGGTACTCCCGCGTCCGTCTCGGTCGTTTCGGCGCCGAGGACATTGCCCAGGACGTCGCCCAGGAGGTGTGCATGGCCATCGTGACGGCTCTGCCGACCTACGAGGAGCGCGGCCTGCCCTTCGAGGCGTTCGTCTACACGATCACCTCCCGCAAGCTCGCTGACGCCCAGCGCGCCGCCATGCGCGGCCCGGCGCCCGTCGCCGACATCCCCGACGGCCCGTCCGACGGGCCCTCGCCCGAGTCGGTCGCCATCATGCGCGACGACGCCGCCACCGCGATGACGCTGATGCGCCAGCTGCCGCCGCAGCAGCGCGAGATCCTGACGCTGCGTGTCGCGGTCGGGATGTCCACCGACGAGACCGCGGCCGCGCTCGGCATGTCGACCGGCGCGGTCCGCGTGGCCCAGCACCGGGCCCTGGGCAAGCTGCGCGGCCTCATCGCCGACGCCGAGGCGGGTGACGTCGCGTGAACGACATCTCGCCCTTCGGCAGCGCGGGCGACGTGCTCGCCGACGACCTGCTGCTCGACCGCATCGCCGGCCGTGTCGACGCCGGCCCAGAGCCGGTGGCCGGGCTCCTCGCCGCGCTCGCCGCCCACGCCGACACCCCGTTGCCGGCGCGCACCGGTCGTCGGCGCATCGCCAACAAGCACCGCTACCTCGGCGCCTTCGCCGTGCTCGCGGTCGCGGCCAGCGGCGCGGGCGTCGCAGCCGCGGTCACCCTGCCGCACGAGGGTTCGCTGCTGGCCGACCGGGCCCGCATCGAGCAGCGCATGGAGCAGAGCGCCCGCAGCGGTGCCCCCAGCGCGCTGCTGTCGCGGCTCGGCCTCCCGGCCACCGACGGCACCACGACCGCCCGCGGCCTCGTGCTCGCCCGCGGAGCCGACGGCACCTTCGTGCTGCTCCCCGCCGCAGCCGCCGCACCGTCCAGGACGCCTGGCGGGGTGGGCGGTCCGGCAGGCGAGGCAGGCGTAGGCGCCGGTGGCGTGGCAGGCCCCGTCGGCGGCTCCGGCGGCGGCTCCGCCGAGGGCGGGTCGGCGTCGAACGCTGCCGTCGCGGCTCCGGCCGGCGGTCGCGACAAGACCCCGAAGGACAAGGCCACGAAGCCGGCCAAGATCCGTCCGGGCACGCCCACGGGCAACGGCCGAGCGGGCACCGAGCCCGGAGCGAGCGGCCAGACGGGCGGCGCGACGACGGGCAAGGCGGCCGGCGACCCGATCTGGGTGCTCGACCCGTCCACCGGGACCACCGGCACGACGACCGACCCGACGACCGTCCCGAGCGACACCACCGTCGCCGATCCCGCGCCCGTCGCCGGGCGCCTGGGCGCCCCGACGAACCAGCAGTCGCTGGTGGGCCCGCCGACGAGCCCGCAGGCCGGTCACCGCACCCTGCCGTCCGAGGGCCTTCCCCCGGCAGCAGCGGCGCTCCCCGTCGGCGCCACGCCAGCCGTGCCCGCAACGCCGGCGACTCCTGCGACGCAGGTGAGCCCCGCGTCGCCCGCGATCCCCGCGACGCCTCCGGCGCGCCTGCCGGACGCCGCTGCCGGGCCGGTGGCGCCCGCCACCTGAGGCGTGTTCGGAGGGGCTCCCGCGAGCCCGTAGAATCGGCGAATGAGTCTCGGATCGTCTGACGTGCCCGCTGCTTTCGCCACGATGGGACTGACGTACGACGACGTCCTGCTCCTGCCGGGCTACAGCGACCTCGCCCCGAACGACATCGACACCTCGACGCGCCTCACCCGCGAGCTGTCGATCAAGTCCCCGCTCATCTCCGCCGCGATGGACACCGTCACCGAGGCGCGCATGGCGATCGCCATGGCCCGCCAGGGCGGCCTCGGTGTGCTGCACCGCAACCTGTCGATCCAGGACCAGGCCTACCAGGTCGACCTCGTCAAGCGCACCCAGACCGGCATGATCTCCAACCCGATCACCATCGGCCCCGACCGCACCCTCGAGGAGCTCGACGCGATCTGCGGCGAGTACCGCGTCTCGGGCCTGCCGGTCATCGGCGACGACAAGAAGCTCATCGGCATGGTCACCAACCGCGACCTGCGCTTCACGCCGGTCGCCGAGTGGGCCACGACCCTCGTGCGCGACGTCATGACGCCGATGCCGCTCATCACCGGCCACGTCGGCATCAGCCGCGACGAGGCCACCGCCCTGCTGCGCCAGCACAAGCGCGAGCGGCTGCCGCTCGTCGACGGCGAGGGCCACCTCACCGGCCTCATCACCGTCAAGGACTTCGTCAAGAGCGAGCAGTTCCCCAACGCGAGCAACGACGCCGACGGCCGCCTCATGGTCGGCGCGGCGATCGGCTACTTCGGCGACGCGTGGGAGCGCGCGACGACGCTCATCGAGGCGGGCGTCGACGTCCTCGTCGCCGACACCGCCCACGGCCACGTGCGCCTGCTCATCGAGATGGTCGAGCGCCTCAAGAAGGACCCCGCCACCCGCCACGTGCAGGTCATCGGCGGCAACGTCGCGACGACCGCCGGCGCGCAGGCCTTCGTCGACGCGGGCGCCGACGCGGTCAAGGTCGGCGTCGGCCCGGGCTCCATCTGCACCACCCGCATCGTCACCGGCGTGGGAGCCCCGCAGATCACGGCGGTCCACGCCGCGGCGCAGGCCTGCAAGCCGGCGGGCGTGCCGGTCATCGCCGACGGCGGCCTGCAGTACTCCGGCGACATCGCCAAGGCCATCGTCGCCGGCGCCGACTCCGTCATGGTCGGCTCCCTGCTCGCCGGCTGCGAGGAGAGCCCGGGCGAGCTGATCTTCGTCAACGGCAAGCAGTTCAAGAGCTACCGCGGCATGGGCTCGCTCGGCGCGATGAGCAGCCGCGGCAAGAAGTCCTACTCGAAGGACCGCTACTTCCAGGCCGAGGTCGAGTCCGACGACAAGATCGTGCCCGAGGGCATCGAGGGGCGCGTCGCCTACCGCGGCCCGCTCTCGGCGGTCGCCCACCAGATGCTCGGTGGCCTGCGCCAGTCGATGTTCTACGTCGGCGCCCGCACCGTGCCCGAGCTGCAGGAGAAGGGCCAGTTCGTGCGCATCACGCAGGCCTCGCTCAAGGAGAGCCACCCGCACGACATCCAGGGCATGGTCGAGGCCCCCAACTCCGCCGGCTGACCGAGCACGTATGCCGTCCCGCGGAGCCCGCGGGACGGCATACGTCGTCGGTGGGCCCGGTCGGTAGGATCGGGCGGTGACCGAGATCGAGATTGGCCGAGGCAAGCGCGGACGGCGCGCCTACTCCTTCGACGACATCGCCGTCGTGCCCTCGCGGCGCACGCGCGACCCCGAGGAGGTCTCGGTGTCGTGGCAGATCGACGCCTACCACTTCGACATCCCGGTCATGGCGGCGCCGATGGACTCCGTCGTCTCGCCCGACACGGCGATCGCCCTCGGCAAGCTCGGCGCCCTGCCGGTGCTCGACCTCGAGGGCCTGTGGACCCGCTACGAGGACCCGACCGCCCAGCTGCGCGAGATCGCCGACATCGAGCCGGGCACCGCGACCGCCCGCATGCAGCAGATCTACGCCGAGCCGATCAAGCCCGAGCTCATCACCGAGCGGCTGCGCCAGCTGCGTGACGCCGGCGTCACTGTCGCGGGCGCCCTGTCGCCGCAGCGCACCCAGCAGCACTGGAAGACCGTCGTCGACGCGGGGGTCGACCTCTTCGTCATCCGTGGCACCACCGTCTCGGCCGAGCACGTGAGCGGGCGGGCCGAGCCGCTCAACCTCAAGCGGTTCATCTACGAGCTCGACGTGCCCGTCATCGTCGGCGGTGCTGCGTCCTACACGGCAGCTCTCCACCTCATGCGCACCGGCGCGGCCGGGGTGCTCGTCGGCTTCGGCGGCGGCGCGGCCCACACGACGCGCACCGCCCTCGGCATCCACGCCCCGATGGCGTCGGCGGTGGCCGACGTCGCCGCGGCCCGCCGCGACTACCTCGACGAGTCGGGCGGCCGCTACGTCCACGTCATCGCCGACGGCGGTGTCGGCACGTCGGGCGACATCGTCAAGGCGATCGCGTGCGGCGCCGACGCGGTCATGCTCGGCGCGGCCCTCGCGCGCGGCACCGACGCGCCTGGCGGCGGCTACCACTGGGGTCCGGAGGCGCACCACCAGCAGCTGCCGCGCGGCGAGCGCATCGCCCTCGGCAGCCAGGCCTCGATCGAGGAGATCCTCTTCGGCCCGGGCCGCCACGCCGACGGCACGACGAACGTCATCGGCGCCCTCAAGCGCGCGATGGCCACGACCGGCTACTCCGACGTCAAGGAGTTCCAGCGCGTCGAGGTCGTCGTCTCGCCGTACCTCGGCAACTGAGCGCGCGGGCGCGGGTGGCACCCGCGCCCGACACCTCAGTGGCCGGTGCGCGCGAGTGCCACGAGGTCGCGCACGCCCGCGTCGGGCAGGTAGGCCCGGCTGAGCGCCAGCCCGATGCGGGGCAGCGCCGCCTCGTCGGGGAAGACGAGGTAGAGCGGGTGGTGGACCGGCTGGAACTTGGCCTTGAAGGCGAGCAGCGAGCGGAAGCCGTAGTACGGCTCGAGCGCCTCGCCGAGCCGGTCGAGGAAGGCGTCGACGGTGCCGCGGTCGAGGCCGTCGTCGTTCGCCGCGCTGCGGGCCAGCGGTGCGCCTGACAGCGAGACGACGGAGGAGCCCTCGTCGCGGAAGCTGAGGCAGGCCGAGGCGATGAGGAACTCCATCGAGTAGCGGAAGCCGCCGGGGAGCCGCCGCATGACGTCGAGCGTCCACCCGACCTCCGCGCCGCCGACGTCGTGGATCGGCATCCACGACGTGACGCCGTGCACCGTGGACTCGCCGTCGACGGCCAGGCCCACGCGCACCGCCGGGTCCATCGCCTCGTCGACCCCGCCGAGGGTGAAGCCCATCTCGGGCAGGCCCTTGTCCTCGACCCACTCCGACGAGATGGCCTTGACCTGCATCTGCAGCCCGCGCGGCATCTGGGCGAGCGGTTGGAGGCTGAGGTGGATGCCGAGCCTGGCGGCCTGGTTGAGGGCGGTGCGCACGTCCTGCCAGGCCTTGCCGACGAAGTCGAGGGTCGGCAGCTCGATGACGGCCTCCTCGGCGACCTGGAGGCTGTGCCACCCCTGCTCGCGCGCGTGCCGGCACGCCTCGGCGCTGACGGTGAAGAGGCACGGCACGAGCCCCTGGGCGTGCACGCGGTCGGAGAACTCGACGAGCAGCGCCGCCCGGTCCTGCTCGTCGGCGGCGACCGGGTCGCAGAGCCCGACGGCCACGCCCGCGTGCACCCGGTAGGCGACGTAGCCGGCCCGGTCGGGGCTGGTGAACCATCGGTTCTCGGGCCAGGTCGTCATCCAGGCGAGCCGGTTGACGGTGCCCTCCTCGCGCAGCAGGGCCGTGGCCTGCGCACGCTGGTCGTCGTCGGCGGGTGCGACGAGGCTGCCGCGGGTGCGGCGCGCGCGACGTGGTGAGGGGTTGCGGAACGCGTGTCGCCCGACGACCAGCACGACGAGACCGGCGGCGTTGCCGACGGTCTCCCAGCCGGCGGCGAGGAGCCCGGGTTCGCCGGTCGCGACCATCCAGCCGTAGTTGGCCAGCTGGATCCCGAGCACGACGACGAGCAGCGCGACCGCCCACCGCCAGGCGCGCCGCCGGCCCTTGTAGAGCGACCGGGCGAGCCACAGCCACAGCACGATCTGCAGCACCCCGAACGCGAGGTCGGGGTTGGTCAGCTCCTGGGCGCGGGCGTCGGGCGACAGGGTGACCATGAACGGTCCGTCGCCGGTGGTGAAGGGGCGCAACGACACCTCGGCCGCCGCCACGACGAAGAAGCCGGAGGCGAGCAGCCGGAAGTCGCGCCGGGTCAGCTGCCGCCGGGTGAGGGCCGGGCGACGACCGACGAGGAACGGCCCGAGGGCCAGCCCCACGCCGACGCTCAGCAGGTGCTCGAGGTCGGCGAGCGCGCCCATGTGGATGAGGAAGAGCACGACGTACGCGACGAGCAGCGTGCGCGCACGCCCGCGCCAGGGCGGCGCGACCGTCACGGTCGCCGCGGCAGCCGCGCCGAGGAACGCGGCCGACGGACCTGCGTCGCGGGCGTGGGCGAGCGTGGTCGTCCACACGTAGCCGTGGTCGCGGGTCAACCAGAGCAGACCGGCCGCCCCGAGCACCCCCGCGACGTGGCACACGGCCAGCGCGACGGCATACCTCCTGGTGCCCAGGCGCCACTCGGCGAACCCACCGAAGACGGCGAGGCCGACGAGGATGGGCACGTACTGCACGGGGCGCGCTGCGAAGAAGGCGCCCGCGAC
>CBHRRQ010000144.1:0-10658 GCA_966081555.1 uncultured Terrabacter sp.
GCACTACGCCGAGCACGAGGGCAAGCCGTTCTACGAGCCCCTCGTCGAGTTCATGAGCTCGGGCCCGGTCACCGCGGTCGTCATCGAGGGCCAGGACTGCGTCAAGGGCTTCCGCAGCCTCGCCGGCGCCACCAACCCGACCGAGGCCCTCCCGGGCACGATCCGCGGCGACCTCGGCCGCGACTGGGGCACCAAGGTGCAGCAGAACATCGTCCACGGCTCCGACTCCGTCGAGACGTCCGCCCGCGAGATCGCCATCTGGTTCCCCGAGCTCTGACCGGAACGGGCGCCTCAGGCGTCACAGCGGCCACAGGCGCCTCTCGAGTCACCCATCCGGCGACACGCCCCCGATGCCCTCGGGGACGGCGCGCCGGCGCGACACAATCCCGGCCATGAGCACCTGGCCCGCCGTCGGTCGCGACCTCGCGATCGACCTCGGCACGGCCAACACCCTCATCCACGTGCGAGGGCGGGGCGTCGTCGTCGAGGAGCCGTCGGTGGTCGCCGTCGAGGTGAGCAGCGGACGGCTCGTCGCCGCGGGCAGCCGCGCCAAGGAGATGCTCGGCCGGGCGCCCGGCACCATCCGTGCGGTGCGCCCGCTGCGCGACGGCGTCGTCTCCGACGCCGACGAGACCGAGCGGATGCTGCGCTGGTTCATCGACCAGGTGCGCACCTCGCGGCTCGTGCGCCCGCGCATGGTGCTCTGCGTCCCCAGCGAGGTCACCGGCGTCGAGCGACGGGCCCTCGAGGACGCCGCCACCCGGTGCGGTGCGCGCCGCGTCTACATGGTCGAGGAGCCCATGGCGGCCGCCATCGGCGCCGGGCTGCCCGTCTACGAGACCGCCGCGAGCATGGTCGTCGACATCGGCGGCGGCACCACCGACGTCGCCGTCATCAGCCTCGGCGGCATCGTCACGTCAAGCTCGCTGCGCATCGCCGGCGACGAGATCGACGAGGCCCTCGTCAGCCACGTCAAGAGCGAGTACTCCCTGCTGCTCGGCGAGCGCAGCGCCGAGGACATCAAGGTGGCCGTCGGTTCGGTCTTCCCGCTGCGCGAGGAGCTGACGACTCGCGTGCGTGGCCGCGACCTCGTGACCGGGCTGCCCAAGACGGTGCAGGTCGGCTCTGTCGAGGTGCGGCGTGCCATCGAGGCACCGGTCCTGCAGATCATCGAGCTCGTGCGGGCGACGCTCGACGTGTGCCCCCCGGAGCTCTCCGGCGACATCCTCGACCGCGGCATCACCCTGACGGGCGGCGGCGCCCTGCTCCGCGGACTCGACGAGCGCATGCGCCACGAGCTCGGGGTCCCCGTGCGGGTCGCCGAGGACCCGCTGCGCGCGGTCGCGCGCGGGGCCGGCCGCTGCGTCGACGAGTTCTCGAGTCTCGAGCGCGTGCTCGTCGGCGACCACCGCCTCTAGCCGTATGCCGTCGACCGCCCGCCGCCGCCTCCTCGTCGTCCTGGCGTCGCTGACCGTGGCGCTGCTGCTCGCCGACCTCGCCGGCTGGGGCGTGGCCGACGACGTGCGGCGGGCCGGGGGCGTCGTCCTGGGCCCCGTGCAGCGCGCGCTGTCCGGGGCTCAGCCCGACGCGCTCGCGGCCGTCGAGCGCGAGAACGTCCGTCTGCGCACCGAGCTGGCCGACGAGCAGCGCCGATCCGCCGACCGCCGTCGCCTCGACGAGCTGCTCGGCTCCACCACGACGGCAGGACGCACGCTGCTTCCGGCCCGGGTCGTCGCCAGCGACCTCAGCCCACTCGGTGGTCGCACCGTCACGCTCGACGTCGGCTCGCGTGACGGTGTGCGCGCCGACTCCACGGTCGTCTCCGCCGACGGGCTCGTCGGCCGGGTCGTCGCGGTGGCGCCGTGGACGAGCGACGTGCAGGTGCTCGGCAGCGCAGGATCGGTCGTGGCCGTGCGGGTCGGCCCCGCCGGGACCCTCGGTACGGTGCGGGCGCCGGTCGCCGGCGACGTCGAGTCGCGTCCCCGCGGGACCCTTGGCCTGTCCACCATCGCGCCCGGCACCGCCGTCGTGGGCGACGTCGTGCGCACGCTCGGCAGCGTCGACGAGACGCCGTATGCCGCGGGCATCGTGGTCGGCACGGTGACCTCCGTCGATCCCGACCACGGCCAGCTCACCCGAGGGGCCACGGTGCGCCCGGCGACCGACCCCGACGCGATCGACGTCGTCGCCGTCATTGTGCCGACGCCCCGTTCGGTGCCCCGCCCGACGACCGGGGCCACGAGGGAGGCCACGACCCGGGCCACGACCCGGGCCACGACCCGGGCCACGACGCGGGCCACGACCGGGGCCCCGACGGGGGACACCCGGTGAGGCCGACGCTGCTGGGAGTCCTGCGCACGGCATACGTCGTCGTGGCGGCGCTGACGACGGCGACCCTGCTGCCCCGCCTCGGTGTCCCGCAGCAGTGGGTGCCCGACCTCGTCCTCGTCGGGGTCGTCGCCACGGCTGTGCTGAGGGGGCCGGTGCACGGCGCGCTCGCGGGACTGCTGGCCGGCTGGGTCGTCGAGCTGGTGCCGCCGGTCGGCAGCCCGCTCGGCCTGATGCCCCTGGTCACCATGCTGGCCGGCCTCGTGGCGGGGCTCTTCCGACGCTCCTCGTCGCGGTCGTGGCTGCGCGCGCCCGCAGCCCTGGTCTGCGCGGCTGCTGTCGTGCTCTGCGCTCGAGTCGCCTCGGCCGTGCTCGCCGAGGGTGGCGTGGAGCCGGCCGTCGACGCCTCGAGAGCGGTCGCGACCGTGGTGCTGGGCGCCGTGCTGCTGCCGGCCCTGCTCGTCGTCGACCGCGCCCTCGTGCGGCGGAGGCTCGGGTGAGGCGGGCCCCGCGCCGGCGGGTCGGCGTCGCCGGAGTCGTGCTCGTGCTGCTCGTCACGCTCTTCGGGCTGCTGCTCGGCCGGCTCGGGCAGCTCCAGCTCGTGCAGGGCCCCCGGCTGGCGCAGGCCGCCACCACGGTCAACACCCGCACGGTCACCGACCACGCCCTCCGAGGACGCATCCTCGACCGCAACGGCAGCCCCTTCGTCGGCAACAGCTACGGCACCGTCGTCACGGTGCAGCGCTCGGTGCTCGTCGAGGCGGAGGACGGCGGTCGTGACCTCGTGACGCGCGTCGCCGCCGTGCTCGGCCTGCCCTTCGAGCGGCTGTGGGGCAAGACGATGCTCTGCGGCACGGCCGGCGCACCACCGGCGCCGGCGTGCTTCAACGGCTCGCCCTACGTGCCCATCCCGCTCGCGTCCGGGGTCGACGCGCGGCGCGCCCTCACCCTCGTCGAGCAGCCGGAGAAGTTCCCCGGCGTCGACGTCGCCACGTCACCCGCTCGCGACTACGCCCGTCCTGCAGGCGCGCTCGCTCCGCACCTGCTCGGGTGGGTCGCCCGGGCCAACGCCGACGAGGTCTCCGGCAGCGGTGGGCGGGTCGACGCCGACGACCTCGTGGGCCGGTCGGGCCTCGAAGCGCAGTACGACGCGGTGCTGCGCGGCACCAACGGTCGCACCGTCGTGGCCATCGACCCGCGCGGCATCGTCACCGACACGATCAGCGTGACGCCTCCCGTCGCCGGCCGCGACGTCGTCACGCACCTCGACGCACGCCTGCAGGCCCGCACCGAGGCCGCGCTCGCGCGTGCCGTGACGCACGCCCGTTCGCTGAAGTTCCGGGCCGACGCCGGCGCGGCCGTCGTCGTCGACGTGACGAACGGCGCGGTCGTCGCCGCCGCGAGCTACCCCACCTACGACCCCTCCGCGTTCGTCGGCGGCATCAGCAGCACCGAGCTCGCGCGGCTGACGAGTGCCACGGCCGGCAGCCCGCTGACCTCCCGGCTGACGGCCGAGACGTTTCCACCCGCCTCGACCTTCAAGGTCGTCTCCGTGCCGGCGGCGGTCAACTCCGGCGCGAAGCTCACCGGCCGCTACGACTGCTCGCCCAACGTCTCGATCGGTGGCCGCACCTTCAACAACTTCGAGTCCCGCGGCTACGGCCTCATCGACCTCCACCGCGCGCTCGTCGTCTCGTGCGACACGGTCTTCTACCGGCTCGCGTATGCCGCCTGGCTGGCGCAGGGCGGTCTGGCTGCGCCTCCCGGTGCCTCCGACCCGTTCGTGGCGATGGCCGAGGCCTTCGGGCTCGGACGGCGCACCGGCGTCGACGTCCCGGGCGAGGCGGCCGGCCGGGTGCCCGACCGTGCCTGGAAGGAGGACCACTGGCTCGCGACGAAGGACGCGACCTGCCGGCGGGCCACCACCGGCTACCCGGAGGTCGCGCGCACCGACCGCGTGCGCGCCGACTACCTCAAGCGGCTCGCGACCGAGAACTGCGCCACCGGCTACCAGTACCGCGCCGGCGACGCCGTGAACTTCTCGATCGGGCAGGGCGACACCGCGGTCACCATCCTGCAGATGGCCGGGGTCTATGCCGCGATCGCCAACGGCGGCACGTTGTGGCAGCCCCAGGTCGCCGCCGCCTACCGCTCCCAGGACGGTGCGACCGCCTCGATCCCGCCGAAGCGGGTCGGCACGGTGCCCCTGCGCGCCGACGTCCTCGCGTACGTGCGGGCCGCCCTCGGCGACGTCACCCGCCCGGGCGGCTCGGCGGGCACGGCGTTCGCGGGCTTCCCGCAGTCCCGCTACCCGGTCGCCGGCAAGACCGGCACCGGCGAGGTGTTCGGCAAGCAGGCCACCGCGTGGTTCGCCGGCTACGGCCCGACGACGAGGCCGAGGTACGCCGTCGTGGTCGTCGTCGGGCAGGGCGGCTCCGGCTCGAAGGTGGCGGCCCCTGCCGTGCGCCAGATCTTCGATGCCATCCTTGCCCTGGGGTTGTAGGCGCCGGCGACGGCCGGCCCGCGACAGCCGACGGCGACCTGAGGAGAGGGTGCGAGCGTGGACGACTACCTGAGGAGCGACGCGCCGGTCATCCAGGTGCTCGACCGCGCCTGGGACCGCAGCCGGCTCAGTGCCCACACCCGGTTCGAGCGGCTCCGCACGCGGGCCTTCCTGCTCGTGCAGTCGGCCGTGGCGGCGGGCGTGGCCTGGTGGTTCGCGACCGACGTGGTCGGTCACCCGTCGCCGTTCTTCGCGCCGATCGTGGCGGTCATCTGTCTCGGCATGTCCTACGGCCAGCGCCTCCGCCGGGTCTTCGAGGTCGCGATCGGCGTCGCGGTCGGCGTCTTCACGGCCGACGTGTTCGTGCACCTCGCGGGCAGCGGACCGTGGCAGATCTCCGCCGTCGTGCTCGTGTCGATGGCCATTGCCACGTTGTTGCACGGCAGCGCGGTCATCGTCACGCAGTCGGCCGTGCAGGGCATCGTCATCGCGGCCCTCGTCGCCAGTCCCGGCCAGGCGTTCAACCGGTGGACCGACGCGCTCATCGGTGGCGGCATCGCGCTCGTCGCCGCCACCGTGGTCCCGCAGGCGCCGCTCCGGCGACCGCGGGTGGCTGCCGCCGCCGCCGTGCGCAAGATCGGCGAGCTGCTGCGCCGGGCTGCGGCCAGCGCGCGCGACGGGGACGTGCCCGCGGCGGCCGAGGTGCTCGCGTCGGCCCGTGCCACCGAGTCGCTGCTGCGCGAGCTCGGTTCGGCCGCCGACGAGGGGCTGTCGGTGCTGACGTCCTCACCGTTCAAGCGGCAGCACGCCGAGGGCGTCCGCAAGATGGTCGACCTCGTCGAGCCCCTCGACCGGGCGATGCGCAGCACCCGCGTGCTGGTGCGTCGGGTGACCATCGCGGTCGGGCGCGGTGAGCCGCTCCCGCCCGGTTACGTCGAGCTGATCCTCGAGCTCGCGGCCGCGACGGACGTCGTCGGCCGGGCCCTGTCGGAGAACGCGTCACCCGAGATCGGGCGGCCCGCGATGCTCGAGGTGGCGAAGGCGACCGCGACGCTCCCGCGCACGTCGAGCCTCGCGACCGAGACGGTGCTCGCGCAGATCCGCTCCACCGTCGTCGACCTGTTGCAGGTCACCGGCCTCGACGTCGACCAGGCCATCGCCGCCGTGCCCCCCGAGCGCCCCCGCGACACCTGACACCCCCAACCCCTCCGATCGAAAGAACGCTCCGTCACGACGGAGTGCTCTTTCGATCGGATCTCGATCGAGAGAACGCTGCGTCATCTCGGTGGCGGGGGAGAGGGCGCACACGCCAGAGGGCCGGGCCCTCGCGGACCCGGCCCTCCGGCATACGTGCTCGGTCGACTGGTGGTCAGTTCGACGGGGTGTACTCGTGCGGGCCCGTCTCGAGCTTCTGGACGCGGGGGTCGCCCGCGTCGGCGAAGTAGTCGGCCGGGATGGTCTCGTCGACGCCCTCGGGAGCCTTGACGGCCCGGAGGACGAGGGTGAGGATCGCGGCCACGATGACGTTGAGCGCGAACGCGGTCAACGCGATGTAGCCGAGCTGGCCGATGACCGGAATCGACGCGACCGACCCGGCGAAGGGCGCACCCGTCGCCTTGTTCGTCACGTTGTACGCGGCGAGCGTGCCGTAGACCATGCCGACCGCCCAGCCGGCGAGCAGTGCCCACCGGTGGAACCAGCGCGTGTAGAGGTAGAACACGAGCGACGGGAAGGTCTGGAGGATCCAGATGCCGCCGAGCAGCTGGAAGTTGATCGCGTTGCTCTTGTCGAGCAGCAGCACGAACAGCAGCGCGAACGCCTTGACGACGAGCGAGGTGACCTTCGAGACCTTGGCCTCCTGCTGGACCGTTGCGTCGGGCTTGATCCACGCCTTGTAGATGTTGCGGGTGAAGGTGTTGGCCGCGGCGATCGACATGATCGCGGCCGGCACCAGCGCGCCGATCGCGATGGCGGCGAAGGCGACACCCGCGAACCACGACGGGAACATGTCCTCGAAGAGCTGCGGCACGACGAGCTGCGCGTTCGGCTTGCCGTCGAGGCCGATCGGCTTGGTGCCGGCCGCGATCGCGACCCAGCCGAGGAGGGCGAGCAGGCCGAGGAGGAAGGAGTATGCCGGCAGGATCGCGGCGTTCTTGCGGATCGTGTTGCGGTTCTTGGCCGACAGGCTCGCCGTGATCGAGTGGGGGTACATGAACAGGGCGAGCGCCGACCCGAGGGCGAGCGTGCCGTAGGCCCAGTACGCCTTGTCGCCGGGGATGAAGACGTTCTTGTTGCCGGTCGCCGCGTTGGTGGTCGTCGTCATCTTCTCCTTGGCCGCGTCGAAGATGTGGGCCCAGCCGCCCACCTTGGAGGGCAGGTAGATCACCGCGACGATGATGACGAGGTAGATGAGGATGTCCTTGACGAACGCGATGATCGCGGGCGCGCGCAGGCCCGAGGTGTAGGTGTAGAGCGCGAGCACGAGGAAGGCGATGAAGATCGGGGCGTCCTTGGCGATGATGTTGCCGCCGCCACCGACACCGGCCACCTCGAGCACCGCCTGGATGCCGACGAGCTGGAGGGCGATGTAGGGCATCGTCGCGAGGAAGCCGGTGACCGCGACGGCGAGTGAGAGCCCGCGCGAGCCGGAGCGGCCCTGCACGAAGTCGGCCGGCGTCACGTAGCCGTGGCGGTGCGACACCGACCACAGGCGCGACATGAACACGAAGATGATCGGGTAGAGCACGATCGTGTAGGGCACGGCGAAGAAGCCGTTGACGGCGCCGAAGGCGAACATCGCGGCGGGCACGGCGACGAAGGTGTAGGCGGTGTAGAGGTCGCCGCCGAGCAGGAACCACGTGATCCACGTGCCGAAGGAGCGGCCGCCGAGGCCCCACTCCTCGAGGCTCTCCATGCTCTCGGGACGACGCCAGCGCGCGGCCCAGAAGCCCGCAGCCGCGACGACGACGAAGAAGAAGATCAGCACGGCCAGCGCGACGCCGTTGACGCCCGTGTTGGTGGCCGCGGGGGCGATGGCGCTCATCGGAGGCCGTCCTCTCGGGACTCGTCGTCGAGGTACGCGTCGCCCTCGGGGTTCATGGGGACGTGGGGCCGGGCCTTGAGGACGATCCGGTAGGCCGTGTAGGTGAAGGCGGAGCAGATCACGACCCAGAGAAACTGGTACCAGATGAAGAACGGGAACCCCGCAACGCGCGGCTCGTCCTTGGCGTAGGTGCCGACGAGCATGAGGGCGACGACGGGGATGGCGAGGAGCACGCCGGCGAGAGCCAACAGGCCCTTGTTCGCCGGTGGCGCCTCGTGGCGATGCGGAGTGGTGCTCACGCGAGTGACCTCCGTTGGTCCGGGCCGGATGAGTTCGGCCGTGCGTCGCGGAAACTTACTCTCGCGAGCACGCGTGATGTGGCCTGCGACACAGCCATTTCCGCAGATGGTTGCTGATCGTGACGTACCCCGTGGACGCCGTCTCGAAGCCGTCAGGCGCACGGATAGGCTGTGCGCCATGGCTGATTTCGATGTCGTTGTGCTCGGTGCCGGTCCTGGTGGCTACGTCGCGGCGATCCGCGCGTCGCAGCTCGGCAAGAAGGTCGCCGTGGTCGAGAAGCAGTACTGGGGCGGCGTCTGCCTCAACGTCGGCTGCATCCCGAGCAAGGCCCTGCTCAAGAACGCCGAGCTGTCGCACACCCTGACCCACGAGAAGCAGAAGTACGGCATCGAGGGCGACGCCACGATGAGCTTCGGCCCCACGCACGCCCGCAGTCGCAAGGTCTCGGAGGGCATCGTCCGCGGCGTCCACTTCCTCATGAAGAAGAACAAGATCGAGGAGATCGACGGCTGGGGCACGCTGACCTCGGCCACCTCGATGGACGTCGCCCTCAACTCCGGCGAGAAGCGCTCGATCACGTTCGACAACCTCATCCTCGCGACCGGTTCGGTCACGCGGATGATCCCGGGCGTGCAGGTGAGCAAGAACGTCGTCACCTACGAGGAGCAGATCCTCGACCCCGAACTGCCCGGCTCGATCATCATCGCCGGCTCGGGTGCCATCGGCGTCGAGTTCGCCTACGTCATGAAGAACTTCGGCGTCGACGTCACCATCGTCGAGTTCCTCGACCGCATGGTCCCCACCGAGGACGCCGACGTGTCCAAGGAGCTGCTCAAGCACTACAAGAAGCTCGGTGTGAAGGTCATGCTCGGCACCAAGGTCGAGTCCGTCGAGGACACCGGCTCGGGGGTGCGGGTGACCGTCGGCCCGGCGGCGGGCGGCGACCAGCAGGTGCTCGAGGCCGACCGTCTGCTGTCGGCGATCGGCTTCGCCCCGCGCACCGAGGGCTACGGCCTCGAGGTGACCGGCGTCGCGCTCACCGACCGTGGCGCGATCGCCATCGACGAGTACTGCCGCACCAACGTCCCGAACGTGTACGCCATCGGTGACGTCACGGCGAAGCTCATGCTCGCGCACGTCGCCGAGGCCATGGGCATCGTCGCCGCCGAGACCCTGGCCGGCGTCGAGACGATGGCCATCGACTACCGCTTCATCCCGCGGGCGACCTACTGCCAGCCGCAGATCGGCTCGATGGGCCTCTCCGAGGCGCAGGCCAAGGAGGCGGGTCACGACGTCAAGACGGCGACGTTCCCGTTCTCGGCGAACGGCAAGGCCATGGGCCTCGGCGAGCCGGTCGGCTTCGTCAAGGTCATCGCCGACGCCGAGCACAACGAGATCCTCGGTGCCGCCCTCATCGGCCCCGACGTCACCGAGCTGCTGCCGGTCCTCAACCTCGCGCAGACGTGGGACCTCACCGCCGACGAGATCTCGCGCACCGTCTTCGCGCACCCGACTCTGGGCGAGGCCGTCAAGGAGGCCGTCCACGGCATCGCCGGCCACATGATCAACTTCTGACCGCCACGACCACGACGTGTGGCGTATGCCGTCCGGTCGGCTCACGAGGGCGCTCCCGCTGTGCGGGGGCGCCCTCGCGCCGTTCCTGGCGGTGCTCGTGCTGGCCGGCTGCACGACGCAGAGCGCGGCGCCGGAACCCGACCCGAACGCTCGGACGAACCAGGCGAACCGGACGAACCAGGCGGGTCCGACGTCAGACGCCGGGATGACCGCCGTCCCGGAGCAGGCCGCCTGCTTCGTGGAGAAGGACCTGTCGGCCGACCCGCCGCTCCGACCGCGCGAGCTGTGGCCGGGGGCGGCCGAGGAGCGGGCGGTGGCGTTCCGCGAGACGCGGCAGGACGCTGCCGGCTGCGCCCCCACGGCGCGGCTCCCGGCGGCGTGTGACGGCGTCACGTTCCCCTGGGTGTTCTCGCAGAACCGCGAGATCTACGCCTGGACCGGGGCGCGGCGCGTCGTCGCCGGCATCGCGGCCGCGCGGCTCGCGGTCGGTTCGGACCCGGGGAGGGGGAGCGTCGTCCTCGAGTACGTGCTGCTGCGCTTCGACCGCGGCGACCCGGCGCGTACGGCCACCGGCGAGATGCTCGCAGACCTGGTGCAGCGCTGCGGCCGGGGTCGCGCGGGCAGCCTCGGCGGCGTGGCTGGGCTCGTCGGCGAGCAGACCAGCATCTTCGGCGCTGGCACCAGGGCCCGCGGGGTCCTCGTGAGCGAGGGCGACGACCTGCTCTGGCTCCTCGTCGACGGGGGAGCGTGGTCGGCCGACTCCGAGCGGCGCGCCGTCGGGCTCGCGGCCCGTCAGCTGCGGGCCGGCTGACGAGATCGAGCCGACTGGTCGAGCCGGTGACGCGAGCGGGCCGGTCGGCGACGGCGTGCCGGACACACGCAGGACGCCCCCGCGAATCCCGCGGGGGC
>CBHRRQ010000145.1:0-10460 GCA_966081555.1 uncultured Terrabacter sp.
CCCGGACAGTGTGCGCGAAACTCTCGTCATCCGAGCCGCGGATCCCTAGGCTCGCAGCCATGGGGACGCGCGGGCGCGTGGGAGGCGTCCGACCATGACGGTGCGCGTGGGGACAGCTGAGGCCTCGCGGCCCGTCGGCATGCTCACCGAGAGGGTGGGCGTCCGGCGCGTGGCACTCCTCACTCTCATCGGCGTCACCTACTACTACGGCGGGAAGCTGGGGCTCGAGCTGTCGCTCGTCGGCGACGACGTCACGCCCCTCTGGCCCCCGACCGGCATCGCGGTGGCCGCGCTCCTCGTCTTCGGCCGGTCCTACTGGCCCGCGGTCGCCGTGGCCGCCCTCGCGATCAACCTGCCCATCAGCGCCACGGTCGTCGCCGCGGTCGCCACGGCCGTCGGCAACACCCTCGCGCCCGTCGTCGCGGTGACCCTGCTGCACCGGGTGGGATTCCGCCGTGAGCTCGACCGCCAGCACGACGCGCTCGCGATCGTCTTCGTCGGCGCGCTCGCCAGCATGCTCGTCAGCGCCACCATCGGCTCCCTCGTCCTGCTCGCCTCCGGATCGATCCAGGCCGGTCAGCTGCCGACCGCCTTCGCCGTCTGGTGGACCGGCGACGCCATGGGCGTGCTGGCCTTCACGCCGTTCCTGCTGTGCCTGCCGCTCTTCTGGGAGCAGCGGCGCTGGCCCCTGCGGCAGTGGCTCGAGGGTGCGGTGATCCTCATCGCCGTGACGCTGACCGTGACCTGGACCGTGCTTCAGATGCGCATCCTCTTCATCGCCCTGCCGCTTCTCGGCTGGGCGGCGTGGCGCCTGCAGCTGCGCGGCGCCGCACCCGCGGCCCTCATCGCGACACTCGCCGCCACCTGGGCGGCCGCCCGGCAGGTCGGTCCCTTCGAAGGCACCACCCGCCTGGAGCAGATGGTCACCCTGCAGGCCTTCAACGCCTCGGTCGCCCTCACCTCCTTCTTCCTCGCGGCGCTCGTCAGCGAGCGGGCCAAGGCCGCCGGTGACCTCGTGCTGGCCGCCGCCGAGCTGGAGCAGCGTGTCGAGCAGCGCACCGCCCAGCTCACCGCCGCCAACGTGCGCCTCGTCCAGGAGATCCACGAGCGCTCCGAGGCGCAGGAGCTGCTGAGCCACGAGGAGGCGAGGGCGCAGCGCGAGCACCAGATCGCCGAGACCCTGCAGCGCAGCCTCCTGCCCGACCGGCTCCCCGACGTGCCCGGGGTCGGCCTCGCCGCGCGCTACGTGCCCGCCACGGCCGACGTCCAGGTCGGTGGCGACTGGTACGACGTGGTCCAGCTGCCCAAGGGACTCATCGCCCTCGCCATCGGCGACGTCGCCGGGCACGGTCTGCAGGCCGCCGCGACCATGGTGCAGGTGCGGATGGCACTGCGCGCGTACGCCCTCCAGGACCCGTCGCCGCCCGCCGTGATGCACGGGGTCCACCAGCTCGTCGCCCAGCTGCCCGTGCCCGAGATGGTCACGCTCATCTACCTCGTCTTCGACCCGTCCACCCGCGAGCTGCGCTGGACCAACGCCGGCCACCCACCGGCTCTGGTCGTCGCCGACGGCAGCGCCACCTACCTCACCGGCGCGCTCGCCCCACCCGTCGGCGTCACCCTCGACGGGTCGTTCGCCGAGAGCACCCACGTGCTCGAGCCCGGCTCGACGCTGCTGCTCTACACCGACGGCCTCGTCGAGCGGAGAGGAGTCTCCCTCACCACCGGGCTCGACCGCCTCAGCCGCGAGGCCACGACCGCACCCGAGAATCCCGCCGCGCCGCACCCGCACTCCTCGCCCGACCCCACGGCCGACGACGCCCCCGCCGACGCGCTCGAGCAGCTGTGCGACCGGCTCCTCGCGACGTTCCTCGACGACGACCACGTGCCCGACGACGTGGCCCTGCTCGCGATGCGACCGGCCGTATCGGTCGAGGGCGAGCTCGCGCTCAGCCTCCCTGCGGAGGCCCGCAACCTCGTCAAGCTGCGGGGCGCGCTGCGGCGGTGGCTGCACGAGTCCGGCGTCCCCGAGAGCGAGGCGAACGAGGTGCTCGTCGCCTGCGGCGAGGCCTGCGCCAACGTCGTCCAGCACGCGTACAGCGGGGCCGAGGCCGCGGGACCGCTCGAGCTCACCGCACGCCTCGTCGGCGACGACCTCGAGCTGCGGGTGTGCGACCACGGCCACTGGCGCGCGGCCGCCGACCGTGGGGGTGGGTGGGGGCTGCAGCTCATGCACTCCCTCATGGACGACGTCGACGTGGGGCACACCTCCTCCGGCACCGAGGTGCGGCTCACCCGTCGCGTACGCCTGGGGAGTCTCGCGTGAGCGAGCTCGCCCGCGTGCGCACGCAGCGTGACGGGACCACCCAGCTCGTGCGCATCACGGGCGAGGTCGACCTGTCGAACGCGCGCGACGTCATCGACGCCGTCGCCCACGGCGTCCCGGACGACGTCACCCTCATCGTCCTCGACCTCAGCGGCACCACCTACGTCGACAGCGCCGCCATCGCAACCCTCTTCAGGCTCTCCGAGCGGCTTCGCGACCGCCGCCAGGACCTACGCCTCGTCGTTCCGGAGGTCTCCCCCATCCGCGCCGTCATCGAGCTGACGCGCCTCAGCCAGGTGATCCCCGTCGACGAGGTCGCCCCCGCCGGCCCTGCTGAGGTCCCCGCCTCTCCGCGTCCGTATGCCGCCGTCCCCCACTCCCGCGACGGCCTGTCCTCGGCGGCGGGTGACGCCGCCGCGGCCCGGGCCGCGGCGGTGGCGGCCGACGCGGAGGCCGACGAGGCGCGGCCACCCCACGCGGAGGTGCCCGAGCCCGGCCGCCCCGCACCGGACGGACCCACGAACGACACCACCAGCGCCCCCGTCCCCTCGGTGCCGGACACTCTCGTGACCTGGACGACGACCCGACCCGCATGCATCCGGTCGACCAGTCCTGTCGTGGGCGTCGCGACGTGCTCGACGGCCACGCGCCCACGCTCGTCGAGCACGGAGGTGAGCAGCCAGCCGCGGCTCACCACCAGCGTGGCGACGAACGTCCCCTGGTCGGCCGGCACGAAGACCCGCGTGCTCGCCACGTCTCCCGCGGGCACGACGGGACCGCGGGGCGGGGTGGTCGGGAGCGGAGTGGTCGGCGCGGGAGTGGTCGGGGCCGGTGCAGGAAGGGGGGTGGCAACCGGCGCAGTCGTCGGCTCCGACGTCCCAAGCGGAGACGTCGGACCTGGCGCGGCCACACCCGCGGGACGGGTCCGGATCCCGACCGGGGACCCACCGGCTGCGGACGCCTCGCCCCGAGGACCGAAGCGTGCTCTGAGACCGGCCGGCCCGTCGGGCCGTGAGGCGCCCGCGGCAAGGGCACCCGTCGCGGGGCGGCCCGACGCGGACTCGGCCACCGCGGCACCGATGACGGCCCGGCTCCCCGGTGCTCCGCCAGCCGCACGGGAGTCGGACGGTGCCCCCACCGAAAGGCTCGGAACGACCGACGGCCGGGGCGGGGGCGCGTCGGCCGTCACCCTGCCGTCCGGGACCCACTCGAGCCGGAGCATCACGGCGGCCAGCACGAGCGCCCCCGCGGCGGTGAGCAGCGCGAACGGCCGGCCCGGGACGGACAGGACCCGCCCCGCCGGCGCCCGTGCTGCGGTCGAGTCCCCCGAGGTCGAGGCTCCCGAGGTCAAGGCTCCCGAGGTCAAGGCTCCTGCCGTCGAGCCCTCTGCCGTGGAGTCCCCGGCGACCGTGTCCCTTCCGAGCCTTCCACCCGTGTCCCCGGCGACCGGCTCGGCAACCCCGGGCGGGGCGCCGCCCTCCACGAGCGCCGTGGTGAAGGCGCCCGGCAGCAGGGCCGGTGCCACGCGCGTCCTGATGGCGCCGTCGACGTCGTCCAGCAGGGCGACGGCGGTGCGGCACCGCGCGCACCCCTCGAGGTGACGCTTCGCCTCCCGGGTGGCCGGCGCGGACGGCAGGTGACGCAGGTGCGCGCCCAGGGATCGGCGGGCAGCGGCGCACTCGGGCCGCTCGGCGCGCGCGACGAGCTCGGAGAGCAGTCCGAGCCGCAGCCGGTCACGGGCACGCTCGGCCGGGTCGGTGACGCCGCGGGGCGCCGTGTCGCGTCGCGACGCGCGCCGGCCGACGCCCTCGTCGTGCACGACCAGCCGCCAGAGCAGGAAACGGTGCTCGCTGGGCAGCGACCGCCAGGCGGCCAGCACCGCCTCGCCCGTCTCGTCGCGCTCGTCGCCCACCCGCTCCACGCTCTCCCGTCCCGAGCCCGGTCTTCACCGAGCCGTCGTCACGGCCACGCACCTGGGGGCATCCTCCACCTCGGCGACGTGCGGTGTCGCGGGTCGACGCGCGACATGCCAGTAGGTGGACGGATCGCGTTGCGGTATGGGCGATTTGCGGGTTTTGACCGGACGGTCAGACGGTCTGGGTCGCGACTCCCCGCAGGAGGGCGAGGTAGTCGTCGACGGGGCGCGCGCCGGACACTGCGGCATACGCGTTGGCGACGACGAAGGGCGTCGAGGTGACGCCCATGGAGCGCGCCTGCTGCTCGTCGGCCCGCACGTGGTCGGCGTACTCGTCGGAGGCGAGGACGGCCGACACGCGCCGCTCGTCGAGGCCGCACTCGGCCGACAGGCGCTGGAGCACCTCGTGGTCGTCGATCGGCAGGCCCTCGCTGAAGTGTGCGGAGTGGAAGCGCTCGACGGCCGCGGAGCGCAGCGCCGGACCGCCCATCTCGCCGGCCAGCGCGCACAGCCGGTGCGCGTCGAAGCTGTTGGCCCGCACCGCGCGGTCCCAGTCGAAGTAGAGGTCGTCGGCCTCGGCGACCTCGCTGTCGCGGGCGTTCATGAGCCGTCCCGCCTCCGCGTCGCCGCCGTGCCGCAGCGCCAGGTGCTCGCTGACGGGCACGTCCCCGCCGGGCGGGACGTCGGGGTCGAGCTCGAACGAGCGCAGCCGCACGGTGACGTCGTGCGGGCGCTCGAAGGCGGCGACCGCGGCCTCGAGCCGTCGTTTGGCCACCCACGACCAGGGGCAGACCAGGTCGCTCCAGAGGTCGAGCTCGATGAGGGTCGTGGACTCGGCAGCAGACTGGTCGGTCATCGACTCAGTCAACCACGGAGCCGCCGACGGGCCCGAAACGCGTTGTGCCCCCCCCGGAGTCGGCGAGGGCCCAACAGCGCGAGAGGTCGGGCGAGGCTCAGAAGCGGCCGTAGCCGGACGGCTTCGTCCAGATCGAGTGGTTGCCGATGACGGTGCCGGGGCGCTGGGCGTCGATCATGCGGCCCGGGCTGACGTAGATGCCCACGTGGTAGGCCGGCGAGCCGAAGAAGACGAGGTCACCCGGCTGGGGGTCGCTGACGCGGGTCGCCGCGGCCTGCTGGGCGGAAGCCGTGCGCGGGATCGAGATGCCGGCCTGGCGGTAGACGTAGGACGTGAAGCCCGAGCAGTCGAAGCCCGAGGGCGACGAGCCACCGTAGACGTAGGGGACGCCGAAGAAGGACTGCGCGATGCCGACGATGCCGGAGGCGCTGGGGATCTTCGCGTCGTTGAGCGCGACACGGGCGGTGGAGCGCGAGGCACGGTCGGCCGCGGCGGCACGACGCTCGGCGGCGGCCTTGTCGGCGGCAGCCTCGGCGCGCTCGCGCTTGACCTTGACGTCCTCGATGACGAGGGGCTTGGTCTTGAGGGCCGGCTTGCCGTAACCGATGGCCGACAGGGCGTTCGCGGCCTTGAGCGTGCCCACCTGCGGCCCGACGACCGCGGGGCCGGAAGCGGCGCTGACGCCGTCGGCGGCGTTCGCCGTGCCGGCGAACGAGGCGACGAGACCACCCGAGGCGGCCACGATCGCGGCCCCCTTGACGGCCGGCTGGGCCGACTCCTTCGCGATCGTCTTGAGCTCCGAGATCGCGTTGAATCGACCGGGGGCGCGGTGGCGCCCGGGAACGTTCTGAGCCACGTTTGACCTCTCGACGCCTACGAGGTGAGCTGTCGGGTTCGGGCTGGAGGTACTCGCCCGGCCTTCACTCGGACCGTTGCGGTCCACGGAGGGCTTCACCCCAAGGACGTCTCTCGACGCCCGGAGAAAGTGGTTCCCCCGCTCCTGCCATGCGGTTCGTCACTGGCCACAGGTCGATGGCAGGACTAGGCGGTCCGACCCGGGGCACCTGCTCGACGGGGAGAGCAAGTGCGGCCAAACTACCCAACCCGCCCCGAGTTGTCACCTCCGGGTCCCCACCAATTTCGGAAGCGTCCCGCGACTCGGACACGACCGGGACAACCCGTGGCAGGGTGTGCCAAAACAGCCCCTGCGCCGGCGGCACACCTTGACGTATGCCGGGTGGCCGGTGACGTGTGCCGGGTGGCGCTGCTGTGGTGAGGCGGGGTGTCAGGCCGTCTGGCAGTAGACGTGGACGGCGACGTCGTCGGGCAGCGACACGCCGGACGAGGGCTCGCCCCCGTCGCGGACGACGACGACCCGGGACCCGTCGCGCGTGACGTCGACGCGGGCTCCGGGCACGACACCGGCGCTCGTGAGCAGGCCGAGGGCCTCGGGGTCGACCTGCACCGGCTCGCCGATGCGGCGGATCGTCACGCTCGAGGCGCTGTCACGCACAGCGGTCGTCAGCGGGATGAGACCGGTGAGGAAGTCCTCGTCCTGGTGCATGCCCAGCTCGTCGAGGCCGGGGATCGGGTTGCCGTAGGGCGACTCGAGGCCGCCGCCGATGAGGCCGAGGATCTTGCGCTCGACCTTCTCGGACATGACGTGCTCCCAGCGGCACGCCTCGTCGTGGGCGTACTCCCACTCGAGACCGATGACGTCGACGAGGAGGCGCTCGGCGAGCCGGTGCTTGCGCATGACACGGGTGGCGAGAAGTCGACCGTGGTCGGACAGCTCGAGGTGACGGTCACCGGAGACGGCGACGAGCCCGTCGCGCTCCATCCGGGCCACGGTCTGCGACACGGTCGGGCCCGAGTGGCCGAGACGCTCGGCGATGCGAGCACGCAGGGGCACGATGCCCTCTTCCTCGAGCTCGTAGATCGTCCGGAGGTACATCTCGGTGGTGTCGATCAGGTCCGTCACGGTCATACCCTCTCAGAGTTCTCGGACGGTCAGTGACCACCCGTCGCGGCGCCCCTCCCGGAGGCCCTCCTGGGGGCCCTCGTGGGGTCGTGCCGGGGCACCCAGATGCGCAGCCATCCCGCGCCGACCACCGCGCCCATGCCGAGCACGACGGCCGAGGCACCGAGTGACATGACGGCGCTCAGCCCTGACAACGCCAGCGGTCCTGCAGCCCTTCCCAGGTCGGCACAGAGGCGCCACCCCCCGAGGAACTGCGCCCGCCCGTCCGCCGGGGAGGCGTCGGCCCCCAGCGTCATGATGAGGCCCGCGCCGAGTCCGTTGCCGATGCCGAGCACCGTGGCGGCGGCGGTCACGGCGACGAGCGTCGTCGCCAGCGGGAGCAGCGCCATCCCGAGCCCGAGCACGAGCATGCTCGGGACTGCGGCGGCGACCCGTCCGTAGCGGTCCATCAGCCAGCCCGAGGGGTAGAAGAGCGCCATGTCGATGGCGCCGGCGACGCCGAAGACGAGTGACGTCTGCGCCGGCGAGAACCCGACCGACTCGGCCCACAGCGGCACCAGCGCCTCGCGGATGGCCCGCGCCCCCGCCACGCACATCGCGCCGGTGCCGAGCGTCAGCAGCACGTGGCGGTGCTGGGCCAGCACCGACACGACGCTCCGCGGGACCCCGGCGGTGGCGACCCGGTGCGCGGAGCCGGTGATGTCCGGCGCGACGAGCACCAGGACGAAGGCCGCGAGGCTCGCGACCCCACCGACGGCGTACGCGGACTCGATGCCCCAGCGCGAGAGCACGAGGGAGCCGACGAACGGCCCGACGAAGTAGCCGATGCGGTGCACCCCACCCAGCGTCGAGAGCGCCCGGGCCCGCATCGCGACCGGCACGGCCTCGGTGAGGTAGGCCTGCCGGGCCAGCCCGAAGAGCGACCCGGCGAGCCCGATGACGAGGACCCCGGCGAAGAGCATGGCGAGACCGCCCGCGAGCGCCGAGACCAGCATCCCTACGGCTTCGACGACCGCCGCGGCCAGCAGGGCCCGGCGTTCCCCGATGCGGGCGGCGAGGGCTCCCGACGGGAGGTCGCCGAGCAGCTGCCCGACGCCGAGCATCGCGACGAGCAGGGCCGCGACGCCGATCGAGGCGCCGAGCTCGCGAGCCGACACCGCCACGATGGGTGAGACCGCCCCCGCTCCGGTCGAGCCGAGCAACGTGGGGCCGTACGCCGACAGTGCGATCGCGCGGAAGCTGAAGGCCTGCTCGCCCTCGCCCTCAGGCTCGACCCGCTGCCCGCCGGCGCCCTCGCCGCCGCCCCGAATCTCGGTCACGCCACAGGACCCTAACGATCGGGTTACTCGGCTGGCCCGGTCGTCCGGGCGACGGAACGATTGGCGGGTGACCGGGAGTCAGGGGACCAGCAGTCCCGCGGCGGTGGACAAGGCGTTGGCGGCGACAGCCGCGAGCGCCAGCGTCGCCACGTCCTCCCGGCCCGGCAGCCGCCACCACCACGTGAGCAGCGCGGCCTCCACCGCCACCACGACCACCTCCGCGGCCACGAGCTGCAGCGACGACGTGAACCGCGTCGAGACGGCATACAGCAGCGGTTGCGTCAGCACGTTGACCCCGACGGCCGCAGCGACGGCGCGGCCCCACGACGACCACCCTGCCCGGCGCGCGAACGCGACCAGCACCGGCGTCTCGACCGCGATGGTCAGGGCGAGCGCCACCCACGCGCGGGCGGTCACGGCGTGACCAGCGCCGCCGACGCGGCACCGGGGACGCAGGGTTGGCGCACCGCGACGCTCCTCGTGCTCGGGGCGGTCGCCGCAGCGCTGGCGCTGGCGCTGGGGGCGCCGATCGCGACGGCCGTCATCGGCCTGATCCTCTTCGGCATCCTGCACAACCTGCTCGAGATCCGCTACGTGGCCGGCCGCTTCTCGGGGCTGCTCGGCCGCCCCTTCCTCGACCTGCTCGTCGCCCTCGTCACCGTGATCGTCGTCTGTCGCCTGCTGGCCGGCGTCGTCGGCCGGCCGGCGCAGCTCGCCGAGATCCTCCTCGGCTACGGGGTCATCGCCGTGGCCGCCCGCTACGGCCTCGAGGGTCGGCGCCGCCACGTGGCGTGGGGAGTCGTCGCCGCCGCGGCCGTGGTGTCCTCGACGTTCCCGGCGTACCACTTCGTCGTGCTCACGCATCTGCACAACGTCGTGCCGCTCTTCTTCCTCTGGGAGTGGTCGCGCCGCATCGCCTCGCCCCGCGGGCGCCGGGCCTTCCGCGCCATGCAGCTGCTCTGGGTCGTCGCCATCCCGGCCGTCCTCCTGGCGGGCCTGTTCGACGGCTCGCTCACGACCGACCCGGGCATCGTGCGCAGCGTCGTCGGCGACGGCCAGACCGTCCTGGCCTCGAGCGCGCCGCCCGGCGCTGCGGCGACCCTGCTCGGCACGCGCTTCCTCACCGTCTTCGCCTTCATGCAGACGATGCACTACGTCGTGTGGGTGGCCGTCATGCCGCGCGTCGCGCCGGACGCCTCGGCCTCCTTCGAGGCGCGCGTCCCGTGGGTGACGGGCCCCCGGCTGTGGGCCGTGGGCTTCCTCGCGGCGGCCGTCTTCGCGGTCCTCTTCGGCATCGACTTCGCCCAGGGCAAGGCGCTGTATGCCGCCCTGGCCAGCTACCACGCGTACCTCGAGCTGCCGGTGCTGCTGGCAATGCTCGTCGGGGCCCGCAGCCTGTCGGCGCTGCCCACTCCCCCGCCGGGAGACGCGCCGCCGGTGAAGCCGGGCCCTCGCCCCGTGCCCCTCCCGTCGCCGGGCGGCGCGGGGTCGCTCGGCCCGACCCCCGAGACGGCCGCGGTCGCCGTGGCGCCGCAGCCCGAGGTCGGCACGTGACCCTGGTCGTGCCGTTCGACGCTGCAGCGCCGCCCGAGGACACGTGGGGCCCGATGCTGGTCGTCGCGCTGGTCGTCGTGACCGTCGTCGCGATGATCCACGGCTTCGGACGGATCAGCCGGAGCCGGCGGCGTCCCGACGGCCCCGCAGCGGGTGAGCGACCCGCAGGAGCGGCGGACGGTTCGCGTCGCGACGGCGCGGGCGGGACCGGTTCGACCCCGGAGGCGACGAGCAGCGACGACGAGCTGCCCACCGACCCTGTGTAAAAGGTCTTGCCGCCCGATTCATCCCGACGTAGGTTCGAGGAGTCGAACCGAAGGGAGGTGATCCGAGAAGTGATTTCTTCCGGAACGTGTGAGGTGGCCACGCGATAGCCGCGTCCCCATCCACACCCAGGGATGAAGCAGGGCAGTCCGACTCGTCGGGCTGCCCTGTTCCGTGTCCCCGCCCGCCCCATTCTTGAACCGAACGCAGCGGTCGGTGCGTCGAGTGGGGGTCGGGGCGTCGAG
>CBHRRQ010000146.1:0-10333 GCA_966081555.1 uncultured Terrabacter sp.
TCAACGGCCAGCTGCGCGGCGTCCTCGACGAGGCCACCGGCAAGTGGGGCATCCGTGTCAACCGCGTCGAGCTCAAGGCCATCGACCCGCCCCACTCGGTGCAGGACTCGATGGAGAAGCAGATGCGCGCCGAGCGCGACCGCCGTGCCGCGATCCTCACCGCCGAGGGTGTCAAGCAGTCGGCGATCCTCACCGCCGAGGGTGAGAAGCAGAGCCAGATCCTGCGCGCCGAGGGTTCGGCCCAGGCCCGCATCCTCGAGGCCCAGGGCCAGGCTCGCGCCATCCAGCAGGTCTTCTCGGCCATCCACCGTGGCAAGCCGACCCAGAAGCTGCTCGCCTACCAGTACCTGCAGGTGCTCCCGCAGATCGCGCGCGGCGACAGCAACAAGATGTGGATCGTCCCGTCCGAGCTGACCGACGCCCTTAAGGGCATCGGCAACGCGCTCGGCGGCAACGACACCCGTCCCGAGGTCGACGACGAGGCCTGGGTCGAGCCCGAGCTCGATGACGCCTTTGCAGGCACGGTGCTCGAGGACCCGGCCAAGGCCCTCGCCGAGGCCCGCGGTCAGGCCGCCCAGGCCAGCGCCGAGTCCACCGAGCACGCCGCCCCGATCGGTCGCCAGCAGCCGCCGGTCCGGCCCGTCGGCGCCGATGTGCCGCCGCCCCCCGCCGCAGCCCCGCCGGTCGCCGCACCCCCGGCTGCCGCACCCCCGGTCTTCGACGCGCAGCCGCCGGCTGACGTCGCGGCCCCGGAGGACCTGCCCGGCGCCAACCAGGAGCCCCCGACGCAGCGCTGACACCGCTCGGCAGCTTCGCCGCGCCGTCCACGGACCACCACCGCGACACCCGGCCACCCTCTGTAGGGTGACCGGGTGTCGTTCTGGTCCGCCGTCGCCATCACGCTCGCCGGCACCGGCGCGGGACTCATCAACACGATCGTCGGCTCGGGGACCCTCATCACCTTCCCGACCCTGCTGTTCTTCGGCGTCAACCCGCTCGTCGCCAACGTGTCCAACAACATCGGTCTCGTCGCGGGCGGCATCACCGGCTCGTGGGGCTACCGGCACGAGCTCGGTGGCCAGGCCCCGACGCTGCGCCGCCTCATGCCGCTGTCGTTCGTCGGCTCCGTCGTCGGGGCGGGGCTGCTGCTCGTGCTGCCGGCGACCGCGTTCCGCGCGATCGTGCCGGTGCTCATCCTCATCGCCCTCGTGCTCGTGCTGGCCGGTCCACGCATCCAGGCCCGGGCGCACCCCGAGGGCGTGGACACCCGTCCGCCGGCCTGGCACGGCCCGGCCATCGGGGTCGGCGTCTTCGTCGCCGGCGTCTACGGCGGCTACTTCGGCGCGGCCCAGGGCGTGCTGCTCATGGGCCTGTTCAGCGCCCTCAGCCTCGAGTCGCTGCAGCGCCTCAACGGCTACAAGAACGTGCTGTCGCTCATCGTGAACTTCGTCGCCGCAACGGTGTTCGTGATCTTCGCCCGCGACCACATCGACTGGCTGGTCGTCCTGCTCATCGCCGTCGGAGCCTTCGTCGGCGGCATCATCGGCGCGCGGGTGGGGCGGCGCATCCCGCCGAACGTGCTGCGGGCGCTCATCATCACGATCGGTCTCGTCGCCGTGGTCAAGCTCGTCTGGTTCCCCTGATCATGCCCCTCTCGCCCGCCACCGGTGACGGCACCCGCCGGTGACGGCGCCCGCTCGTGACGGCACTAGCCTGACGGGCGTGCCGATCGAGATCACCGACCCCGCCGACCCCCGGCTCGCCGACTACGTCGCCCTCACCGACGTCGTGCTGCGCCGGCGCACCGAGCCCGAGCGGGGCCTCTACATCGCCGAGAGCCAGAAGGTGATCCGCAGGGCCCTGCGGGCCGGGCACCGGCCGCGGTCCTACCTCATGGCCCGGCGCTGGCTCGACGACCTGTCGGACATCGTGGCCGACGCCGAGGCACAGGGCATCCCCGTCTACTTCGGCGAGCACGACGTCATCGAGCAGCTGACCGGCTTCCACCTGCACCGTGGCGCCCTGGCCGCGATGCAGCGCCCCGTCCTGCCCGACGTGGAGTCCCTGCTCGCCGGTGCGCGACGGGTCGTCGTGCTCGAGGACGTCGTCGACCACACGAACGTCGGGGCCATCTTCCGCAGCGCCGCGGCCCTCGGCGTCGATGCCGTGCTCATCACTCCGCGGTGCGCCGACCCGCTCTACCGCCGCTCGATCCGCGTCTCGATGGGCACCGTGTTCCAGGTGCCGTGGACCCGCATCGACCCGTGGCCGGGCGGCCTCGACCTGCTCAAGAAGGCGGGGCTGACCGTGGTGGCCATGGCCCTCACCGACGACTCCGTGCCCCTCGACGAGCTCGAGACCGACCCACCCGAGCGCGTCGCGCTGGTGCTCGGCACCGAGGGCGACGGCCTCTCCCGTCACACGGTGGAGGGCGCCGACGTCACGGTGCGCATCCCGATGGCAGGCGGCGTCGACTCGCTGAACGTCGCGGCCGCGAGCGCCGTGGCGATGTGGGCCCTGCGGGCTCGCTGAGCCGGATCTCGCTCGCGCTCAGGCGCGCACGAGCCGGTCGAGCAGTCGCTGCAGCTCGACTGCCGGGTCCTCGCAGAGGCCGCCGTGCACGGGTCCCGGCTGCACCACGGTAGAGCGCGGGGCGATGATCCAGCCGAAGCGCTGGCCCTGCTTCTCCAGCGTGGGCAGGCCGCGTCCGGTCTCGCCGCGACAGACGGCGCGCACCCGGTCGAGCATCGAGCGGACGCCGTCGAGGTCGCACGTCGGGCACAGGGCCGCGGCCCGCGACTCGTCGATCTCCCACGCTGCGTCGAGGAACCCGGCGTCCTGCGAGTAGAGCAGGACGCCGACGTTGATGAACTCCTCGCGGTCGACGCGGGGGACGAGGCGGAGCAGGACGTACTGGTACGCGTTCACGCCGCGACCCCCGACGGCACCCAGGAGAGGGGCCCGTCCAGGCGCGCACGAAGCATCCGAGCGTATGCCGCCCGGACCGCCGCAGCGTCGGCGAGGTAGGGCGTCGGCTCGAGCCACTCGTCGGGCACCTCGGCGATGACCGCCTCGACGGAGGCGGGGTCGAGCCGGGCCGCCAGCTCGTCGTGGCGACGTGCGACGTCACCGGCGACGTCGCGCAGCACGTGCTTGCTCGCGTCGAACGGCTGCGCCGCGAAGCGCTCGGGTGACGGTTCCTTGCCGGGCCAGGAGTGGTGGAAGTAGAGGGCTGCGCCGTGGTCGATGGCCCACGTGCGTCCGTGCCAGACGAGCAGGTTGGGGTTGGCCCACGTGCGGTCGACGTTCGCCGTCAGCGCGTCGAGCCAGATGACTCGCTCGGCGAGGTCGGCGTCGGGCGGCCGCGACCCGTCGTAGCCGAGCGATCCGGGCAGGAAGTCGACGCCGAGGTTGGTGCCGACCGACGCGGTGAGCAGGTCCTGGACCTCCTCGTCGGCCTCGTACCGCGCGATCCGGGGGTCGAGCCTGATGACGGCGAGGTCGGGCACGGGCACCTCGAGCAGCCGGGCGATGCCGGCCACGAGGACCTCGGCCACGAGCACCTTGAGGCCTTGCCCGGCGCCCCGGAACTTGAGCACGTAGGTGCCGTCGTCGTCGGCTTCGACGATGCCGGGGAGCGAGCCGCCCTCCTTGAGCGGCGTCACGTAGCGGGTGGCGGTCAGCTCGGGCAGCACGCCGGTCAGCCTAGTGGCCGCTCGAGGTCGAGCATCGAGGCCCGGGCCCAGAGCCGGCCGAGGAGCATCGCGGCGACGCCGTAGAGGCACGCGAAGGCGATGAGCGGCCACCAGGCCAGGCCGGTGGACGGCAGCACGAGCGCGCCGAGCGCGGCGGCGGCCACCATGCCCGCGTTGTAGACGACGTCGTACGCCGAGAAGGCCCGGCCCAGGAGGTGGTCGTCGACGTGCGCCTGCATCAGGGAGTCGACGGTGATCTTGACGCACTGTGACGTGAACGCGACGACGAAGGCGACGACCACGATGCTCCACGGGCTGAGGAACGGACCGAGCACGGCGCAGACGAGGGCACCGAGCGCGAGCATGCGGGCGGCATACGGCACGGCGGTGAGGCGCGGGGCGAGCCACGGGGTGACGAACGCGGCGGACGCGAAGCCGACGGCAGAGGCTCCGGCGGCGATGCCGAAGCCGAGCGCGCCTCGGCCGTGCTCGAACGGCCCGCGGAAGAGCAGCAGGGTCTGCAGCAGCAGGAAGCCGAACGGGAGACGTGTGAGGAAGACGAGGACGAGCAGCAGGCGAGCCTTGCGCGGCAAAGTACGGACCGCTTCGACGAGGCCGCTGACGACCGAGCGGGTGATGTGCCCGATCGAGGGCGCCTCACTCGTGTCGTCGGGGCCGATGAACGGCAGGCGCGTCGCCGCCCACGCGGCCACGGCGACGCCGACGGCGGCGAGCAGCACGTCGAGCACGTCGCTGCCACCGGCGGCCCGCAGGCCGGTGCCGACGCCGCCACCGAGGAGGTACGCGAGCGAACCGCACGTCGGGGCGACGGAGTTCGCGCTCACGAGCGACGAGCGGGGCACGACGTGCGGCATCGCCGACCCGAGACCGGCGAGGATGAAGCGGTTGACCGAGAAGACGACGAGGACGAGGACGAAGAAGGCGGCCCCGGTCTCCGCCCCGGTCACCAGACCGGTGACGCCGAGGATCGCCGCGGCACGCACGAGCTGGCTGACGACGAGGACCCGGCGACGGGGCCAGCGGTCGAGGAGCACGCCGACGAAGGGCCCGAGCGCGCTGTAGGGGAGGAGCACGAGGGCGAACGCGACGGCGATGCCCTGGGCGTCGGCAGCCTTCTCGGGGTTGAAGAGCACGTGGCTGGCGAGCGCGACCTGGAAGATGCCGTCGCTGAACGACGAGGTGACGCGTGCGACGAAGAGGCGTCGGAACCCGC
The DNA here is from genome assembly GCA_966081555.1 of uncultured Terrabacter sp. Taxonomy (GTDB): domain Bacteria; phylum Actinomycetota; class Actinomycetes; order Actinomycetales; family Dermatophilaceae; genus Terrabacter. The sequence goes on from CBHRRQ010000146.1 coordinate 4,930, forward strand.
GGCCCTGGAGCAGGGTCCACAGGGCACGCAGGAAGGTCACGCGGCACAGACTAGGGCCCGGCAGCCCCCGGTCGCCCGAGGGCCGGTGTCGCGCGCGGCGGGTGCCGCCTCAGGCGGTGCCGTCGAGCACGGCCTGCTGCGCGCCGAGGGGGAGCGGGGCATGGGTCCTCGGCGCGTCGGGGAGACGGGCGGCCACTTCGGCGATGAGGGGGAGGGCGTCGGCGATGCGCGCGCGGGCCGAGGCGTCGAGCGACTCGAGCGCCGAGGCCATCGCGTGGGCCCGCTGGTCGCGCCACAGCTCGACAGCCGCTCGCGCGGGTGGGGTCAGGTGCAGCCGGGCCACCCGCCGGTCGCGGTCGTCGCGCTCGCGCACAACGACGTCGAGCGCCACGAGCTGGCCGACCAGCGTGGAGACGGTGTTCGGCGCGAGCCCCAGGGCGGCGGCGGCGTCGGCCACGGCCACGCCGGGGTTGCGGCGGATGACACGGACCAGCTCGAGCTGGGCGCCAGAGAGGTCGAGCTCGGGCAACGGCGCGCCGACGAGCCGGCGGGAGCGGCGGCGCACCAGCCCCAGGACGTCGTAGAGGTCGTCGGCGAGCGTGTGGGAGGGGCTCTCGCTGCGGTGCGGCTGGCTCACCCCGCCAGACTAGTTCGCCGAGGCGGCGCGCTCAGGAAGAGACGCCGATTCGGTGTCTCGTCCACCGGACGCGTAGGCATGGCTGGCGGCCACGATCCCGGCCACGACCTCCAGCTCCGCGGCGTCGCGGGGACCGAACACCATGACGAACCCCGGTGTGAGCCGACCACCGGCCCAGGGGTGGGGCGTGCCCCAGCCGTGGGCGACGAGGTCGGCGGCCTGAGCGGCGGGCAGGGCGAGGTGGAGGGAGCCGTCGTAGGACGGGTGCAGGTGCGCGAACTCGCGGGCGTCGGGCACGAGGAACGCCTCGTCGGGCCCCGCGCACCCCTCGAGCAGGAGCCCCCGGGCGCCCGGCACGGAGATTCGGGACGGGCCCGAGGTGACGTCGGCGAGGGCGCTGACGCGGGCGTAGAGCTGCTCCTGGAGCTCGGCCGGGGCATTGTCGGACTGCTGCTGCTGGGGGATGGACCACGCGACGTCGGGTCGCGCACCGGCACGGTGGGGGAGGGAGCCGCCTGGGACGGTGGGCCAGGCGACGTCCGCCGGGACGCCGACCGGCACGGAGCCCCGCTGGAGCACGCGCGAGAGCCGGGCCTGCACCCACTCGGCCAGCTGTCGCAGCGACTCCGAGGTGATGCCGTGGCCGCCGGGGTCGCGGTGCGCCCACGTGGGGGCCCCCGACTCGCCGAGCAGGTAGGTCCAGGTGCGGTCGAGCAGCTCGCGCGGGATGACGTGGTCGGAGTCTCCCTGGGCGACGAACATCGGCAGGTTGGCGAGCCTCGAGGGCGTGACGGGCACTCCGGCGTCGAACGGCAGGGTGCCGTAGAGGATGGCCGCGCCGGTGTAGCGGGCGGGGTCGGCCAGCACGAGGCCGCCGGCGAAGGCGGCGCCCCCGCTGAATCCGGCGAGCAGGACCGGACGTCCCGCGGGCGCCGCCTCGTCGAGCCACGTCCGGAACCACGACATCGTGTCGGCCAGGGACTCGGCGACGGGCCGGCCGATGCCCCGGTTGGCGAACCAGGCGTAGCCGCCGCCCTCGGCGATCGGGGCGCGGACGGCCGCGTAGGTCGCCCCGCGGGGAAGGTGTGCGGCGAGCGAGATGATCTCGCGCTCGTGGGAGCCGCGACCGTGGAGCAGCACCACCAGCGGTGCCCGGGGGTCGTCGCTCCCGGCGTACGCGACGGCGGGTGGGGCGAACGACGTGCTCATGGGGACTCCTCGGCGGTAGTTGCGGGTTCAACCAAAGATGGCACGGCTTGGTTGTAGCGTCAACTAAAGCGTAGGATGGTCTCATGGACACGAGATGGCTCGACGACGACGAGCGCGCGGCATGGCTCCGGCTGATGGCAGTGGTGGAGCTGCTCCCCGGAGCGCTCGACACCCAGCTGCGCCGCGACTCGGGCCTCTCGCACTTCGAGTACTTCGTCCTCGCCATGCTCTCCGAGGCCCCCGACCGCACGCTGCGCATGACCCAGCTCGGGCGCCTGACGAACGCCACGCTCACTCGGCTGTCGCACGTGTCGCGGCGCCTCGACGAGCGCGGCCTCATCGAGCGCTTCCAGTGTCCCGAGGACGGACGCGCGACGAACGCCAAGCTCACCGAGAAGGGGTGGCAGACCGTCGTGCAGGCGGCTCCTGGCCATGTAGACACGGTTCGCGCGACGGTGCTCGACGCCCTCACGCCCGAGCAGGTCGCACAGCTGCACGCCATCGCCGACGCCGTGCTGCCGCGCCTCGACCCCGAGCGGCGCCTGGCCGTGCTCTACGACGAGAAGGCCCCGGCCGACGTCGCCTCCTGACGACCTGCACCGACGACGCCGCGCCGTCGGTACGAGAAAGGCCCCCGGGCTCCTGACCTGCAGGAACCCGAGGGCCTTTCACTGGTGTCGAGGGGGGGACTTGAACCCCCACGCCCGTTAAGGGCACTAGCACCTCAAGCTAGCGCGTCTGCCATTCCGCCACCCCGACAAGGTGTGCAAGGGGCTCGTGGGATTCCCTTGCGGCGAGGCGAAACGTTAGCACGGGGCCACCCGAAAAGACCAAACGGCCCCGGCCGGTGCCGGCCGGCGCACGACGGACCGCACCGGCGGCTCCCGAGGCGGCGGCATACGCTGGCTCGCATGAGCCACGACGACGCCGACCGCACCTCGCCGACCACGCTCGCACCAGAGGACGAGGTCGCCCGCATCTGCGCCGAGCTCATCCGCATCGACTCGTCGAACTACGGCGACGGGTCGGGTCCGGGGGAGCGCAAGGCCGCCGAGTACGTCATGGGGGAGCTCGCGGAGGTCGGCCTCGAGGGGACGCTCCTCGAGAGCGAGCCCGGCCGGGCCACCGTCGTCGTGCGGCTCGACGGGGAGGACGGCTCGCGCCCCGGCCTCGCCGTGCACGGTCACCTCGACGTCGTGCCGGCCAACGCCGCCGACTGGCAGGTCGACCCCTTCGCCGCCGAGGAGCGCGACGGCTGCATCTGGGGCCGCGGCGCCGTCGACATGAAGGACATGGACGCGATGATCCTCGCGAACATCCGTCACTTCGCCCGCACCGGCACCAGGCCGGCCCGCGACACGACGTTCGTCTTCTTCGCCGACGAGGAGGCCGGCGGCACGCTCGGCAGCCACTGGCTCGTCGACCACCACCCGCAGTGGTTCGACGGCGTCACCGAGGCGGTGAGCGAGGTCGGCGGCTACAGCGTCACGGTGCCGACGCCGCAGGGCGAGCAGCGCGCGTACCTGCTCCAGACCGCCGAGAAGGGCATCGCCTGGCTGCGGCTGCACGCCCACGGGCGGGCAGGGCACGGCTCGGTGCCCAACGACGAGAACGCCATCGTGCGCCTGGCGGCGGCCATCGGGCGCATCGCCGCCCACGAGTGGCCGCGCGAGTACATCGCCTCGGTGCGCGAGCTGCTCGACACGCTCGGCACCCTGACCGGCATCCCGGCCGGCGACGACCTCGAGCCGCTGCTGGCCACCCTGGGCGGCGCGCAGGGTTTCGTGCGCGGCACGCTGCGCGACACGGCCAACGTGACGATGCTCGAGTCGGGCTACAAGCACAACGTCATCCCGCAGACCGCCTCGGCCGCCGTCGACTGCCGGTTCCTGCCGGGTCACGAGGAGTCGCTCATGGCGACGATCCGCGAGCTCGCGGGTGAGCACGTGGAGATCGAGGTCGTCCACCGCGACGTCGCCCTCGAGGCGCCCTTCTCGGGCGACCTCGTCGAGTCGATGAAGCAGTCGCTGCTGCGCGAGGACCCGTCGGCGGCGGTGCTGCCGTACTGCCTCTCGGGCGGCACCGACAACAAGGCCCTCGGCCGGCTCGGCATCAGCGGCTACGGCTTCGCGCCGCTGCGGCTGCCCGCCGACCTCGACTTCGCCCCGATGTTCCACGGCATCGACGAGCGCGTGCCCGTCGACTCGCTGCGCTTCGGCGCGCGGGTGCTCGGCGACTTCCTGCGCACCTGCTGAGAGGACGCGGCCCGCTCGGGTCAGGCCGTGCGCTCGACGCGCATGATGCGCCGGCGCAGCCACATCCGGCGCACCCCGCCCTCGTAGATCACGGTGCGGGACAGCTCCCAACGGCCGTACTCGGCGTGCTCGCGCACCGCCTGCCGCGCCTGGGCCTTGGACGTGTGGCGGTCGAACGTCAGGACCCGGTACTCGTACTCCGTCATCGCCGCCATTCTGACACCAACCGTGATCCCAACGAGACCGTATGCCGTGTGTCGCCGTCACCGGGCCGCGATAGCGTCGCTGGGTCATCCGAGGTCGCCGACGTCCCTCGACGCCGGTCGCGGCGCGGGGGAACCGCCGGGCAGGGCCCGGCGTCAAGGGGCCCAGGAGGTCAACACACATGAAGTGGAACATCCGCCGCACCGCGGCAGCAGTCATCGTCCTTCCCGCCGTCCTCGGTGTCGCCGCCTGCGGCAAGAGCGACTCGCCGGCGCCGGCCACCGGCCAGACGGCCAGCCAGTCCTCGAGCGCGCCGACCAGCGACGCCCCGGCCGCCGGGCAGCCCTACAAGGACAAGGCGTCGTTCGTCGCCGCCATGAAGGCCGCCGGCAAGAACGCGACGACGGCGCACGTCACGATGGACATGGACGCCGCCGGCCAGAAGATCGCGATCACGGGTGACACGAAGATCGACGCCACCAACCCGGCGATGAAGATGTCCATGGACATGGGCTCGTCGATGAAGCTCGACATGATCCTCGTCGACAAGAAGATCTTCATGAAGGGCTTCCCGGGCCTCGCCGCCGGCAAGTGGGCGGTCATCGACAGCAGCTCGACCATGGGCAAGCAGCTCGCCGAGTCGCTGAACCAGGCCGACCCCACCAAGATGTACGACCAGTTCGGGGCGGCCGTCACCGACGTCAAGTACGTCGGCGAGGACACCGTCGACGGCGACAAGGCCTTCAAGTACGACCTGGTGCTCGACACCAAGGCCATGCAGGCCCAGCTGCCCAGCAGCGAGAAGACCAAGCTGCCCGACACCATCACCTACACCGCATGGCTCGACGAGAAGGACCAGCTGCGCAAGGTCACCTTCGACCTGATGGGTGTCAAGGCCAACATGACGATGGGCAAGTACGGCGAGCCGGTCGACATCAAGGCCCCGGCCGCGGCCGACACGGTCAAGGCCCCGCTCTGACCCTCGGGCACGGGCGTGGCTGAACGCCCCACCAACACCAGGTGACGGGGCCCGGGCGGGGGGGGGGCGCGGGGGGGGGGCCCGGGGGCCCCCGGGGGGCGCGGGGGGGGGGGGGGCGCC
>CBHRRQ010000147.1:0-10299 GCA_966081555.1 uncultured Terrabacter sp.
TGCCGGCGTCGGCCCAGGTGAGGCCGCCGTCGTGGGTGGCGACCGCCGACCCGCCGGCGCACAGCGCCTCGGCCTGGGGGGCCGACGTGCGTGCGAGGTCGACGACCGCCGCGGTGCCGCAGGGGGTCGCCCGGGCCGCCCGCGGCGCCAGCACCTGGGTGGGCTCGTCGAGCCGGCGTGCCCAGCCGCCGGTCACGGCCGTGGGCGGGTCCCAGCTCTGGCCCGCGTCCTTCGTCGCGTACTGCCTCGGGGTGCACTCGCTGCCGGCGCCGATGACGAAGGCGCCCGTCCTGCTCAGCGGCTGCACCCGGGCGACGGCGCGGGCCGGTGAACGCAGACGCGTCCAGGTGGCCCCGCCGTCGATGGTCACCTCGACGCGGGCTCCCCCGGCCACGCACGACCCGGCCGTGGCGCGCCACGCCGTCGTCGCGTCGAGCGCCGAGACGAGCCGGGCCACGGGCACCCCGACGGGCGCGGACGACGGCTGGCTCGCCGGCGTGGTGGGTTGCTCCGTCGTGGTCGAGGTCGCCGAGGCGCTCGTGGGCGCCGGCGTCGTCGGGCTCGTCGGGAGGGTGGTCGTCGTCAGGGTCGTGGCGGCCTGCGGCGACGGGGCCGGCGCCTCCCGGCCGGATCGCAGCGCCATGACGACGAGCGCGATGTCGATGGCGAGAAACGCCACGAGGCCGGCCGCGGCCACCCGTCCGTGCATAGCTCGAACTCCCCCTCCACCGCACGAAGCGGCACGACGTCCCCTTCCCCCGGGGACATGCTAGGGGCGAATCGCCTTGCGACAAGGGGCTGTCCGGGGTCGAGTCAGACAGAGGGCGGTCGCAGCGCGTCGGCGACGACGTGCACCTGGGACTCGATTTCGTGCGACATCCGGTCATATGCCTCAGGTCCGCGCCCGTATGGGTCGTAGATGTCCGCTTCGTCCGCCGAGCGCGCGGGGTTGAGGCCGCGACGGCCTCGGGCGACGTCGGCGACGACCGCGGCCCACGGCACGTCCTCGCGGGCGGTGCGGGCCTCGGCGGCGAGGTCGGCGCCGCTCACCAGGTCGGCCAGCTCGCCGAGCGTGAAGGTCTTGCGCAGGGCCCGGGGGTGCAGCGCGACGGCGTCGCCGCGGTGCTGCTGGGTGGCGGTGACCACGATGTCGGCCTCGTCGAGCATGGCGGGCACGAGCTGGCGTGAGGCGAAGCCGGCCACGTCGGCGCCGATGGCCGAGAGCGCGGAGCCCGAGCCGGGCTCGATGTCGGCGCCGACGAGCGCCCGGGTGCCGGCGCTCTCGACGACGGCGTCGGTGTCGGCGAGGAGCTGGCGCAGGCGGCGCTCGATGTAGGGCGAGCGGCACACGTTGCCGGTGCAGATGACGAGGATGCGTCCGACCGACGTCACGCGCGACCACCGAGCGAGCTCGTCCAGGCGACGCACTCGTCGTACGTGGGCAGCATGCCGGCGGCGGCGGCCTCGGCCAGTGACGGCGCGTCTGCGTCCTTCGGCGACAGAAGCGGCTCGATGCCGGCGGGCAGCGACAGCCCGATCTCGGGGTCGAGCGGGTCGATGCCGTGCTCTGCGCCCGGGTTGTAGGTGCTTGAGCACATGTAGTGGGTCGTCGTGCCGTCCTCGAGCGCGCAGAAGGCGTGGCCGAGGCCCTCGAAGAGGTAGACGGCGCGGTGGTCGTCCGCGTCGAGCATCACCGAGTCCCACTGCCCGAACGTCGGGGAGCCCACCCTCAGGTCGACGACGAAGTCGATGAGCGAGCCGGCGAGGACGGTGATGAACTTCGACTGCCCCACAGGCACGTCGACGAAGTGGATGCCCCGCAGCACGCCGCGCGACGAGACGGAGACGTTCGCCTGCTTGACCTCGATCGAGCGCCCGACCACCTCCGCGAGGCGGTCGGACCGGAACGACTCGAGGAAGACGCCACGGTCGTCGGGGAACTGCTGCGGCGTGATCTCGTAGGCGCCCTCGATGGCGAGCGGCCGGATCTTCACCGGACCCGCTCCTTCGCCTCGGCGAGCAGGGTGTGCAGGTAGAGGCCGTAGCCGCTCTTCGCCTGCTCGTCCGCGTGTTTGGTGAGCCCGGCGTCGTCGAGCCACCCGTTGCGCCAGGCGACCTCCTCGACGCAGCCGATCTTGAGCCCTTGCCGCTCCTCGACCACGTGGACGTACTGGCTGGCCTCCATGAGGCCGGAGAAGGTGCCGGTGTCGAACCACGCGGTGCCGCGCGGCAGCGGCGTCACGGTGAGGTCTCCGCGGCGGAGGTACTCGTCGTTGACGGCCGTGATCTCGAGCTCACCCCGCTCGCTGGGGGTGAGGCGGCGGGCGATGTCGACGACGTCGTTGTCGTAGAAGTAGAGGCCGGGCACCGCGAAGTTGGACTTCGGCTGGGCCGGCTTCTCCTCGATCGAGAGCACCGTGCCGTCCCGGTCGAACTCCACCACGCCGTACGCGCGGGCGTCGGCCACGCGGTAGGCGAAGACGTGCCCGCCCACGACTTCGGTGTTGTTCTTCAGCGCGAGTCCGAGGCCGGGCCCGAAGAAGATGTTGTCGCCGAGCACGAGGGCGACGCTGTCGCCGCCGATGAAGTCGGCGCCGAGGATGAACGCCTGGGCGAGGCCGTCGGGGCTCGGCTGGACGGCATACGTGATCGACATGCCCCACTGCGAGCCGTCGCCGAGCAGCCGCCGGAACGCGTCGGCGTCGTCGGGGGTGGTGATGACGAGCACCTCGCGGATGCCGGCCATCATCAGCGTCGACAGGGGGTAGTAGACCATCGGCTTGTCGTAAACGGGCATCAGCTGCTTGCTGATGCCGCGCGTGATCGGGTGCAGGCGTGTGCCGCTTCCTCCGGCCAGGATGATCCCCTTCATGGTGGGTCAGCCTACGGGCACGACAACTCCCCGAGTCGGGAGTCCGATCATGAGCGCCACCGCGTCACCATGTCGACGCTGTGCGACCCATGCCGCGGTACTCCCAGCCCGCGTCGGCCCAAGCGCGGGCGTCGAGGGCGTTGCGGCCGTCGATGATGCGTGGGCTGGCGACAAGCGACTTGACAGCAGCCGGCTCGAGCGCGACGTACTCCTTCCAAGCCGTGAGCAGCATGACGAGCTCGGCGCCCTCGAGCGCCTCGGAGGAGGAGTCCACGATGTGCAGATCGGGTCGCAGCGTGCGCACCGCGTCGACGCCGGCGGGATCGGTCGCGACCACGTTCGCGCCGCGGCCCCAGAGGCGTCCGGCGATGTCGAGCGCCGGCGAGTCTCGCACGTCATCGCTGTCAGGCTTGAACGTCAGCCCCAGAACGGCCACCTTGACTCCCACGAGGCGACCACCGGCCAAGGTGCTCGCGAGCTCGACCGCGTGGTCGCGGCGCCTCATGTTGATCGAGTCGACCTCACGTAGGAACGTGAGGGACTGGTCGACGCCGAGCTCACCGGCGCGCGCCATGAACGCGCGGATGTCCTTCGGCAGGCAACCGCCCCCGAAGCCGATGCCGGCCTGCAGGAACTTCGAGCCGATGCGGTCGTCGTGGCCGATGGCCTCTGCCAGACGAGTGACGTCGGCGCCAGCCGCGTCGCAGAGCTCGGCCATCGAGTTGATGAACGAGATCTTGGTCGCGAGGAACGAGTTGGCCGCCACCTTGACCAGCTCGGCGGTGGGATAGTTCACGAGCAGGCGCGGAGTTCCTCGATCGAGGAGCGGGGCATAGATCTCGTCGAGCACATGCAGCCCGGTGTCGCCGGTCGAGTGGTCCTCGGGCAGCCCGTAGACGATGCGATCGGGGCTCAACGTGTCCTCCACGGCGAACCCCTCACGGAGGAACTCGGGATTCCACACCACGACGGCGTCTAGCCCGGACTCGGCCACGCGGTCGGCGATCGCTTGCGCGGTGCCGACGGGCACCGTCGACTTCCCGACGATGACCACGGGGCCGTCCGGGTGGGGACGAGCGTGTCGGAGGACGTCGTCCACGGCGCTCCACACGTAGCTGAGGTCAGCGGCGTAGCTGCCACCGCGCTGCGGCGTCCCGACTGCGATGAAGTGGACGCGCGCTTCGGCCATCGCGGACTTGTCCGTCGTAAAGGTCAGATCACCGCTCCCCACTCCCCTGCGCAACAGCGGCTCGAGGCCCGGCTCGAAGAAGGACGGCACGCCGGCTGCCAGCTTCGCGACCTTCCCCTCGTCAACGTCGATTCCGACCACTTGGTGACCGAGATCCGCCATGCAAGCGGCATGGACCGCGCCGAGGTAGCCGCAACCGAGGACCGAGATTCGCACGCGCTGAAGCATACGCACTCCTCGCGTACGCCTCGCGACTCTGATGGAACGCCCAGATAAACGGGACTCAAAGGAACAATTAGGACATTCTCGTATAGAATTAACAGAATCGGCCCAGACTTCGTTAAAGTGCCCCGGTTCTACGAATTGACCACACAGGGGATCAACCATGACGGCTTCAGGCGAGCTTGAAGGCCACGACTGATGCGTGTACTCCTGCTGACACACAACTACGAGCCCGAGCTCGGCGCACCCCAGCAGCGCTGGGGCTCGCTCGTCCGGCGGTTCATGAACGCGGGTCACGAGGTCGTCGTGGTCGCCCCCTCCCCGCACTACCCCTATGGCGGCCTGCTGCCCGGAAGCGCCGAGATGCGACGGGGCACGGTGCACCGCGGCAGCTACGGCGAGACCGTGCACCGGGTCGCCTTCCGACCCCACGCCACCCGGCTCGGCTCGCGCCTCGTCGACCAGGTCGTCTCGTCCTTCGACACCGTTCCCACCGTTCTTCGGCGGCTGCGGCACATCCGTCCCGACGTGATCGTCGCCACCGCGCCGGCCCTGCCGACGCTGTTCTCCGGAGCCGTACTGGCGCAGACCCTCAACATCCCGCTCGTCACCGAAATGCGCGACGCGTGGCCCGACCTCTTGGCTGTCGCCGACGACTGGGACACCGCCGCCGTGCCGGCACCCTCGAGGCGCGCCGCCGTCCTGCGGCCGCGGGTGGTGCGGGCTGCGAGCGCCATCACCACGACGCTCCAACGCCGCTCCTCGGCGGTCGTCACGACGACCGAGAGCTTCGCCTCCGCGTTGCGGACCCGAGGCGTACGCAAGGTCCACGTGGTGCGCAACGGGGCCCACCGGTTGCCCAACTACGACCGACACGTCCAACGCGAGTTCGACGGCGAGCTCCGCGTGCTATACCTCGGCACCGTGGGTCGAGCCCAGGGCCTTGGCACGGCCGTCCTCGCAGCCCGGCAGGCTCACGCCGCCGGCGTGCCGCTGCGGCTGCGGATCGTCGGCGCTGGCGCCGAGCACGAGGCCGTGGCAGAGATGGCCGCCAAGGGGGACGTCCCCATCGAGATGTTCGGGCAGGTGCCCAAGCACGAGGTCGCCGAGCACTACGCCTGGGCGGACACGATGCTGGTGGCGCTGCGCCCCTGGGCTCCTCTCAAGCTGACTGTGCCCTCGAAGCTGTACGAGGCGTTGAGCATCGGCATCCACGTCACGGGGATGGTCGAAGGTGAGGCGGCGGCCATCCTTCGAGCCGCGAACATGGGCGCCGTCGTAGCACCCGGCGACGTCGATGCGCTGGCTGAGACGTGGGCCAAGCTGGCCAACGACCCCTCACAGCTCTTCGTCGGCGACTCCGGCCGCGAATGGACCGACGAGCACGCCAACGACGACATGCTGGCCGAGCGCTACCTGTCGATCCTCGAGGACGTCGTTGCGCAGCATGCGTGACCCCGCGACGTCACCGCGCGCGAGACTCACCACGAGGGCCGTGACCACCCTGCGCAACCTGGCGATCTTGGCACGTGTCGGGGCACGGCACTTCGAGGACGACCCGGCGCTGCTCGCGGTCCAGACCCTCCGCAGGCTGCCACCTGGCGCTCGTCATGGCCTGGCGTCCGCCATCTCGTCGGCCGCCTGCTCGACCAGCCGGGCGCGGTCCCGGCCAGCCGTAGGCAGCGCCCTCGCCGAGTTCCTCGCCGACCGTCCCGACGAGGCAAGGACTGCGCTTCGCGCCGCCCACCCGCGTGGACGCGTGGCCAAACGGCTGCGCGCCGAGCTCGCGGTCGCCCTCGGTGACGACCCCGGCGACGAGGCGCCGGCTGCCGTGGCGGCCCGCGCGGCGTGGCGCCGAGGCGACCTGACGGAGGCCATCGGGGGACTGCCGCGGAGCGGTTCGCGAGCCCTCGCCCAGCAGCGGACCCGCCTAGAGGCGGAGCGCCGCATCCTGCAGCCGGGCTTTCGACTGGGGGGCGCCGCCGGCACCGCGGCGGTGAAACAACTCACCCACGCTCACAGCGCAAGCGACAGGGTGCGCGCTCTCCACCTGCTGACGAACTCTTTGCCCTGGACCCAGTCCGGCTACTCACTTCGCTCGCACGCCGTGCTGCGAGCCCAGCAGACCGAGGGCATCGTCGTCGAGGCCGTGACTCGGATCGGCTACCCCGTGACCGTCGGGCTCCCCCATGCTCCCGACCTCGACGTCGTGGACGGCGTCCCCTACCGACGCCTCGTCCCCTGGTCCATGGCTGACACGGTCGTCGACCGCCTCGAGCACCACGCCGACCTCGTGGCGCGTGAGGCGGCGCGGTTCGGCGCGACAGTGCTCCACACCACCACCCACTACCCCAACGCGCTCGTCGCCTCGCGGGTCGCCGCGGTCAACGGGGTGCCATGGGTCTACGAGGTGCGCGGTCAGCTGGAGAAGACGTGGGTGGCGTCTCTTTCAACGCTGGAGCAGGCCGATGCCAAGGCGAGCGAGCGCTACCGCCTCTGGCACGCTCGCGAGGCCGAGCTGGCGCGCGAGGCCGACCACGTCGTGACCATATCGAGGTCTCTGCGCGACGACCTCGTGGCGAGGGGCGTGCCGCAGGCCCGGATCACGATCGTCCCCAACGCTGTCGACGACGCGCTCGTCGCGGCCGGCTCGCAGCCGGTCGACCCCGCAGAGGCGCGGCGACGGCTCGGCCTGCCCGAGCAGGGCTGGTGGGTCGGCACCGTGACGTCGGTGGTCGACTACGAGGGCCTTGACCTGCTCATCGAGGCCGTCGCGCTCCTGCGGGAGGAAGGCCTCGACGTCCGCTGCGCGATCGTCGGCGACGGAGTCGCCCGGGCCGCCCTGGTGGCGCTCACCCGACGGCTCGGCCTCGCGGACGCCGTCGTGCTGCCCGGACGCGTGCCACGCGAGCAGGCGCACCTCTGGCACCGCGCCTTGGACACCTTCGTCGTGCCGCGCCGCGACCTCGAGGTGTGCCGCACGGTGACGCCGCTCAAGCCGATCGAGGCCATGGCGCTGGGGCGCCCCGTGGTTGTGTCCGACTTGCCTGCTCTGTCCGAAATCGCCGTCGAGCCGGGTTCGGGCCTGTCCTTCCGGGTTGGGGACATTCGTGCCCTCGCGTCTACACTTCACACGTTGCATGCCGATCGCGACATGTGTCGGGAACTCGCCGACAGGGGACGGGCTTTCGCTGCCACACGCACGTGGAGCGCCCAGGCTTCGGCATACCGCGGCATCTACGAGCGAATCGACGGACGGGTCAGGGGCACGGCATGAGCAGGCAGGCTGCCGCCCTTAGCTCCCCTCTCGAGCAGATCGACGAGATCAACCTCGAGTCGGTCGACGTCAGCCGGCTCAAGCCCGTCGGTCAACGGCCGCCCCTCGGTGCCTACGTGCGCTCGCTGTGGGACCGGCGGCACTTCATCGTCGCCGACTCGAGAGCACGCGCCTTCTCTGGCAACCGCGACACGCTTCTGGGGAACGCGTGGCTGGTGGGGCGTCCCATCCTCGACGGGCTCGCCTACTTCCTCATCTTCGGCGTCATCCTCGGCACCTCCCGGGGAGTGGACAACTTCATCGGCTTCCTCCTCGTCGGGGTCTTCCTTTTCTCGTTCACGTCGAGGTGCCTCACGGGCGGCGCCGGCGTCATGGCCTCCGGCAAGAACCTCATCCGGGCGTTCGCGTTCCCGCGCGCCGCGATTCCCATCGCCCTGGTGCTGCGTGAGGCGATCTCGATGATCCCGGTCATCGTGACGATGCTCGTCATGATCGTGGCGATCCCGCCACACGCGTCGATCACCTGGCGCTGGGCGCTCTTCCCGCTCGTGCTGCTGCTGCAGCTGATGTTCAACGCCGGGCTCGTCTTCTACGCCGCGCGCATCACGAGCGCCGTGCCAGACCTCAAAATGCTGCTCGGGTTTATCTCGCGCTTCTGGCTGTACGGCTCCGGCGTGATGTTCTCCCTCGAACGGTTCATCACCCACCCGACTGCGCTCGAGATTCTGCAGTACAACCCCGCCTACTGCGTGCTCGAGCTGTCGCGCGACCTCCTCGTCTACGGTCGCACGCCTGAGCTGACTCTCTGGCTCACACTCGGGGCGTGGGCAGTAGTCACCCCGGTGCTCGGCTTCCTCTACTTCTGGGCGGCGGAGGAGGACTACGGCCGTGAGTGACGACGCCCAGCTCGACGCTGCAGAGAACGCCCCGAAGAAGGGCATCGAGGTACCCGTCGGCGACCCGACCGTGCTCGTGAACCACCTCTCGGTGCACTACCGCGTCCCGAGCAGCGAGCGGGCCCGGACGGCCCACCAACGCCCCGCGCGGAGGCTGCTCGGCCGGCTCGGCTGGTCGCGCATGGTCACCGTGCGGGCGGTGGACGACATCACCTTCGTGGCGCGCGCCGGCGAGTCGATCGGCGTCGTCGGTCACAACGGGTCGGGCAAGAGCACCCTGCTGCGCGTCATCGCCGGGCTCGAGACCCCGACCGCCGGCACCGTGCTCGCCTCGGCGACGCCTTCTTTTCTCGGCGTCAACGCCGCCCTCCTGCCCGAGCTCTCCGGCATGGAGAACGTGCGACTGGGGCTTCTCGCCATGGGCATGTCGCCGGCTCAGGTCACCGCGACGGTGCCTGAGGTGCTCGAGCTTGCCGGGCTCGGTTCATCGATCCACCTGCCCATGAAGACCTACTCGTCCGGCATGGGTGCCCGTCTCCGCTTTGCCATCTCCGCGGCTGCGCGACCCGAGATCCTGCTCATCGACGAGGCCCTCGCCACTGGCGACGCCGCAACCAAGGAGCGCAGCGAGGCCAAGATGGCCGAGATCCGACAGCAGGCGGGCACCGTCTTCCTCGTCTCTCACGCGGCCCAGACGGTCGAAGAGATGTGCACCCGGGCGATCTGGCTGCACCAGGGCGAGATGGTGCTCGACGGGCCTGCCTACGAGACTGCACGCGCCTACCGCTGGTGGGCCTGGCAGGTGACCAAGGGCAACCACACCAAGGCCGAGGGACTGCTCGACGACGCGCGGGACCAGCTCAGGGCCACGCACGTGGCCGCACACGACAGCGAGACGAGGCGCTACATCGCCCGTCACCGCCACATCTAGGAAGCAACACGAATGACGAAGAAGATCATGACCATCTACGGGACCCGACCCGAGGCGATCAAGGTGGCGCCCGTGGTCAAGGCGCTCGAGGCACACCCGGACTTCGCGTCCACCACCGTGGTCACGGGCCAGCACCGCGAGATGCTCGACCAGGTCAACGACATCTTCGGCATCACGCCCGACCACGACCTCGACATCTTCGCGCACGGGCAGACGCTCAACTCGATCATGGCCAAGGTCTTCGACCGGATCGACCCGGTGCTCGACCGCGAGCGACCCGACGCCGTCATCGTGCAGGGCGACACCTCCACGGTGGCAGCCGCGTCGATCGCGGCCTTCTACCGGCAGATCCCGGTCGTGCACGTCGAGGCCGGGCTTCGCAGCGGCGACATCAGCTCACCCTTCCCCGAGGAGGCCAACCGCAAGCTCACGAGCCAGGTGGCGGCGCTGCATCTCGCGCCCACCAGCACGTCGCGCGACAACCTCGTGCGTGAGGACGTCGCCCCGTCGTCCATCGCCGTGACGGGCAACACCGTGATCGACGCCCTCCTCCACACGGTGGAACAGGGCATCTCCTTCACCGATCCGCAGCTCGCCGAGGCAGAGGCCTCGGGTCGTCCGATCATGCTCGTCACCACCCACCGACGCGAGAACTGGGGAGGAGCCATGGAAGGGGTCGGCCGTGCACTATGCACCCTGGCGACCCGCTACCCCGAGCAGCTGGTCGTGCTGCCCGCCCACCGCAACCCCATCGTCCGAGAGGCCGTCCTCCCCCACCTCGAGGGCCTTACCAACGTCCTTGTCACAGAACCGCTCGCCTACGGCGAGTTCACGCGGCTCATGGCGGCCGCCTCGGTGGTGCTCACCGACTCCGGAGGCGTGCAGGAGGAGGCGCCGTCGCTCGGCAAACCG
>CBHRRQ010000148.1:0-10260 GCA_966081555.1 uncultured Terrabacter sp.
CGTCGCGACGGCCACCGGGTCGGCCGCCGCGACGAGGTCGAGCACCGACGCGCCGGCGGCGGTCTCGACGACGACCCCTCGGGCCGTCGGTGTGCTCACGGCGACGAGGCGGGGTCCGGGCTCGGCCGGGGTGCCGAACGACCGGTGCCAGTCGGCGCCGAGGCGCACGACCTGCCCTGCGCGCCAGACGGTCTCGGCGTTGAGCACCACCGTGGGGCTGATGCGCCTGCCCGCGCTGTCGCGGCCACCGCGCACGAAGGGCCGGCGCTTGGTCATCGGCCTCGCCAGGCCGCCGTGCGCGAGGGAGATGAGGGACGACTCCTCCGAGGAGACGTAGCGGGCCGGCACCTCCAGGACCGGCAGCCCGGCCGCCCGCAGACGGTGGGCGGTGTCGGAACCGCGGTGGGCGGCATACGTGGTCGGGGAGCCGGCGGCGACCGCCGCTGCGCCGTCGACGAGCTCGTCGAGACGATGGCCCACGACCCAGCCGTCCTTGGCCGCGCCGAGCTCTCCGTCGCAGGCGTTGACGATGAGATGGGCGCCGTGGGCGTGGGCGGCCTCGACCTTGCGGGCCGTGCTGAAGGCGGCGCCGCCGCGACCGGTGAGGCCGGCGTCGGCGAGGAGCGCGGTGAGGGTCATGACCACTCCTGGGTGAGGACGGCCGCGCGGCGGGCGCGGTCGGCGTGCGTCGTGGACCAGCGCCACGCGACCGCGCCGAGGCCGACAACGGCGCAGGCGATGGTGGTGGCGACGAGGAGGGGCTGGTCGCTCGTGCCGAGAGCGAGACCGTGCACGACGGCCATCGGCCAGAGCGCGTGCGACAGCAGGTGCACGCGCCGCCAGGTGCGCTCGGCGAGGCGGTGCCGCAGCACCGACGTGACGACGACCGCGATGAGGATGTCGAAGGCGAGGGTGCCGAGGCCGACCCAGAGCGCCTCGTAGCCCGACGTGAAGGGCAGCACGGCGGACACGAGGTCGATCGACACGTACGTCTCGGCGATCGCGGTGGCGATGTGGGCGCCGAGGAAGACCGTCATGCCGAGGGAGAGCCGGCGGTGCAGGGCCATGACGACGGTCGCGGACTCGCCGTGCGGGCGGCGGCGACCGGCCGTCACGGCACCCAGCACGACCACCGCGGTGAGCAGCACGATGCTGACGACGCCGGTGGCGCGGGAGGAGTACCAGAGGAGCTCGTTCATCAGGCGGCCCAGCTCACGGGGTCGGGCCAGCCGGTCGTCGTGACGACGTGGCCGTCCGCGGCGTCGAGGCGGGCCGGTATGCCGTTCGCCTCCAGCCACGCCGGCGCGTCCTCCCCGAGCACGACGGCGGCGGTCGACGCCGCGTTCGCCTCGAGACAGGTGGCGGCGGCGCACGAGACCTGCCCCCAGACCGCGGGTGCGGTGTGACCCGTGCGCGGGTCGACGATGTGGTGGTGGACGACGCCGTCGACCGACCAGACGCGCCGCTGGGTCGAGGAGGTCGCGATGGCCTGTCCGGTGCTCGTCACGACCTGCCGGGTGACCCCGTCTGCGTCGTCGATCCCGATCGACCACCCCTGCGGCGGAAGCGGGCCCGAGACCGCGACGTCGCCACCGAGGTTGACGACGAAGCCGCCGGGGAGCTGCTCGGCGAGCAGGCGCGCGATGGTGTCGACCGCGTGGGCCTTGGCGGTGGCGCCGAGGTCGATGAGGGTGCCGGCGGTCACGCTGACACGGCGGGCCGACGGGTTGAGGTGCACGGTGTGCCAGTGCGGCACGCTGCCGATCCGCGTCTGGTGGAAGTCGCGTCGGGCTCGCACGACGGCGAGGTCGTCGTCGTAGCCGCCCGCGACGAGGGCCGAGCCGACCGTCGGGTCGACGAGGCCGCCGGTGAGGCGCGCGACGCCCAGGGCCGCCTGCAGGTATGCCGCGAACGTGGGCGACACGAAGGCCTCGGCCGGCGCCCGCCGGGCCCGGGCGGCGAGCAGGCTCACCTCCGAGTCGGGGCGGAAACGGCTCACAGCCCGGTCGAGCTCTGCCAGGTGACTTTGGGCGATCGCGACCGCGGCATCCATGGTCTCGGGCTCGGTCACCACGATCGTGTTCGTCGTGCCGATGGCGCCGAACGTCACGGCTCTGGTGGTCGACGCCGGGATGCTCGTCGTGGCGGGAGCCGGATTGGTCGTCAGCGTGCTCATCACGAGCCGCCCGAGCTGGTCTGGGCCTGGCCGTTGCCGTTGGCCATGGGAGCGACCGCCGCGAAGCCGGTCGTGTCAGAGCTGGTCGAGTCGTCGGAGGAGCTCGAGTCGGAGCTCGGTCCCGACTGGCTCGTCGCCGCGGACGTGTCGTCGGAGCCGCTCGAGCTGCTGGAGGTTCCGGTGCTCGATCCGGTGGAGGCCGCCACCGTCTGCGCCTGGGTGTCGGCGAGGTGGATGCCGATCGCGCCGACGAGGAGTGTCGAGGCGGTGAGGGCGCCGGCGGTCATGAGTCGGGCGCGGCGGAGGGCTCGGGGGAGGGGGTTCATCGGGGGTCTCCTTCAGTGGGACTGGATCCACCGTCGCGACCGCCGCTGTGCACCTGCTGTGCCTTGACCCTGACCTCGCGGTGACTTCGCACCAACCGGCGGCGGGCCACGCCTCCACCACGCCTCCACCACGCCTCGAGGCGCCGTCCCCAGCCATCCGGCATACGCAAAAGGGTTGCGGCGCAAGCCGATCCGGACCACGCTCGCACCATGCCGCTCACGATCCACAACATCACCTTCGACTGCGCCGACGCTCGCGCGCTCGGCACGTTCTGGGCGAACCTGCTCGGCTGGAACGTCTACTACGACGACGACCCCGAGGTCGTGGTCGCCCCGTCCTTCCCGCACCCGGGCATGGGCATGCTCTTCATCCCGGTGCCCGAGGGCAAGACGGCCAAGAACCGGCTGCACCTCGACGTCGCACCCGACGAGGGCACTCGTGACGAGGCCGTCGACCGGGCGCTCGAGGCCGGCGCGACCATCACCGGCGACCACCGCAAGGACGACGGCACCGGCTGGGTGACCCTCGCAGACCCCGAGGGCAACGAGTTCTGCATCGAGCGGGGCGTGGCCGAGCGCGGCCCGCGCACCTCCGTCGCCTACCGCATCGGCTAGCGCGCCCGCGCGGTGAGGCGGCGGGCCCGCACCGCGTCGGGTCAGTCGGCCTGCGCCAGCGCCACCGTCTTCGGCACGACCATGCGCCAGGCGTCGACGACGATCTCACGCATGCGCGTCTCGTCGAGCGCGTCGAGCCGCACCTCGACCCAGTTGAACCGCAGGTCGGAGCGGCGGGGCATGAGGAACACGTCGGGCTCGCTCGCCACGAGCACCTCCCGCTCCTCCTTCGGGAACGCGAAGCCCATCTCGGTCTCGTCGGCCGAGAACGCGAGCCAGACGATCTTGCCGACGCGGAACTTCACGCGGTCGCGGACCAGCACCTCGTAGGAGCGCGGCAGCTGCTCGGCGACTCGGCGCACGTCCTCGATGGTCACGGGCACCCGCCCAGCCTGCCACGGCGACGCCGGCGACACGCCGTCCCGATGCCTCTGGATGCGAGGCACCCCCTTCCCCCGGCCCCGCCACCCGGCATACGCTGCGGCTGTCGCGACCCCGACGAGCTCTCGGGCGGGCTGAAACGTCGACTCCACCTCATGGCACCTCATGACCGACAAGGAGACGACGTATGCCGTCGAGCACCACCGCGCCCACCGTCCCCCAGCGCCTGCTGGCCTTCCTCGACCGCCTCGGCGCCGTGCTCGAGCAGCGCGGCGACGCCGTGGCCCTGCTCGGTCTCGGCTCGGTCGGCCGTGACCTGCACCGCCTCGACGAGCACTCCGACGCGGACTTCTTCGTCGTCGTCGACGACGCGGCCGCGCGAGACCGCTACCTCACCGACATCGACTGGCTCGAGGCGGCGCAGCCGGTCGTGTGGTCGTTCGAGAACAGCCGCGCCGGCCGCAAGGCGCTCCTCGAGGGCGGCCTCTTCGCGGAGTACGCGGTCTTCTCCCTCGCCGAGATGGACACCGCCGGCTACCCGCCGGGCCGCCTCCACTGGAGTCGGGCCGATGCACCTGCCGGGCTCGAGGTGCCGAAGGTGCCCGTGCCGCAGCCGGACCCACTCGAGCACCAGGTCGGTGAGGCGATCACCAATCTCTACGTCGGGCTGCACCGCGACCTGCGCGGCGAGCGCCTGACGGCGACCCGCTTCATCCAGGGGTATGCCGTCGACCGCTGGATCACCGTGCTCGGCCACCTCGGACTCGGCACGGGCGACGTGCAGGACGTCTTCGTCGTCGACCGCGGCGTGGAGCGACGGTTCGGACCGGACCTGCTGCCGCTCGCCGACCTCGTGCCCGGCTACGAGCGCAACTGGCTCGCCGCGCAGACACTGCTCGCGCTGCTCGAGGCGCACGTCGAGCTAGACCCGACCATCGTCGCTGCGGTGCGCGACCTCGTCGTCCGGTCGCGGGCGGCTGCTCAGGCGCGGGCGAGGTCGAGCGCGTAGACGAGGAGCGCGGTGCCCGGGACCGGCGACCAGTCGCGCTCGGGCACCCGCACGAAGCCGAACCGCTCGTAGAGGCGGTGCGCGGCGTGCATCATCGGCTGCGTCGAGAGCACGACGCGCTCACGCCCCAGGTCGCGGGCCCGCTCGACGCACTCGCGCACGAGGGCCGCCCCGACGCCTCGTCCACGCCCGCTCGGGGCGACGGCCAGCGTGCGGAACTCCGCCTCGTCGTCGCTCGCGATGTTGGCGAAGGGGCCGGGTCCGCCGACGAAGGCGACGCCACCGAGCACCGTGCCGTCGGCATCCACCGCGACGAGCACCTCGGCGTGCTCGGCCCGGTGCCGCACGTCGCGGAGCACGTCGAGGTAGGGGTCGTCGGCGCCGAAGTCGAGCAGGCCGTCGTCGAGGTAGGCGGTCGCGGTGAGGTGGCCGAGCGGCTCGTAGTCCTCGGGCCGCGCGGCGCGGATGGTGAGGCCGTCCATGGCGCCAGTCTCGCAGGGCTCGGGCGGCGGTCGGGTCCCGCGTCGCCGGACTACGCCCGAGCGCGGATCGCGAGCTCGGCGAGCAGCGTCGTCAGCGCCGCAGCCACGTCGGTGGGTGAGACGAGCTGGTGCAGGTGCTCGCCGGTCAGGGTGGTCACCGGCCAGCCCCACTCCCCGGCCAGGCGCCGCTCGTCGGCGTAGGTGTCACCGAAGGCGAGGTACGCATTGGGCGCGTCCGTCCAGCCGGCGGGCACGGCGATGGTGTCGTGGAAGTACGCGAGCGGCAGGCGCTGCTGCTCCTGCTCGACCCGGAGCCGGGTGGCCCGGTCGGGGAAGAGCACGTCGACGTCGGCCTCGGGCCACCACCGGGACCACGGCGGCAGCATGCCGTCAGCGTCGGCGAGCCCGTCGAGGAAGCCGAGGAACCCGGGCGGTGCAAGCGGCACCTCGCCCCTGGTCGGGCGCGAGATCGCGCGTTCGGTGTGCCCTGACGACCCGGGCGCGATTTCGGGCGCGATCTCGGGCGGGATCTCGGGCGGGATCTCGGACGCGACAACACGCGGCGGGAGGGCGGCGTCGACGAAGACCGTCCCCACGACGTCGCGCCGCCCGGCGATCTCGGGCGCGAAGAGCCCCGCGTTGCTGTGTGGCACGAGCACGACCGGGCGGCCTGCCGGCACGGCGTCGAGGAAGCCCGCCAGGGCGTCGGCGCCGGTGGTGACCGGCGCACCCTGACGGCATATGGCCACGGACCAGCCGGCCCCGCGCAGCTGCTCGGCGACGGGCTCCCACACGGCGGGCCCGAGGAGCGGGCTCGGCAGGAGCACGACCAGCGGGTCTGCGGGTGGTGCGGCCACGGGCGGGTCAGTCCCCGTCCATCCGGCGGCGTTCGCCGACCGGCCTGCCGGCGCGCGGGAAGTCGATGGAACCGGCCGCGACCCACCACTCCATGACGTCGTAGGCCAGACGCCCCGCGACGACCGACGGGTCGGCATCGGTGAGCCGGGCGGCCTCGTCGGGGCCGCAGGAGAAGACCGACATCCCTCGGTAGGCGGGGTCGCTCTGCTCGTCGAAGGGGCCGTTGGCCACGGTGAGCCCGTCGCGCGCGAGCTGGGCCCGGTAGGCGAGGTGCCGCAGCTGGAGGTCACCGAGCTCGGCGTCGGTCAGCTCGGGCGCCTCGGCGGGGCGACGCAGCAGCACCACGGTGTAGACGTCGAACTCGTCGGGGACGTCGGCGCCGGCGACCATCGGTGATCGGGTCCGCTCAGGAGGCGAGTCGCCAGGCGAGCACGCCGAAGAGGACGCCGAGGGAGTTCGTGGCCCAGTGCATGCCGACGCTGGCGAAGATGCTGCCGCTGCGGCGGCGCAGCTCACCGGCGAGCACGCCACCGAGAGCGGTGAACACGACCGTGCCGCCGACGACAGCGACCTTGGCGAAGGGGCCGAGGGCCGCGACCGCGCTGCCGATGGCCTCGTTGCCGGTGGCCGACGCCATCGCCGGGAAGACGTGCCAGAGGCCGAAGAGTGCCGAGGAGGCCACGAGCACCTGCCACATGCGGGCGTGCCGAGAGAGGAAGCCCCACAGCACGGAACGGAAGGCGACCTCCTCGAGCAGGATCGTGCCGACGGGGATCATGACGAAGGCCGTGAGCAGCGCCCCCGCGGGCGGCAGGTGGTAGCGCGCGTCGAGGAACGCCGTGCGGGTGGACGGCATGAGGATGCCGGCGAGGTAGACCATCGCGACGACCCCGATGACACCGAGGCCCCACCGGATGCCGCGGGCGTGCGTGTGACGGGCGAGGCCGAGCTGGTGCCAGGTGAGGCCCTGCCACCGGGCGAAGGCCAGCAGCGCGACGGCGCCGACCGGGCCGAGCCACATCGTGTCCCAGCCGAGCACGTGGTTGGCGACGTTGACGCCGGCGAGGGCGAAGACGACGACCACCGTCGCCGCCAGGCGGGCGCGCCGCCCCTTCGCGATGAGCGCCAGCCGCCGGCGACGGGTGGCCTCGTGGGCCAGTGCCTCGGCGCGGCGGTGGGTCAGCCGGTGGGGGCGGTAGGCCGCGCGCCCCGGACGCGCAGCGACGCCGTCGGCGGGCGGCGCGACGGCGGCTGGGACATTCAGGACGCAGGTGGTCATCACCTCCATGGTCACACGCCAACCTGTGCTCCGGGCGTGCTTGCCGTGAGTTGCACGCCACGCGGTCACCGGGAGCCTCGCAAGCCCGAACGACCCCCCTGTTCGCAGGAGTCACAGCGTCCGTGTGACCTCCGTGGCTGCTGGTGCTGCCGTGCCGGGCGTGCTTCGTCGTGCGCGCCTCAGCGGCGGCGCTCGACGAGACCACGCACGTACTCGGCCTGTCCGAGGTGCTTCGCCGCGTCGTCGAGCACCGAGACGACCCGCACGCCGACGGTGACGGGCGGGTCCCAGTGCCGGTCGATCACCCTGCCGTATGCCGCCGCGTCGAGCCCCCCGACGTACGTGACCGTGCGCTCGTGCACCGCCTGCTGGTAGCCCGCGAAGAGGCCCGGGTCGGCGACGGTGAACCGGCCGACGTCGGCCGAGGTCATGCTCCAGCCGTGCGCGTCGCGCGGGTAGGGCAGGCCGAACCGGTCGAACCAGCCGTCACCGAGCCACACGGACGAGTCGGCGCCGGCGAGGTGGGTGACCTGATCGTCCTGCTGCCGGGCGAGGTGCCAGACGAGCCAGGCGATGTGGTTGGCATCGGCGTCGGGGCGCCACAGCAGCTCGTCCTCGGACAGTCCGTCGACGACCTCCGGCACGCCGTCACGGATGCGGCCGAAGCCGTCGAGCAGCAGGTCGCGGGCAGGGTCCCTCGTCGCGTCGTCCACCTCCCCAGCATGCACCCGGCCACCGTCAGTACAGTGCCGAGGTGCCCCGGCAGCCCGTGCGCCTGCTGCCGGAGCAGACCGACGGCTGGTCGGCACCTGCGGGCTGCGGTGGATGACGATCCACGAGACGCAGGTGCTCAACCTCATGTACCGCTTCCATCCGTCGGTCTGGGGGCAGGGCTACGCCACCGAGGCGACGGCCGCCCTTGTGAACTGGGCGCACGGGTCGCTTCCCACCGCCACCGTCGTCGCCCGCATCCGCCCCGCGAACTCAGCCAGCCAGGGGGTCGCGACGAAGATCGGCCTGCGCCGGGACCCCGCCTTCGACGACCGGGGCCAGGACGGCCT
This sequence comes from uncultured Terrabacter sp., assembly GCA_966081555.1. GTDB lineage: Bacteria > Actinomycetota > Actinomycetes > Actinomycetales > Dermatophilaceae > Terrabacter. Next base: position 8,188 of record CBHRRQ010000148.1, read on the forward strand.
CGACTGGGCCTTCACCGACCGCTGACCGCTGCAGCCGACTCGGGACACCATCAGGCAGCGGTCACCAAACGGCCCAAACTGCTCGGACTGGATCCGGTTGCGGCCCAGTGCTGCTGGGACGAAACGGATCTTTCGCGCTCCATGTATCTGGCCACCCGTTCGGGCCTCTGAACACTCGCGCCCACCAACGGGGCGACCCCGAACAGGAGATGCACATGACGACCATCCTCACCCCCACCGCCCGACGGGCCACCAGCCTCGCCGGGCTCTGCGACGGTGACGTCCACCTCCCCGGTGACCCCGGCTACGACGCGGCCCGCCTGCCGTGGAACGTCGCGGTCGACCAGCGACCCGCCGCGGTCGCGCGACCGCGCACCGTCTCCGACGTGCAGGCCGTCGTCCGCGCCGCGGCCGCTGCCGGGCTGCGCATCGCGCCGCAGAGCACGGGCCACAACGCCGGCCCGCTCGCGGCCCAGGGCCTCGACGACGTCGTCGTCGTCCGCACCGACCAGATGCGTGGAGTGAGCATCGACGCGACGCGCCGCATCGCCCGCGTCGAGGGTGGCGCCATCTGGATGGACGCGACCGAGCCGGCCGCCGACCAGGGCCTCGCCGCCCTCCACGGCAGCTCGCCCGACGTCGGCATCGCCGGCTACACCCTCGGCGGAGGCATCGGCTGGTACGCGCGCAAGCTCGGTCTGGCCGCGAACAGCCTGACGGCCGTCGAGCTCGTCCTCGCCGACGGCGAGCACGTGCGCGCGGACGCCACCGAGAACCGCGAGCTCTTCTGGGCGCTGCGTGGTGGCGGCGGCAACTTCGGCGTCGTCACGGCGCTCGAGTTCCGCCTCTACCCGATCGAGACGGCGTATGCCGGCATGCTCGTCTGGGACCGCGAACAGGCCGAGCGCGTGCTGCGTCGATGGGCCGACTGGGCGCCCGAGGCGCCCGACGCGGTGACGACGGCTTTCCGCTTCCTCAACCTGCCGCCCCTGCCCGACATCCCGGCACCGCTGCGGGGTCGATCGCTCGTCGTCATCGACGGTGCCGTGCTGGGCTGCGACGCCGAGGCCCGCTCGACCCTCGCCCTGCTGCGCGGGCTCGGGCCCGAGATCGACACGTTCGACCGGGTTCCGGCCCGCGCGCTGACCCGGCTGCACATGGACCCGGAGGGTCCGACGCCCGCTGTGTCGGACGGCACGCTGATCGGCGAGCTCGCCGACAACACGGTCGACACGATCCTCGAGCAGGTGGGACCGGGCTCCACGTCCTCACTGCTCGTGGCCGAGCTGCGCCAGCTCGGTGGCGCCCTGGGGCGTGCCCCCGAAGGGCACGGCGCCCTCGCGACGATCGATGCGGCATACGCGGCCTTCGCGTGCGCGATCGCGGCGACACCCGAGATGGCGGCGCAGGGCGAGCTCGACGCGCGACGGTTCACCGGCTCGCTCGAGCCGTGGTCGACGGGGCGCAGCTACCTCAACTTCGCCGAGAACGAGGTCGACGCCCGTACGGGCTACGGCGAGTCGGCGTGGCTGCAGCTCAAGGGGATCCGCTCGGCGTACGACCCCGACGACCGCATCGTCGCGAACCACCGCATCCCGCGCCTCTTCGAGCAGGGCCGCGTCACCCCCTGACCGATCGAGAGAAGGCTCCGTCACGGCGGAGTTGATCGAGAGAACAGTTCGCCACCTCCGGAGGTGACGAACTGTTCTCTCGATCGCGGCGGTCTGCTCGGGGTCAGAGCGTCACAGACGTCGTTCCCGCGGGGACCGAGACGACCTTAGGCTTGCCACCTCCTCGAGGCTGCAGGGACAGACGCGTCGGCTTGTCTGCCTTGACGGAGAACGTCGCCGACGTGCCGTCGTAGACGAAATCGCGCACGACGACCCGGCCGCCGACTGCCTGGAACACGAGGTGCCCGTCCTCCTTGAGCAGCGTCGTGTTCGTGCCCGCGGTCACGTCGTAGCGGTGGCCGTGCAGAGGGATGCCGACGACCTCGTTCGTGCCGGGGAGACCCAGCGTGCCGAACCGGAAGCCACGAGCGTCACCCCACGGCTCGTCGGCGATGAGCTCCTG
>CBHRRQ010000149.1:0-10234 GCA_966081555.1 uncultured Terrabacter sp.
GGCGTCGAGGAGGCCTGGCACCTGCTCTTCAACGGCCACCTGCCGACCGACTCCGAGCTCGCGACCTTCCGTGCCGAGATCGGCCGCCTGCGCGTGCTGCCGCCGGGTCTCGCCGAGCTGCTCCCCGCCATCTGCGCGACGACCACCGACTCGCTCCAGGTGCTGCGCACGGCCCTGTCCGCATGGGGCGGGGTCGCGGGCCTGCGCACCCTCTACGACAGCGACGAGGACGAACGCTCGGCGGCCGCGATGGCCGCGGCCGCGATCACCCCGACCATCCTCGCGGCGGCCCACCGGCTGCACCACGGGCTCGAGCCCGTCCCCGCCGACCCGGCGCTGGGCCACACGGAGGACTACCTCCGGATGGTGACCGGTGAGCGGCCGGCGGCGAAGGACGTGAGGGCGGTCGAGCAGTACCTCGTCGCGACGATCGACCACGGCTTCAACGCCTCGACCTTCACGGCGCGGGTCATCGCCAGCACCGGAGCCGACCTCGCAGCCTGTCTCGTCGGCGCCATCGGGTCGTTCTCGGGGCCCAAGCACGGCGGCGCCCCCAGCCGCGCCCTCGAGGCGCTCGACGAGATCGGCTCCCTCGACCGCGCCGAGGGGTGGGTGCGGTCGAGGGTGGACGCAGGCGACCGGATCATGGGCTTCGGCCACGCCGTCTACCGCACCCGCGACCCGCGCTCGGAGATGCTCAAGGCGATCGCGCGCGGCTGGGACGACCCCCTCGTCGACCTCGCCGTGGGGGTCGAGGACGCCGTCGAGGCGACGCTCGCGGAGCTCAAGCCGGGCCGTGAGCTGCATGCCAACGTCGAGTTCTACGCCGGTGTCGTGATGAAGCTCGCCGGGCTCGACCCGTCGATGTTCACGCCGACCTTCTGCGTGGCGCGGGTCATCGGCTGGACGGCGAACGTGCTCGAGCAGAGCCGGGACCCGAAGATCATCCGGCCGGCGGCGCGCTACGTCGGGCCGCCCCCGCCACAGCCGGTGCCGGCCCGCGCCGCCCGGACATGAGCAGGCCCCGACGCATCCGGCGGCCGGGGCCCGCTCGTCGCGAACGGAGGGAGCGACCGCCGCGACGTCCTTCATGACCCAGCACTCACCGGGCTCCTCAACGCTAGGCCGACCGCGACGCCTTCGCTGCGGTTCCAGGTCAGGACTCGGCAAGGATCGGTCTGGACTGTGTCGGTAGGGCGTAAGGAGCGGGCAGGCGTGTCGGACAAAGCCGGCATACACGGCATTTCGAGCGCGCAGGGGGTGTGCCTCAGTCGGTGGCGGTGAAAGCCTGCTTCCACGACACCCGACCGCGCGTCTGCAGCAGCGAGCGACGGTAGATCCGCTCGCTCAGCACGATCGTGGCCACCGAGAAGCCCGCCATGACGACGAGGGCCAGCGGCGGCTCCCACCACGCCGTGTCACCGGCCAGGATGCGGCCCGGCATCGAGACCACCGACGCGACCGGCACGAACGAGGCGACCTTGAGGGCCGTGCCGCTGAGCCCGAAGCTGAGCACGTAGACGAGCATGAGGACCGTGGTCATCGGGGCGGTCGTCGACTGCAGGTCCTCGGTGCGCGAGGCGAGCGCGCCGGCGACGGCGAAGAGGCAGGCGAGGGCGAAGAAGCCGACGGCGAAGAAGAGGACGAACCAGACGACCGCCGTCGAGAGGGTCGGCAGCAGCTTCGCCATGTCGGTGAACGACACCGCGACCAGACCCACCCCGGCGAACAGCAGCACCTGACCCAGGGCGATGACCGAGTTGCCGACGATCTTGCCGGCGAGCAGGGCACGCAGCGGGATGGCGGTCACGAGGATCTCGACGAGCCGCGACTGCTTCTCCTCGACGACGCTGGCGGCGATCTGCTGACCGAACATCATGGCCGCCATGAGGAAGAGCAGGGCGAAGGCGAAGGTGGCGCCCTTGACGAAGCCGCCCGAGCCCTGCTGGCCGTCGAACTGGTTCGTCGTGAGGGTGGAGCCGCGCTCGAGCGCCTGGACGGTCGTTCCGGCGGCGGCGGCGTTGGTTGCGAGCGCGTCGCTGCGCACCGCCGTCTCGAGCGGGACGACCATGCCGTTGTCGGCCTCGTCGGATGACGTGAGCGTCCAGCCGCCCGAGGGGTTCTGGTGCAGCCAGGCCGCTGCGTCACCGGCCTCGACGAGCGCCTTGGCGGCGGACTCGCCGCTCACGGTGCGCGGCTCGATGACCACCTTGTCGTCGTCGGCGTGCGCCTTCGTGGCAGCCTGCCCGACGAGTCGCGCCGCGGCGCTGTCGGTGACCGCGACGGTCCACGTCGTCGTGCGGCCGGACTGCCACACCGAGAAGGCGCCGTAGCCGGCGATGAAGACGAGCGTCACGAGGGTCGAGACGAGGAAGGCCCGGTTCGTCAGCCGCACGACGATCTCGCGGAGGGCGACGATGAGCCAGGGCCTCTCGGTGCCGCCCAGCTCGTGCGCCTCCGGGGCGGGCGGTGTCGCGTCGCCCGGGGGGTCGGGCTGGTCGAACGGCGGCCGGTGCTGGGTCGTGGTCATGCCGTCACCTCGCGGTAGATCTGGGCCAGGCTCGGCCGCTGGGGGGAGAACTCGTGCACGTCGCCGCGGCGCAGCGCCTCCTCCAGGAGGCGGCGCTCGGCCGCCGGCTCGACGACCTCGAGCAGGGCCGTGTGCCCCTCGACGTCGACGGCGTGCACCCCGGCGACACCACGCACCCATCCCGCGTCGCCCGACAGGACGAGCCGGTGGCGCAGCACCGATCGGCTGCGCAGGTGCTCGGGGGTGCCCGACGCGACCACCCGGCCGCGGGCGAGCACGACGAGGCGCTCGCAGAGCCGCTCGACGAGGTCGAGCTGGTGCGAGGAGAAGAGCACCGGCACCCCGCGGGAGGTGTGCTCCCGCAGCAGGTCGGCCATGCTGTCGACGGCGACCGGGTCCAGGCCGCTGAACGGCTCGTCGAGCACCAGCGCGGTCGGCCGGCCCATGAGGGCGGCGATGATCTGCACCCGCTGCTGGTTGCCGAGCGACAGCTTCTCGACGTGGTCGCGGGCCCGGTCGGCGAGCCCGAGGCGCTCGAGGTGCGCCGTGACCGACTGACGGGCAGCCGATGCACCGAGGCCCCTCAGCCGCCCCAGGTAGACGAGCTGGTCGAGCACGGGCTGCTTGGGGTAGAGGCCACGCTCCTCCGGCATGTAGCCGAAGGACCTCCGGTCGGTGGCGGTGATCGGGCGCCCGTCCCAGAGCACCTCGCCGCCGGACGGGGCGAGCACCCCCATGACCATGCGCATCGTCGTGGTCTTGCCGGCGCCGTTGCCGCCGACGAAGCCGGTGAGCAGCCCGGACTCGACCGTGAAGCTCACGTCGTCGACGGCGCGCACGTCGCCGAAGGTCCGCGTCAAGTGGCGCACCTCGATGTCCGCCGTGGACACCCCGGCGCTCGCCGGCCTCGCCGGTTTCGCGGATCGGGTTGTCGCGGTCGGTTCCCCGTGGTCGTGCTCGTCCCGCATCATGTCCTCGACGCTAGCCGCGGCAGGTGCTCGTGCGGATCACCCGGGCGGCTGATCCTCGGCCTTCCCCGGCAGAATGAGGCCTGCCTCGTAGGCCAGCACGACGGCCTGCACCCGGTCGCGCAGGTGCAGCTTGCTGAAGACGTTCGACAGGTGCGTCTTGACGGTGGCCTCGCCGACGAAGAGGCGTGCGGCGATCTCGGCGTTGGAGAGGCCGCGGCCGACGAGGCCCAGCACCTCGAGCTCGCGCGGCGTGAGCGAGTCGAGCCGCTGGTCGGCCTGGCCGCCCCTGCGCTGCCCCCGGCCGCCCGGCGCCCCGGGCCCGGAGGCGCCGAGGTGCGCCGGCTCGGCTCCGGTGGTCATCCTCTCGATGACGCGACGCGTCACCTCGGGCGCGAGCAGCGCGTGGCCGTCGGCGACCGCGCGCACCGCCTCGACGAGGTGCTCGGCGTCGGCGTTCTTGAGCAGGAAGCCGCTCGCGCCGGCGGAGAGCCCGGCGTAGACGTAGTCGTCGCGGTCGAAGGTCGTGAGGATGACGACCTTCGCGAGGTCGTCGGCGACGACCAGCCGGGTCGCCTCGATGCCGTCCATCACCGGCATCTGCACGTCCATGAGCACGATGTCGGGGCGCAGCTCCCTCGTGAGCCGCACCGCCTCCTCGCCGTCGCTCGCCTCGCCGACCACCTCGAGGTCGGGCTCGACCGAGAGGATGAGCGCGAAGCCGGAACGGACGAGCTTCTGGTCGTCGACGAGCAGGATGCGGGTCACGTGGCCTCCTCGGGCAGCGGCATACGCACCCGCACGCGGTAGCCGCCCGTCACGCGGGGACCGATCTCGCTGACGCCCCCGTGCGTCGAGAGCCGCTCGCGGACGCCGAGCAGACCGAGCCCGGTGCCGGACGTGCCCGACCTGGGGTTGCCCGTGTCGAGGACCTCGACCTCCGCGTAGCCGTGGGCGAAGCCTGGCTCACCGCGCCGGTCGACGCGCACGAAAACCGTTGCAGCAGAGGCTGTCGAATGTCGACGCACGTTGGACAGCGCCTCCTGGACGGTGCGGTAGAGGGAGAGGCCGACGGGGTCGGGAACCGCGGCGACGGCGCCCGGTGCGTCCTCGACGATCCGGCACTCGACATCGAGGCCGGCGCCCGTCGACTGCTCGACGAGGGCCGGCACGTCGGAGAGCCGCGGCTCGGGTGCACGCGTGCCCGCTGCGGCCTCGTCGTCCGAGGAGCGCAGCGTGCCGAGCAGTCCGCGCATCTGCGACACGGCGTCACGCGACGAGGTCTCGACCGAGCGGAGTGCCCCCTCGGCCGCGTCGGGGTCGAGGCGCAGCACGCGGCGCGCGGCGGCTGCCTGGATGCCGATGACCGAGACGTGGTGGGCGACGACGTCGTGCAGCTCCCGCGCGATCCGCAGCCGCTCCTCGATGACGGCCCGGCGCTGCAGCTCGTCGGCCTGGGCGCTGATGGTGGCGGCCTGCTCGGCGACGCGGTCGCGCTGCAGCGCCGAGCGCCAGGCGAACTGGCCGCCGACGATGGCGCCGCCGAAGTAGACCGAGTTGAGCACGGCGGCGTAGACGACGTAGGCGGCGAGCGGCGAGAAGAGTCCCTGGCGGGGGAGGGGCTTGCCGTTGTCGGTGAGCAGCCCCTCGACGCCGGAGCCGACGGCGAACTGCCAGACGAGCCACACCGTCATCGCGACGACGACCCCCGTGACGACGACGAGCATGGCGCGGCGGTCCCGCGCCCAGGCGACGCCGGTGAAGAGGGCGAGGAAGTAGACGACCTGCATCGAGAACGACATGGCGACGGCGGTGAGGGTGAGCCCGACGACGAGGAAGTGCAGCGAGCAGACGGCGGCGACGACGAGCGGGTAGCTGCGGCGCCACACGAGCGGCAGGGTTCCCGCGACGACGGCGAGGTGGGGGAGCCAACCCGGGCCCGGCGGCTCGCCGAGGCTGTCGAGGCTGCGGAGCACCTCGATGCCGAGCAGGCCCGAGAGCATCAGCGCGAGAGCGATGCCCGTGTCGGTGCGACGGGTGCGCTCCGAGTCGGCCGGCACGCGCTCCCAGTCGGAGTCGACGCCGAACCACGCCGTCACCCGGGAGCGGAGTCTGCTCCAGCGGCCGTCCATGCGCACAGCCTAGGCAGCCGGCCGACGTCACCGGCTCCACCTGGCGGGGGAGGGTCGGGCAGCCGGGCGGTAGCGTCGGTGCATGGCCGTCAGCCCCTCCACCCTCGACGTCACGACGATGCGATCCCGGCTCGACCGGCTGCGCGCGCAAGCGGCCCGGGCGGGTGTCGCGACGCTCGTCGTGGCCCCCGGCTCGGACCTGCGCTACCTCACGGGCATCGGCGGCTCGTCGTTCGAGCGGCTCACGGCGCTCGTGGTGCCGGCCGACGACTCCGTGGCGCCCGTGTTCGTCTCTCCGGCTCTCGAGTACGCCGGTCTCCGCGACGTGCCGCTCACCGACCTGGGCGTGGAGGTGCGCACGTGGGTCGACGGCGAGGACCCGTACGCCCTCGCGCTCGGTGGCGTGCCCGCCGGGCCGGTCGCGGTCAGCGACCTCCTCCCGGCGCTGCACCTGCTGCGGTTGCGTGACGCCGGCGCCACCGACCAGCAGCTCGCCGGCCCCGTGCTGCGCGAGCTGCGGATGCGCAAGGACGAGGCCGAGCTGGCACAGCTGCGCGCCGCCGGCGCCGCGATCGACCGGGTGCACGCCCGCGTCGGCGAGTGGCTGCGCGCCGGCCGCACCGAGGCGGAGGTCGCCTCCGACATCGCCGCGGCGATCGTCGAGGAGGGCCATGCCGTCGCCGAGTTCGTCATCGTCGGCTCCGGTCCGAACGGCGCCAGCCCGCACCACTCCGTCAGCGACCGGGTCATCGAGCAGGGCGACCTCGTCGTCGTCGACATCGGCGGCCCGCTCCCGTCGGGCTACAACTCCGACAGCACGAGGACGTATGCCGTCGGGTCGCCTCTCGAGCCCGACGTGGCGACCGCCTACGCAGCGTTGCAGGCGGCCCAGCGCGCCGCCGTCGACGCCGTGCGCCCGGGTGTGACGTGCCAGGACGTCGACCGCGCCGCGCGGGCAGTGCTCGCCGATGCCGGCCTCGCCGAGCACTTCATCCACCGCACGGGCCACGGCATCGGGCTCGACGTGCACGAGGAGCCCTACGTCGTCGAGGGCAACGACCTGCCGCTCGAGCCGGGCATGACGTTCAGCATCGAGCCCGGCGTCTACCTGACCGGGCGCTGGGGTGCGCGCATCGAGGACATCGTCGCCGTCACCGCCGAGGGCGTCGAGCGGTTCAACACCCGGCCCACCGACCTCGTCACCCTCTGACCCGGCGCGCTCTCACGAGTCGAAGCCGACGCCGATCCGGTCGAGCGTCCTCAGCCACAGGTTGCGGCGGCCGGTGCGGTCCTCGGCAGCGAGCGACGAGCGCGTGGCCCGCACGGCGGCATACCGGATCGGCTCTGGAGGGAAGGGGATCGGCTTGCGCCGCACCATGCCGAGTCGGGTGAGCTCGGTGTCCCGGCCGTCGACGAGGTCGAGGGCGGCGGCCGCGCCGAAGCGGGTCGAGGCGACGCCGAGACCGGTGTAGCCGATGGCGTACGCCATGCGGCCGCCGAGGGCCGTGCCGAAGACGGGCGTGAAGCGCGACGTCGTGTCGATGACGCCGGCCCAGCGGTGCGTGAACCGGATGCCCTCGAGCTGCGGGAAGATGTCGAGGAAGTGGTCGGCGAGCAGGCCGTGCGAGGCGTCGGACTGCTCGAGCGACGGGTCGATGCGGCCCGGGAAGTGGTAGTTCGCGTCAAAGCCACCGAAGAGCACCCGTTCGTCGAGCGTCCTTCTGTAGTAGTGGAACTGGTTGCCGGCGTCGGTCAGTCCCTCGCGTCCCTCCCACCCGATGGCGGCGAGCTGGTCGGCGGTCAGCGGTTCGGTCATGAGCACGTGGTCGTAGACGGGCAGCACCCACGCGCTGAACCGGCGGAGCACGCCCTGCGAGGCGTTCGTGCCGATGACGACGCGCTGGGCGTGGATCGAGCCGTCGTCGAGGCGCACGCGCACGCCGGTGCCCTCGGCGTCGAATCCCGTTGCACGCGTGTGCTCGTGGAGGCGCACGCCGAGAGCTTCGGCGGCGCGGGCCAGCCCCCACACGAGGCGGGCGGGGTCGACGAGCGCGACCTCGGGGTCGTACATGCCGGCCAGGTAACGCGGGGAGTCGACGCGCGCGCGGGCCTGCGAGGCGTTGAGCAGCTCGACGGGCACACCGTGCTCCCGGTGCAGCGCGTACGACTCGCGGACCGCCGGCACCTGATGGTCGGTCAGGGCCAGCGTCAGCTCGCCGGGGACGTGGAAGTCGGCCTCGATGCCGTATGCCGTGAGCGTCCGCTCGATGCCCGCGAAGTTCTCGGCGGCGAGACGGTCGAGCATCGGCATCTCGTCGGGCCAGCAGGCCACGCCCTGCGCGAGACCGTGCGTGAGCGACGGGGCCAGGAACCCGCCGTTGCGGCCCGACGCCCCGTCGCCGAAGCGGCCGGCCTCGACCACCACGACGTCGCGGGACGGGTCGGCCTCCTTGGCCTGGATCGCGGCCCAGAGGCCCGTGAAGCCGCCCCCGACGACGAGCAGGTCGGTGTGCGGCGCGGCGCCGGTCAGCCGGGGTCGGGGATCCGGCCGCTCGGGGCGATCGGTCCAGAACGGCACGGGCCGGGCGTCGGCGAGCGCCGCCGCGGCGCGGACGGAAAGCGTGGAAACAGGCATGACGAGACGGATTCGACCATGCTTGGGTGTTCCTGTGAACCCCTCTTCGTTCCAGAGCGATGCACCCGCCGTCGGCGTCGACGAGCTCCTGCGCATCTTCCACGACGAGACCCGTGCACCGATCCGGGTCGGCACGCCGGCGCGGCCCATCGAGGTCGACGGCCTCGTCCGCCGCGAGTACGAGGTCGACGGCGGCCACTGGAACATGATCGAGAGCCCCGACGGTCTGGGCCCCGACCCCGAGCAGTGGGACGCCGTCATCGCGCGGCAGCGCGACTTCTTCGCCGAGCGCGGGCTGCGCGTCGAGTGGAAGACCTACGACTACGACGAGCCGGCCGACCTCGGCGAGCGTCTCGTCCGCGCCGGCTTCGTCAACGAGGACGACGAGGCGCTCATCCTCGGCGAGGCGGAGCCCCTCGCCGCCCAGGACATCGAGCTGCCCGACGGTGTCGTCGTGCGTGCCGCCGACTCCGAGGCCGACTTCGAGCGGATGGCCGCCATGCTCGAGATGGTGTGGGACGAGCCGCAGGCGTGGGTCGTCGACTCGTTGCTGCCGCGCTGGCAGGTCGAGCCGGGGTCGATGGACGTCGTGGTGGTCGAGGAGTCGCGCGAGGGACCGGTCCTCTGCGCAGCCCGGTCCGAGTACGACACCAGCCGGTTCACCGGGCTCTGGGGCGGCTCGACCCTGCCGGAGTGGCGCGGCCGCGGCCTCTACCGCGCCACGCTGCTGCACCGCGCGCGGCTGGGACTCGACCGGGGCAAGGACTACGTGCGCGTCGACGCGTCGCCTGACAGCGAGCCGATTCTGCGTCGGCTCGGCCTGCACCGGGTGGCGACGACGACTCCCTACGTCTTCGACCCGAGAGCCTGACGTCGTCGCCCCTGCCAGACTCGTGACGTGACGCGAGCACGCGGATGGTGCGAGGTCCTGGCCGCCATGGCCCTGTCGGTCTCGGTGCTGGTCGCGTGCACGGTGCCCGGTCCGGAGTCGGGCCCGAAGCCCGGCCCGACGCGCGTGGCCGGAGCCGCGACGGCTCCGGCGGTCGCGGCCCCCGGCCTCTCCACCACCCCTGACGAGCCTGTGATGACCCCGGTCGGCCCGGCGGCCCAGTGCACGTCGACGCGCCCGCTCACCGGCAAGGGCCGCCTGCCGCTCGACGCGGTCTTCCCAGGGGCCGAGTCGAGCGCCTCGTCCGACCCGAAGGAGGTCGTGCCGGGCGCCGACGCCGCCGACCGCGCCCGGTGCCCGGGGGAACTGCCCGCCGACCCGCTCTGCGGTGGCCTCGTGCCATGGACGGGCCTGCTGCCCGACGCCTTCGTCGTGGCGAGCGGGGCGCGCCGCCTCGTCCAGGGATACCTCCTCACGATGCCGAGGCTGGCGGGCAACCAGGCCCCACCCGAGAGCTCCGCCGGCACCAAGGCCGTCACCTTCGCGCTCGTCGACCTCGCCGCGGGCGACCCGGCCGGGCTCTTCCAGTACCTCCACGCCGCGTTCGGGTCGTGTGCGGGCGCGAAGCCCGCCGCCGTGGCCGGCGTCGCGGCCCTCGTCGGCACGGTCCGTTCGCAGTACGGCGCCGGCTCGGCAGAGGTCGTCCTGCTGCGCCGCGGCGACCACGTCGTGTGGGCCAGCCTGGACGGCAGCGGATGGAAGGCCGGCGAGCAGCGGCGGGCGCTCGCGGTGCTCGTCCAGCGCCTCCTCTGAGCAAGCGCTCACCGGTGGGTGGGCACCCGTGGGCACGTGACGGCATACGTGGCAGGATTTCCGCTGGATCGCAACAGCACAGCTCCCGTACGCCAACCCAGCAGGAGACGCAATGCCCATCGCCACCCCCGAGGTGTATGCCGACATGCTCGACCGCGCGAAGGCCGGCTCCTTCGCGTACCCCGCCATCAACGTCTCGAGCTCGCAGACGCTGAACGCCGCCCTCAAGGGCTTCGCCGACGCGGGCTCCGACGGCATCATCCAGGT
>CBHRRQ010000150.1:0-10156 GCA_966081555.1 uncultured Terrabacter sp.
ACAGCGATCCCGTCAGCGCGCCGATAGGCGCCGGCGCTCCGGTCAGCGGTGCCGCGGCGGCGCGGTGCTGCCCCGCACGACGAGCTCGGTCGGCAGGGTCGTGGAGGCGTTCGGCGCCGCCCCGCCACCGAGGAGGTCGAGGAGCAGCCGGCCGGCGATGACGCCCTGCTCGGTGGGTCGCTGGCGGACGGTCGTGAGGTCGGTGAGCTCGGCCAGCGGATGGTCGTCGATGCCGACGACCGACACGTCGTCGCCGGGTCGGAGCCCGGCACGTCGCAGGGTGCGAAGGGCGCCCAGGGCCACCTCGTCGGAGTGGGCGAACACCGCGGTCGGTGGCTCGGCGTGCCCGAGCAGCCGGCTCATCGAAGCGGCCCCGTGTTCCCCGCCCCAGGGCGCGGTGACGACGAGCGTGGGGTCCGCCGGTATGCCGGCGCGTTCGAGCGCGTCGTGGTAGGCGGGTGAGCGGGTGGCGCTCAGGCGGGGCTGGTCGGGGTCGAGGGCCTCGAGCATGCCGATGCGCGTGTGGCCGAGGTGGACCAGGTGGTCGACGGCCTGGCGGCTGGCCTCGTAGTCGTCGATGTGCACCGACGGGTAGGCCGCCGACTGGCCGCCTGCGGCCACGATGTGCACGCCCATGGTCTCCATGCGGGTGCGCTCGTCGTCCTCGACCTGGAAGCCGATGACGACGACCGCGTCGACCTTGCGCCGGGCGGGCAGCCGGTCGAAGAAGTCGTGCCGGTCGCGGGCGTCGCCCACCTGGTAGAGCAGCACGTCGAGCTCGGCCTCGCGCAGCACGGAGTCGAGGCCCTCGACGACGGACCCGAAGAACCAGCGGGACAGGTGCGGGACGACGAGGGCGACGCGGCCGGTGTTGCCCTTGGCCAGCCTGGACGCCTCGGGGGAGACGACGTAGTTGTGCTCCTCCGCCACGCGCAGCACGCGTGCGCGGGTCGCCGGGGCCACGTTCTTGGCGTTGCTCAAGGCGCGCGAGGCGGTGCCGACGCCGACCCCGGCCAGCCGGGCGATGTCGACGAGCGTCACCTTCGAGGTGCTGCGCGACGCGGTGAGGTCCTCCACGCCCCCACCGTATGCCACTGGAAACGTATCCACCCAACACAGGCAGTTTCGGAGTGGCGTCGTTTCGCGCCCTGGCACGTCGTCTCGCATTTCGCCACAGCCCATTGACAAATCCGGGTGCACGCCGTCACCCTCGTGAATGGAAACGTTTCCAGCGTTTCCCTCCCTCCTCTGGTGGAGGGTGGGCCGGCGACACGAGGTGGCCGGCTCCTTCAACGGCGCAGGAGGAATCCATGCAGTACTCAGGTCACCGTCCCACCCGTGGCTCCCGCCGCTCACGTCGCTCGGGTCGCGCAGTGGGCGGGGTGCTCGGCGCCCTCGCCGTGGCCGGCGCCGCCGGCTGCTCGGCCCCCGGGCCTGCCGCGGCCGACGCAGCGGCAGTGGATGCGACCCCCACCGCGGTCAGCACCTCGGTCGGCTCGCAGCCCGTGACGCTCAGGCTCTACGACGGCCAGGGCCTCAAGGCCGTCGACGACGCGCTCATCGCCGCCTTCACGAAGAAGCACCCGAACGTCACCATCACCCCGACCTACGACCCCGACAACGTCACGACGCAGAACCAGCCGCGACAGATCGCGTCGGCCACCCCGCCCGACCTCGTGCGCGTCATCTCCGTGACGGCCGGGACGAAGAACAACCTGCTGACCAACCTCGACGCGTACGCGACGGCATACGGCTGGGACAGGCTGCCCGCATCGCAGCTGGCGCAGTTCCGGCAGAAGGACGGCGTCGCCGGCTCGGGGTCGCTCTACGCCAAGGCCAGCGGCTTCACGATGACGGGCCTCTACTACAACAAGAAGCTCGCGGCCCGGGTCGGCATGACCACCCCGCCGGCGTCGGTCGACGAGCTCACGGGGCTCATGACGAAGGCGAAGGCCGCGGGGCTCACCGGCATGGTCGTCGCGAACAAGGAGGGCGGCGGCGTCTTCCCGTTCCAGCTGCTCATCAACTCCTCGATGGGGCCCGACGCGGTGTCGAAGTGGGTCTTCAACGCCCCTGGCGCCACCATCGACACGCCGCAGGCGGTGGCAGCCGCCAGGCAGGTGCAGCAGTGGAACAAGGAGGGCCTCCTGCCCGCATCGGTCAACGCCCTCGACGCCACGGCGGCGGACGCGCTCTTCGCCGGCGACAGGGGGCTGTTCTTCCCGTGGGGCAACTGGGACGCGGCGAACCTCGACAAGACCATGGCGGGGCAGGTCGGCTTCTTCCCCATGCCGCCCGCCACGTCGGGCGGTCGGGTGGCCGCGATGTCCGACGCCGCAACGGCATTCGGCATCCCGACGAAGTCGCGGCACAAGGATGCGGCAGCCGCCTTCCTCGACTTCCTCTCGAGCGACGAGGCCCGACAGATCGCCGTCGACAACGGCTTCATGCCCAGCGGCCGCACCGACCAGAAGGCGCCGAGCATCCAGGCCGGCTCGGTCCTCACTGACGTCAGCAAGGCCTTCGCCGACGTCTCCGCCGCCAACGGCCAGGTGCCCTTCGTGCAGAACGCCACCGCCGGCATCTCGAACCGCGCTTGGAACCCCGAGAGCCAGCTCCTCCTCGGCGGCAGCTCGACGCCCGAGCAGTTCGTGCGGCACGTGCAGTCCACCTACGAGGAAGAGCTGAAGCGATGACCGGCTCCGGCGTGCTGTCTCGCGTGGACCTCGGCGTCAGGTCGCGGGCTCGCTGGGCGGGGTGGCTCTTCGCCCTTCCGGCCCTGCTCATGTATGCCGTGTTCGAGCTCTACCCGATCGCGACGGCTGTCCAGTACTCGTTCTTCGACTGGGACGGCGTCAGCACCTCGACGCCGGTGGGCCTGCAGAACTACGCCAGGGTCTTCACCGAGCCCCAGCTGCTCGCGTCGATCGTGCACGCGTTCATCCTCATCATCTTCTTCACGTTCCTGCCGGTCCTGCTGGCGCTCGTCGTGGCCTCGATCGTGAGGGAGATCCGGTCGAAGTGGGCCGGCGGGCTCGCGCGCACGCTGATGTTCCTCCCGCAGATCATCCCGGGCGCGGCCTCGGCCATCGCCTGGACGTGGATGTACTCCCCGGACGGTGCGGTCAACCAGCTGCTCCGGGCCGTCGGGCTCGACTCCCTCGCCCGCGCCTGGCTCGGCGACTTCACGTGGTCGCTGCCGGCGGTCGGGCTCATCGGCACCTGGCTGGCCACGGGCCTGTGCACCCTGCTGCTCATGGCCGGCATCGGCAAGATCGACCCGAGCCTCTACGAGGCCGCCGCCCTCGACGGCGCGAACCGCTACCACCAGTTCCGCGCCATCACCCTGCCCGGACTCCGGCAGGAGATCGGGGTCTGCGTGACCATCACGATCATCGCGGCGCTCGCCAGCTTCGACGTCGTCTTCATGTCCACCCAGGGCGGCCCCGGCTACTCGACGCAGGTGCCGGGCGTGCAGGTCTACCAGCTCGCCTTCACCGAGAACCGGGTCGGCCAGTCGTCCGCGTTGGCCGTCGTGCTCAGCCTCATCGTGCTTGCCGTCATCCTGCCCATCCAGCGTTTCTTCCGGGAGAAGTGATCACCATGCTCGCCCAGCTGCGCAACACCGCGCCCAGGACCGTGCTCCTCGCTGCCGCCGCCCTCTTCTCCGTCTTCCCGCTGCTGTCGATGTTCTCGGCAGCCCTGCAGCCGCAGGGGACCGCCCCGGCCGGCATCTCGTTCCCGACCAGCCCCCAGTGGCACAACTTCGTCGACGCGTGGAACATCGCCAACATCACGACCCTCGTGCGCTCAAGCGCGATCCTCGTGGTCGGCGTCGTGCCCGTGGCGATGCTCATCTCCGCCATGGCCGCCTACGCCATCGCGCAGCTGCGCATCCCCTTCGGCAACGTCTTCTTCCTGCTGCTGCTGCTCGGGCTGACGCTGCCCTACGAGATCGTCGTCGTGCCGCTCTACTACCAGATGCAGCAGCTCGGACTGCTGGGCTCCCAGCTCGGTCTGATCCTCCCGCTCATCGGGCTCAACATGCCGTTCGCCGTCTTCTGGATGCGCACGCACTTCCAGTCCGTGCCCGCCGAGATCGCCGAGTCCAGCTCCATCGACGGCGCCGGCGCCTGGAAGGCGTTCCGGCACATCCAGCTCCCGCTCGCCGTCCCTGCGCTGGCCTCCCTGGGAGTGCTGATGTTCCTCAGCACGTGGAACCAGTTCCTGCTCGCGATCGTGCTCATCGACGACCCGGACAAGCGCACCATGGCCGGCGCGCTCCAGGGGTTTGTCGGTGCCCACTCGACCGACGTCGTGCTCCTCAACGCCGGTGCGCTGCTCATCATGGCGCCGACGATCCTGGTCTTCCTCGTCTTCCAGAAGTACTTCATCCGGGCGATGCTCGCCGGCGCCGTCAAGGGCTGATCGCGACATGCCGGCCACCACACCCACCCGCACAGGAAGCATCCCCGCCATGTCGATGACCCCGCCCAGCGCCACGACCGACCGCGACTGGTGGCGCACTGCCGTCGTCTACCAGGTCTACCCGCGCAGCTTCGCCGACACGAACGGCGACGGCATCGGCGACCTGCCCGGCGTCCGCAGCCGGCTGCCCTACCTCGCCGCGCTGGGCGTCGACGCGATCTGGCTCAGCCCCTTCTACCCCTCGCCGCTGGCCGACGGCGGCTACGACATCACCGACCACCGCGACGTCGACCCTCGTCTGGGCACCCTCGAGGACTTCGACGCGCTGGTCGCCGACGCCCACGAGCGCGGCATCAAGGTGATCATCGACGTCGTGCCCAACCACACGTCGGACCAGCACCCGTGGTTCCTCGACGCCCTGCGCGCCGGTCCCGGCTCGGCCGAGCGGCGGCGCTACATCTTCCGCGACGGGGCCGACCCCGACGGCAGCGAGCCGCCGGCCGACTGGCGGTCGCACTTCGGGGGCTCCGCGTGGGAGCGCACCGACGACGGCCAGTGGTACTGCCACCTCTTCGCCCGGGAGCAGCCCGACCTCAACTGGGACGACGAGCAGGTACGCGAGTACTTCCTCGACACCCTCCGCTTCTGGGCCGACCGGGGCGTGGACGGCTTCCGCATCGACGTGGCGCACTCCCTCGCGAAGGACCTGTCCCACCCGCTGCGCAGCCAGCCGCACCTCGACGGGGTGCTGCCGCTCGACGGGTCCGACCCGCTCTACGACCGCGACGAGGTGCACGAGATCTACCGCTCGTGGCGCAAGGTGTTCGACGAGTACGACCCCCCGCGGATGGCCGTGGCCGAGACGTGGACGCCCACCTCGACCCGCACGTACCTCTACGGCCGGCCGGACGAGCTGGGCCAGGTCTTCGACTTCTCGCTGCTCAAGGCCGAGTGGCACCCGGGCCAGTTCCGCACCGTCATCGACCGCTCCGTCGAGGAGCACACCGCCATCGGCGGGGCGATGACGTGGGTGCTCTCGAGCCACGACGTGCCCCGCCACGCCACCCGGTACGCGCTGCCCGTCGGCACCGACCTCGACGCGTGGCTGAGCAGCGACGGGACCCTCGTGCCGCTGGACCCGGAGGTCGCGGCTCGTCGGGCTCGCGCAGCCACCGTCATGATGCTCGCGCTGCCCGGCTCGGCCTACCTTTACCAGGGTGAGGAGCTCGGCCTGCTCGAGGCGGCCGACCTGCCGCGCGAGGCCCTGCAGGACCCCGTCCACGAGCGCACCGGTCAGCGGCTGAAGGGCCGCGACGGGTGCCGCGTTCCCCTGCCCTGGGCTCCCGAGGGCACGTCGTTGGGCTTCGGTGACAACGGCTCGTGGCTGCCCCAGCCGTCGTGGTTCAGGGCGTATGCCGCCGCGTCCCAGAGCGGGCGTGCCGGCAGCTCGCTGGAGCTCTACCGACAGGCGATCTCCTTGCGTCGCAGCCTCGTCCGGGACGAACACTTCGCGTGGGTCGAGACCGGGGACCCGGAGGTGCTGCGGTTCGAGAGGTCGGACGGCTGGCACTGTCTGGTCAACTTCTCCGCGCGTCCGGTGCGGGTGCCGGGTCGGCTCCTGCTGACGAGTGAGCCAGGGACGGTGACGCCCGAGCCGCACGGCGTGACGAGCAGGACGGCAGAGGCCGAGCTGGCTCCGGAGGCGGCCGCCTGGTTCGAGCCCGTGGGGGAGGCGTAGGGGCGCGGGGCCCTCGACGCGGACAACCGGACCGCCGGACCACACTCCGGCGGTCCGGTTGACACCGCTTTGCCCGGTGCCTATGTTAACGCTCACATCCCGTGACCGAGCCGCTTCAGCGCTCGCCGCGCGGTGACACCCGGACGCTCTGCCCCCGCTCGCGGCTGCCTGCCGCGTGCCCGACAAGGAAGTCACCGGCATGTCCGAAACGTCGGCGCCCCGCGCCCGCACGCGCACGACCAGGCGACCGCTGGCGGGCCTCATGGCCCTCGTCACGGCGCTCACCACCGCCCTCGGCGCGCTCGCCCTAGCGGCGCAGCCGGCCGGCGCGGCCTCCGTCGACGACGGTCTCGTCACCCACTACACGCTCGACCAGTCCACCGGCACGACGGTCGCCGACGCCTCGGGCCACGGCCGCACGGCCACGATCAGCGGGGACGCGACCTGGACCGGTGCCGAGGGGCTGGCGCTCGGGGGCGCCAACGGCCACCTCCGGCTGCCCGACAACCTCATGCGGGGCCTGACCGACATCACGGTCTCCACGCAGGTCCGCATCGACCCGACCCAAGCGACGCCCTACTTCATCTGGGGGCTGGGCAACACGAGCAACGGTGCCGGCAACGGCTACCTGTTCACGACCGGCAACGCCTACCGCACCTCGATCGCCAGCGGGAACTGGTCGACCGAGCAGACCGCGACCGCAGGCCGCAACATCGACCGCGGCCAGTGGCGGACCTTGACCTACACGCTGGCCGGCGGCACGGCGATCCTGTACGAGGACGGCGTCGAGGTCGCCCGCAAGACCGGCATCACCATCACCCCCGGCTCGATCGGCGGCGGCACGACCACCGCCAACTACCTCGGTCGCTCTGTCTACACGAGCGACCGCTACCTCAAGGGCTCGGTGCGCGACTTCCGCGTCTACGACAGGGCCGTCACGCCCGACGAGGCCAAGCAGCTCGGCGCCCGCACCGCGGCCCTGCGCGTCACCGCCGACACCGCCGCCCTCGACCTCGGCGACACCTCCGCGGTCACCGACGACCTGCCGCTCGCTTCCAAGGGCGCCGGCGGCTCCACCGTCACGTGGGCCTCGTCCGACGAGTCGGTCGTCGCGACCGACGGGACCGTCACCCGCCCCGCACCGGGCACCGGCAACGCGACGGTGACCCTCACGGCCACCGTCTCGTATGCCGCCGCGTCCGCGACGCGGCAGTTCACCGTGACCGTCCTCCAGGACATCACCGACGAGCAGAAGGTGGCGAACGCCCTTGCGGACGTGCGCATCCCGGACGCCGGGGCGGTGCGGGGCAACGTCACCCTCCCCGCGACCGCCGCGCGCGGCGTCACCCTCTCGTGGGCCACGAAGGACCCCGAGGTGGTCACGGCGACCGGCGAGGTGACGCGACCGGCATACGGCAGCAAGGACGCCAAGGGACGACTCGTCGTGCGGGCCACGCTGGGCTCGGTGACGGCGACGCGCAACATCACGCTGACCGTCCTCGCCGCGCCGAAGAAGGAGGCCCTCGAGGGCTACGCGTTCGCCTACTTCACCGGCGAGGGGTCCGCCGACGGCGAGCAGATCTACCTGGCAGCCAGCCGTGGCAACGACCCGCTGCACTGGGACGAGCTGGGCGGCGGCCGGCCGGTGCTCACCTCGACCGAGGGTGAGGAGGGCGTGCGCGACCCGTTCGTCATCCGCAGCCCCGAGGGCGACCGCTTCTTCCTCATCGCCACCGACCTCAAGATCTACGGCAACGGTGACTGGGACCGCAGCCAGCGCACCGGCAGCCGCTACATCGAGGTGTGGGAGTCCACTGACCTCGTCAACTGGGGCCAGCAGCGCCACGTCCTCGTCTCGCCGAAGGAGGCCGGCAACACGTGGGCTCCCGAGGCGTACTACGACGACACCATCGGTGCGTACGTCGTGTTCTGGGCCTCCAAGCTCTACGGCGCCGACGACCCGCAGCACACGGGCAACACGTACAACAAGATGATGTACGCGACGACGCGTGACTTCCGCACCTTCAGCGAGCCGAAGGTCTGGGTGGACCCCGGCTACTCGGTCATCGACTCGACGGTCATCAAGAACGGCGACACGTACTACCGGTTCACCAAGGACGAGCGGAACAACTCGTCCTCGACGCCGTGCAGCAAGTTCATCCTCGAGCAGAAGTCGACGTCGCTCCGCTCGACCGACTGGGGCTTCGTCAAGGACTGCATCGGCAAGGCGACGGCGACGAGCGCCGGCATCAACCAGGGCGAGGGCCCGACCGTGTTCAAGTCGAACACCGAGGACAAGTGGTACGTCTTCATCGACGAGTTCGGCGGCCGCGGCTACGTGCCCTTCGAGACGACCGACCTCGAGTCCGGCCAGTTCACGATGTCGAAGGACTACCAGCTGCCGGGCCGGCCCCGCCACGGCACGGTGCTGCCCGTGACGAAGGCCGAGCTCGACCGGCTCCGCACCGGCCCGACGGCCGCCGCGTCGACGAAGAAGGGCGTCGTCGCCGACTACCGCTTCGGCTCCGCGGCCGGCGGCACCGCGACGGCCGTCCCCGACGCGTCGGGCAACCAGCGCGACGCGTCGGTCAAGGGGGACGCCACGCGGACGGCCGACGGCATCGAGCTCGGTGGCACGAACGGCTACGTCGACCTGCCCGACAACCTCCTCGCCGGCCTCGACGCCGTGACCGTGTCGACGCAGGTGTGGATCGACCCGAGCCAGCCCACGCCGTACTTCCTGTGGGGCCTGGGCAACAGCCTGAACGGGGCGGGCAACGGCTACCTCTTCGCGACGGGCAACGCCTACCGCACCGCCATCGCGAGAGGCGACTACTCGACCGAGCAGAACACCGCGTCCGGTCGTGACGTGGCCCGCGGGTCGTGGCACACGCTCACCTACACGCTGGCCGGCGGCACGGCCGTCCTCTACCTCGACGGGTCGGAGGTGGCGCGCAACACGGGAGTCACCGTGACGCCCGGCCAGCTCGGCGACGGTGTCACGACGGCGAGCTACGTCGGCCGGTCGCTCTACGCGGGCGACCGCTACCTCAAGGGCACGGTCCGCTCGTTCACGCTGTGGAACCGCGGGCTGTCGGCCAAGGAGGTGCTGGCACTGCCCGGCAACGAGACGGTCATCGGGTCGGTGAAGCTCGACGCCCTCAAGGTGCCGGCGATCATCGATGCCTCGGCCGCCACGGTCGCGCTTCCGGTCAGGCCCGGCACCGACGTCACGCACCTGGCACCCGAGCTGGGCCTGCCCGGGCCGGGGTGGGGGGGGGGGTGCCGGTCCACCGGGTCGAGGCCGGACTTGTCGGCACGGTTGACCTACTCGGTGACGGGGGCCGACGGCTCGACGCGCGCCTGGACGGTCAGGGCCGTCGTCATGAGCAGCCCTGTGCTGCCGGGCTACAACGCCGACCCGAACGTCGTCAGGTTCGGCGACACGTACTGGATCTACGCCACGACCGACGGGTTCGACGGCTGGTCGGGCACGACGTTCAAGACGTGGTCGAGCACCGACCTCGTGCACTGGACCGAGCACCCGGTCATCCTCGACCTCGGCCCCGACGTCACGTGGGCCGACGGTCGCGCCTGGGCCCCAGCAGCCATCGAGAAGAACGGGAAGTACTACCTGTACTTCTGCGCCGACGCGAAGGTCGGTGTGGCCGTGGCGGACTCGCCTGCCGGCCCGTTCCGCGACGCGATCGGCAAGCCGCTCGTCGCCTCGAACTCCAACGGGGGACAGGCGATCGACCCGGCGGTCTTCACCGACGACGACGGCCAGAGCTACCTCTACTGGGGCAACGGCAACGCGTATGTCGTGCCGCTGAACGCGGACATGACCTCGTACGACCCCGCGAAGATCGTGCGGCTCACCGGCCTCACCGACTTCCGCGAGGGACTGTTCCTGCACAAGCGGGCCGGCACGTACTACCTGTCGTGGTCGATCGACGACACGCGCAGCGAGAACTACCGGGTCGGCTACGC
>CBHRRQ010000151.1:0-10152 GCA_966081555.1 uncultured Terrabacter sp.
GCGACGACCCCGCCGGCAGCGCAGCGACCTGCTGCTCCGCGATCGTGTGCAACGCGCCGTAGGCAGCGATCAGGTCCGCCTCGACCCGGGCCTTCACAGCCTCGAGCGCCTCGACCCGAGCCATCACCCGCTCACTCGCCCGCAGCAGGCTCTCAGTCACCTCGACCGAACGCACCCGCTCATGCACCACCCCCGCCGCGCACAAGTGGCCCGACCCGGCTGGCTCGTACTCGACCTCGCCGACGCAACGCGGCGACAGCACAGAGATGACCGGCCGCAGCGTGCCGCCCGCGGCCTCAGGGCCTCGCTCCCACGTCAGGTCCAGAATGCGAGGGGCGCCGGCACCGAGCAGGCCGGCGGAGGCTCGCGACGACGCGATGTACGGCATACGGCCCACCTCCCCTCGGCGCTGATCGACTGCCTTTAGTAGAACAAATGTTCGACTGCTTTTCAAGAGGTGGAGCGGCTCTGTGGACAACGGATTCGGCTCAGCCGCAAGGGTCTTCGCTGGCGGGGATCGTCGGGCCACGTGCTCGGGTCGCCGGCTGTCGCCGCTTCGACCTAGGGTCTGGCCATGGCGCGGACGAGGCTGACGGTGACCGGCACCCCAGTGGGTGACGTCGAGCTCGCCGTCGTCACCCCGGTGGGCACGCGCCGCCACGACCCCCTTCCGCTGCTCGTCGCGCACGACGGTCCGGAGTACTCGCGCCGTGCCCATCTCGTCTCCACCCCCCGGGCCGCGACGGAGGCCGGCCGCATCCCGCCCCCCCGCGTGGCCCTCCTCGAACCCGGCGCGCGCAACGACCGCTACGCCGCCAACCCCGACTGGGCCGACGCGCTCACGCAGCACGTGCTGCCGGCGATCGACACGGCATACGCGAGCGCGGGCAGACCCACCCTCATGGGGGCGAGCCTCGGCGCGCTCGCCTCGCTGCAGGCGGAGTGGTGCCACCCCGGCACGTTCGGGGCGCTCTTCCTGCAGTCGGGCTCGTTCTTCCGCAAACGGGTCGACGACGAGGAGGAGTTCGAGTTCTGGAACCGCGTGACCGCGTTCGTCACGCGCGTGCGCCGGGCCCGCAGACGACGCACGAGCGCCCGGATCGTGATGACGTGCAACACCGACGAGGGCAACCTCGCCAACAACCGGCAGATGGCCGAGGTGCTCGGGCGCACCGGCCACGACGCCGCCTTCCACGAGCTGCCGGGGCGCCACGACTGGCGCGACTGGGAGGCCGCGTTCGACCCCTTCCTGTTGACACTGCTGCAAGGATCGGGGCACCCGAAACCTCGACCAGGAGAGGCCCATGGCTGAGACCCGTAACCACCTGATCGGACTGCTGCTGGGGGCGGAGGAGGACTGGCCGACGGCCTTCGAGGAGCTGCTGAAGCTCGTCGGGCCGATCACGACCGACGACGGGGTGACGCACGAGCTGACGAGCGAGCGGCTCACCATCGAGCCGTTCGACCTGCGCCAGCCGGTGCGCACCGAGCTGGTCATCGACCGCCTGGCCTACTGGTACTACCACCCTCGCGAGTGGCTCAAGAAGGCCGCGCTGATGAACGACACGTACCTGCTCAACAGCCCGTTCACGTTCCAGTCGATGGAGAAGCACAGCGCGTACGTCGCTCTGATGCGGCTGGGGCTCAAGGTGCCGGAGACGTGGCTCGTGCCCTACAAGAACCCGGTCGACAACGTGCGGTGGGCCTACACGAGCGCCAAGTACAACCGCCCGTTCGACCTCAAGCACATCGCCCAGAAGCTGGGCTACCCGATGTACATGAAGCCGTTCGACGGTGGCGGCTGGCGCGGCGTCTCGCGCATCGACGACGAGAAGGACCTCGTCAAGGCCTACGACGACTCCGGCGAGATGCTCATGCACCTCCAGTCGACCGTCGAGTACGACCACTTCGCGCGTGCGCTCTCGATCGGGCCCGAGACGATGGTCATGGACTTCCGCCCCGAGCAGCCGATGCACAACCGGTATGCCGTCAGCTACGACTTCCTGCAGCCGTCGGCGGGGCGCCAGGCGGCCGCCATCAGCCGCATCGTCAACGCGATGTTCGGCTGGGAGTTCAACTCCTGCGAGATGCTCGTCAAGGGCGACGACGTCTACCCGATCGACTACGCCAACGCGTGCCCCGACGTCGCGGTGACCTCGCTGCACTACTACTTCCCGTGGGCGATCAAGGCGCTGGTTCGCTGGTCGGCGTACTGCGTCGTCACCGGCCGTCGCGGCCCGATGGACCTCGAGATGCGCCGCTACTTCGACGTCGCCGACCGCGACGACCTCAGCGACGAGCAGAAGCTCGATGCCTACCTCGGCATCGCCGACGAGTACTTCGAGACCGACAAGTACTGGGCGTGGTGCGAGAAGCACCTGCCGCACCTCGACACGGCCGTGCTCGAGTGGATCCAGTCGGACGCGTTCGAGAACCTCCTGCGCGCCACGGTGGTCACGACCTACCCGGCGCACGAGCGCGACACGTTCATGGCCCACTTCGGTGGCCTGCTCGGCCTGTGGGTCAAGGACGAGAAGTCGCGGCTGGGGGTGTCCTGAGCCGCAGGCGCTAGCCGAGACTCCCGCCGAGCCCGACGACGAGGTTGATCGTCGAGGCGATGACGATGGTGCCGTAGAGGTAGGCGAGCATCGTGTGCCCCAGCACGACGCGGCGGATGTCGGAGCTGCGCAGGTCGGTGTCGGAGACCTGGTAGGCCATGCCGAGGTTGAAGGAGAAGTACGCGAAGTCCGAGAAGGTCGGGTCCTCGTCCTGGTTGAAGTCGATCGGCGGGCGCGGGCTCGCGTAGTAGACGCGCGCGTAGCGCAGCACGTAGACGGTGTGGACGCAGAGCCAGCCGACGGCGACGGCGCCGACCCCGACGAGCGCGTCGACGAGTGCCTCTGTGCCGCGCTGGCGCCCGCCCACGAGCAGGATGCCGACGCCGGTGAGGCTGGCGAGGCCCACGAGGATGACGACGACGTCGTACCAGGCGGCGTCGCCGTCGCGGCCCTGCACCCTCTCGCGAGTGGCCGGCGCGTCGTGACCGAGCACGTGCAGCAGCAGGGGCAGCGCGAAGACGAGCCCCCCGACGACGAAGCCGGCGAGACCGTGCACGAGCAGGGCCCGCTGCGTGCCGGTGGCGCCGAGCGGGGCGAGGATCCCGGCGAGCACGCCGGCGAGGGCGGCGATGGCGAGGCGGCGCCGGATGGTGGGCACGATCCGGAGGCTACCGCCGTCGGTCCACCGTCGTCTGGAAGCAGGCTGGTGGTCCGCTGAAAGGGGGGTGCGGGTATGTCACTGACCGGTCGAGCTCACGGCCGTCGCCCCTCCGACCCGAGCCCTAGGATCCGAACATGTCAGACGTCTCCAGCGCCCGGCGCAGCCTCACCGTGGTCTACAACCCGCTCCGGGTCGACGACCTCGACGACGCGCAGGCGACGGTTGCGAAGGCGTGCGCCCACAACGGCTGGTCCGAGCCGCGGTGGGTGGAGACGACGGCGGAGGAGACGGGCGAGAAGCAGGCGCGCGAGGCGGTCCAGGCCGGCGCCGACGTCGTGGCCTCGCTCGGCGGGGACGGCACGGTTCGCGCGGTCGCGTCGGCCCTCGTCGGCACGGACGTCGCCCTCGGCCTCCTGCCCGGCGGCACCGGCAACCTGCTGGCGCGCAACCTCGGAGTCCCTGTCGGATCCCTCGACGACGCTGCGCGCACCCTCGTCGAAGGGCGCGACCGGCGCATCGACGTCGGTGCCGTGCTCCTCGCCGACGACCTGCCCGAGCCGGAGTCGAGCCGAGCCACCAAGGACAGCCCGGCCGGTGTCGACGACGACGAGGAGGTCTTCCTCGTGATGGCCGGCTTCGGGCTCGACGGCGAGATCATGGCCGACACCGACGAGAAGGTGAAGGAGGCCGTCGGCTGGGTCGCCTACGTGCTGGCCGCCTTCAAGAAGGTGTCGGGTCGCGGCTTCACGGTGGAGGTCAGGGCCGAGGGCGGCGAGGGCGTCGTCGGGGCCTCGCGCTCCGACGTGTCGAAGCACGCTCGCGCCGTGATCGTCGGCAACTGCGGCACCCTGCAGGGCGGCGTGGAGCTGATGCCCGAGGCGAAGGTCGACGACGGCCTGCTCGACGCGGTCGTCATCGCCCCTCGCGGCGCGTTCGGGTGGGCCTCGGTCGTGGCCGACGTCGCGACCCGTCACCGCGCCGGGCACCAGCGCCTCGACCGACTCGTGGCGGGACGGCTGACCGTCGAGGCGCAGCGCCCCGTCGAGGCCGAGATCGACGGCGACCCGGTGGGCGCGCACCGCGCGCTCGCGGCACGCATCATCCCTGACTCTCTGGTGGTACGCGTTGGCTGACCGGCACCGCATCTCGACGCGGCCGCCCGGCCGCGTCCGCCGCCTGCTCAAGGCGGTCGGGTTCGGGTTGGCCTTCGCGGTGCCGGTGACGGCCCTGGCCTTCATCGCGCGCGAGAAGTTCCTGCCGGTCATCGAGCTGGACCAGCGTCTCATCATCGGCGCCACGGACATCACCCGCGACAACCCGTGGTTCAAGACCGCCCTGCTCATCTGGCAGGAGGCGACCCAGCCGAAGTGGGGCTACATCGTCGCGTCAGGTGTCTGCCTCGTGCTGTGGCGCCGGCACCGCGAGCTCACCACCCGCTGTCTCTGGGCCTTCATCACGATGATGGTCGGCTGGAACCTCCAGCTCGTCCTCAAGGAGGTCGTCCGGCGTGCCCGTCCCGTCGTCAGCGACCCCGTCTCGCACGCTCCCGGCTACAGCTTCCCGTCGGGTCACGCCGCCAACGCGGCCGTGATCGCGACGGTGCTGACGCTGCTGCTGTGGCCGGTGCTGTCGGGGCCCGCGCGTCGCTGGCTGGTGGCTGGCCTCACGGCATACGTCGTCATCACCGCGCTCGACCGGGTCTTCCTCGGCGTGCACTTCCCCTCAGACGTCCTGGCCGGTGTGCTCTTCGGCATCGGCCTGGGCTCGGCGTCCTACGTCGGATACCTCGGGTGGAACCCCCAGAGCCCGGACGACGCCCCTCCGCCAGAGGGACTGTCCGGGCCCGAGCAAGCGAAAGGCACCCCGTGAACCACACCTTCGTCCACCGCTACGAGATCGACTCGTCCAGGCCGACCCCTGGGTCGGCCTTGCGTGACGCCGCGCTGAGGGTGCTCGCCCCGGCCGTCGTCCTCTTCGCGCTCATCACCGGCTTCGGCTTCCTCATCACGGGCCCGTTCGGCGGGATGCCGTGGGAGGAGGACATCAGCAGGTCCGTCGCGTCGGGCCGCACCGAGCTGTGGAACTCGATCACCATGGTCTGGTCGCGCATCGGCAACACCGAGATCATCATCGGTGTCTGCGTCATCGCGGTCGCGCTCATCTGGTGGCGCACCAAGCAGTGGTGGTATGCCGTCGTGCCCGCCATCGCGATCGCCATGCAGGCCAGCGTGTTCGTCGCCGCGACGACCATCGCCGACCGGCCGCGCCCGAAGGTCGCGCACCTCGACCCGGCCCCGCCGACGTCGAGCTACCCGAGCGGCCACGTCGGCGCCGCCACGGCGCTCTACCTGACGTTCGCCCTCATGGCGCAGCGCATCGAGCGCGCCTGGCTGCGCCGCCTCGTCACCGCCGTCTGCGTCATCATCCCGTTCCTCGTCGCCTACGCGCGGCTCTACCGGGGCATGCACCACCTCGTCGACATCCTCGTCGGGGCCGTCAACGGCGTCGTGTGCTTCCTCCTCGCGTGGCACTACCTGCGCCGGCGCACCGACAGCGGCCGCGTGGGCGCGAGGGCCCGCGAGGCCGTGTCACGCTGAGCGTGGCATCGGCGATGGGCGCGTGAGCCACCCGAGAGCGAGGACGATCCCGCGGCGCGGAGTCGTCGGCGAGTCGACGGCGGGTCGCTGGGCGCGGCGCGTCCGGCGGCTCGGGTCGGCGGTGCGCTGACGGGCGACGGCCTCGTTCAGGTAATGCGTGTTCATGGTGCCCCTCCTGCACTCGTGATGCGTGACCACACAGAGGGCGCAGCCTGCGTCCTGATGCACGACAGAGCGAAAAAGCCCGAAACCCGCCCTGATTGGGCGGGTTTCGGGCTGTTCGCAGACCCGGTTTCAGCGGGGTCAGACGCGCGCGTGGCGGGCGCGACCGAAGCTGTAGACCCCGAACGCGATGAGGCCGAGGGCCACGAGCGCGAGCAGCACCGGGCCACCGGGCGCGCCGAGCAGGTTGCGCAGCGCGCCGTCGAGCCCGCGGGCCTCGCTCGGCTTGTGCCGCACGGCCGCGAGGATGAACAGGCCACCCACGATCGCGAGCGCGACGCCCTTGGCGATGTAGCCGAAGCGGCCGGCCTTGACGGTCCAGGGGCTCGGGTGGGTCTCGAGGTCCTCGAGGAACTTCCGCTTCCAGCCCTTGACGACGTGGTAGACGCCGACGCCGATGATGACGAGACCGACCGCACCGACGAGCCAGGTGCCGGCGGGCTGCTTCATCAGGGTGGCCGTGAAGTCGGCCGACTGGCTCTTGCTCGACGTGCCGCTGCCGCTCGCGAACTTGAAGGCGGTCCACGAGAGGGCCAGGTAGACGACGGCCTTGGCGGTCGCCTTGAGGCGGTCGCTCATCTCGAGGCCGCCGGAGATCGCCTCGGTGACCTGCCAGATCGCCAGGCCCAGCCAGGCGACGACGGCGACCCAGAGGACGAAGACCCCGAAACCGTTCTGGGCCATCGAGCCCAACGCGCCCGACTGGTCCGCGCTGGAGCCCTTCGACCCGAATGCGAGCCTCAGGGCGATCGCACCGATGACGATGTGGAGCACGCCGTTGACGGCGTAGCCGATGCGTGCGGTCGTCTCGAGGGCCGGGTGGTCACCGGCCCGCCGCGAGACGGCCTTGACGTCTGTGGAGTCCATGCACGTGTCCTGTCGATCGAGGGGTCCCCGTGAGCACTGGAGAACATACCCACGAGGACGCTTCCAGCGGCAGATCAGGTCGATCCCACGGTTCGGGGCGGCGTAGCCGCGCTTGCTCGGCGCGGCGGCGCAGGTCGGCCTCGCGTTCGACGAGGAGGGCCGTGACGATGTGCGGAGGGAACATGGTGCGAGTCCTTGGAGGTCGGTGGTGCTGACCTCTCCAGCGTCGTTCTGAGGCGTGCCCGCCCACATCGGGACAACGGCGTAACCGTGAGCGGCGGAGGTGCGCTGTCGGCCCTGAGGTAGTCCTAGGCTGCCGGCGGCAGCCCGAGCACCCGACGGATCTGCGGCCACGCCAGCTCACCGAGGGCGCGGTCGGCGGCGTCGGTGCCGCCGCGCGCCATCCGCTGCCCTCCGCCGGCCGGCTGCTCGCCGGGCAGGACGACCCGGTGGCCGGCGTCGGGGTGGGTGACGACGCTGGTGGGCATCGCGTATGCCGTCCGGCGGGCTTCGATGGCCCGCGCGGACTCGACAGCGGGCCAGACCTGGTCGTCGCCACCCGCGACGAGCAGCACGTCACCGAAGAACCGCTCGACGGCGATGGTCGCCCGGGGCACGAGGTCGGCGGCCGTGAGCAGGCTCTGCGCATAGACGGGCGCGAAGGCCGGCGGGTCACCCACCGCCTCGGCGTCGTCGTCGTACGGGACGAACGGGACGGGCTCACCCCCACGGCTCCACGAGGAGTGCTGGGGCCGCAGCGCTCCGTCAGGCCCGGGCCCGACGTTGGCCCAGGCGACGTGGCTCGGGGCCAGCGCGACGACCGCGTCGACGCGTGGGTCGTCGGCGGCATACAGCAGGAAGCCCTCGGCGGTCTTGGACGACCCGACCAGGACCACGCGGTCGCACTCGGCCGCGAGGGTGTCGACCGCTGTGCCGAAGGTCTCGAGGGGGTACTCCCAGATGCCGTCGGGCAGGCCCGGGCTGCCGAACCAGCGATAGGTGAGGGCGGCCGTCACGCCGGCCGAGGCGAGCAGGCCCGCCCGATCCTTCTCGACGCGGCCGCTGGAGCCGGAGAGTACGAGCACCCCGGTGCCGTTACCGGCGTCGGCCGGCGCGACCAGGACACCGTCGTGGGAGTAGGGGCGGGTTCGCAGATCCACCTCCCCAACCTATCCACGGTGGGAGCATGGACCCATGCCCGACTACTCGCACACCGAGACCGTGAACGCCTCTCCCGCAGCGGTCTTCGCCATCCTCGACGACGTCACGCGCGCGCCTGAGTGGCTCAAGCGCTGCACGCAGCTCGACAAGCTCTCCGAAGGTCCGACGTCCGTCGGCACGCGGCTCAAGTACCACTACAAGGACGGCAGCCGCACCGGCGTCATGGACGGCTCGGTCGTCGCGCGCGAGCAGGACCGCAAGCTGACCAACCGCTTCACCGACAAGATGATGGACGTCACCGTCGACTTCGACGTCGCGCCGGGTGCGACGCCCGACCAGACGACACTGACGCACACCATCAGCATCGACACCAAGGGTCTGGGCAAGGTGCTGACGCCGATGATCAGGCGCCAGCTGCCCGGCCAGACGACGGGCGCCATGGCGGAGCTCAAGCGGCTCGCCGAGTCCGGCGCCTGACCTCAGCCACCGAGGCGCTCGAAGCCGGTCACGGTCAGCACGGCGGCCCCGACGTCGTCGCTCGCAGCCAGGTCGACGACCGCCGTGATGCCCCAGTCGCGGTCGTCGTCGGGGTCGACCACGACCTGGCGTAGCCGCCACTCGCCGGGCACCTTCTCGACCTGCAGCAGCGCGGGGGAGCGGGCGCCCTGGTCGGTGGCGATGGCGTCGTGGTCGTCGTAGTACGCGCCGAGGGCCTCGTTCCACGCGTCGGCGTCCATGGCGACCTTCTGCGGCGGGTCGGTGAGCTCGGCGACGCGGGCCTCGAGATCGCCGAGCGCCTCCCACTCGTCGCGGGCAGCCAGCTCGACGCGGTGGAACATGGCGTTGCGGATCATGACCGTGAAGGCGCGCTCGTTGGCCGTGATCGGCCGCGCCGGCGGGGCGACGTCGGCGGTGGCGAGGACGGCCTCGCTCGGGTTGACGAGGTCCTCCCACTCGTCGAGCAGGCTCGAGTCGGTCTGGCGCACGAGCTCGCCGAGCCACTCGATGACGTCCTCGAGCTCCTCCGTGCGGTGCGACTCGGGCACGGTGCGCCGTAGGGCCCGGTACGCGTCGGTGAGGTAGCGCAGGACGAGCCCCTCCGACCTGGAGAGGCCGTAGTACGAGATGAACTCGTTGAACGTCATGCCGCGCTCGTACATCTCGCGGACCACCGACTTGGGCGAGAGCGCGTCGGCCGAGATCCACGGGTGCGTCTGCCGGTAGGCGGCCAGCGTCACCTCGAGCAGGTCGGCGAGCGGCTTGGGCCAGCTGACCTCCTCGAGCCGCTCCATCCGCTCCTCGTACTCGATGCCGTCGAGCTTCATCGCCGCGACCGCCTCGCCGCGGGCCTTGAACTCCTGCGCCCACAGCACCTGGCGCGGGTCCTCGAGGATGGCTTCGATGACCGACACGAGGTCCTTGGCGTAGGTCTCGGACTCGGGGTCGAGCGTGTCCATCACCGCGAGGGCGAAGGGCGCGAGCGGCTGGTTGAGGGCGAAGTCGCGCTGGAGGTCGATCGTGAGCGCGTGGCGCCGGCCTGATGACTCGGCCGTCGAGAGCCGCTCGACGACGCCCGAGGTGAGCAGCTCCTTGGCGAGCACGAGCGCGTGCCGCTGCAGTCGACGCTGGTCCTTGGCCTCGTGGTGGTTGTCGGAGAGCAGGCGCACGGCGTGTGCGACCGGGTTGCCCTCTCGCGCAAGCAGGTTGACGAGCATCGAGTGCGAGACGCGCAGCCGCGGCTGCAGCGGCTCGGGCTCGGCGGCGATGAGGCGCTCGAAGGTCTCCTCCGACCAGCCGACGAAGCCGTCGGGCGCCTTCCTGCGCTGGATCTTCTTCTGCTTCTTGGGGTCGTCGCCCGCCTTCTCGACGGCGCGGAGGTTCTCGATGACGTGCTCCGGCGCCTGCGCGACGACCCAGCCGCGCGCGTCGAACCCGGCCCGTCCGGCGCGCCCGACGATCTGGTGGAACTCCCGCGCCTTGAGCAGCCGCTGCTTCGTCCCGTCGAACTTCGTCAGGCCGGTGAGCAGCACCGTGCGGATCGGCACGTTGATGCCGACGCCGAGGGTGTCGGTGCCGCAGATGACCT
>CBHRRQ010000152.1:0-9912 GCA_966081555.1 uncultured Terrabacter sp.
GGCCGAGGTCGATGATCCAGTCGGCGTGCGCCATCACGGCCTGGTGGTGCTCGATGACGATGACCGACTTGCCCGACTCGACGAGACGGTCGAGCAGCCCGAGCAGCTGCTCGACATCGGCGAGGTGCAGTCCGGTCGTCGGCTCGTCGAGGATGTAGGTGCCGCCCTTCTCGCCGAGGTGGGTGGCGAGCTTGAGCCGCTGCCGCTCGCCGCCCGAGAGCGTCGTCAGGGGCTGGCCGAGGGTGAGGTAGCCCAGTCCGACGTCTTCGAGGCGGCCCAGGATCGTCGCCGCGGCGGGGACCTTGGCCTCCCCGTCGCTGAAGAAGGCGTGCGCCTCCGAGACGGGCATGGCGAGCACCTCGGCGATGTTCTTGCCGCCCAGCTCGTACTCCAGCACCGCCGCCTGGAACCGCCGGCCCTCGCAGTCCTCGCAGGGTGACTCGACGGTGGCCATGACCCCGAGCTCGGTGAAGATGACCCCGGCGCCGTTGCAGGTCGGGCACGCCCCCTCCGAGTTGGAGCTGAAGAGCGCCGGCTTGACCCCGTTGGCCTTGGCGAAGGCCTTGCGGATCGGCTCGAGCAGGTCGGTGTAGGTCGCCGGGTTGCTGCGGCGCGAGCCCTTGATCGCGGCCTGGTCGACGGTGATGACGCCCTCGCGTCCCTCTACCGAGCCGCGCACCAGCGAGCTCTTGCCCGATCCGGCCACCCCGGTGAGCACGACGAGCACCCCCAGCGGG
Organism: uncultured Terrabacter sp.; assembly: GCA_966081555.1. Taxonomy (GTDB): domain Bacteria; phylum Actinomycetota; class Actinomycetes; order Actinomycetales; family Dermatophilaceae; genus Terrabacter. The sequence goes on from CBHRRQ010000152.1 coordinate 738, forward strand.
ATGTCGACGTCGACGTCGCGCAGGTTGTTGGTGTCGGCGCCACGCACCTCGAGGGTGCCGGTGGGCGTGCGCACCTCCGACCTCAGGGTGGCCCGGTCGTCGAGGTGGCGACCGGTGACGGTGTCGCTCACGCGGAGGCCCTCGACGGTGCCCTCGAAGACGATCTGGCCGCCACCCGTGCCGGCAGCCGGACCGAGGTCGACGACGTGGTCGGCGATGGCGATGGTCTCGGGCTTGTGCTCCACGACGAGCACGGTGTTGCCCTTGTCGCGCAGCCGCAGGAGCAGTCCGTTCATCTGGGCGATGTCGTGCGGGTGCAGTCCGATCGTCGGCTCGTCGAAGACGTAGGTGACGTCGGTGAGCGAGCTGCCGAGGTGACGGATCATCTTGGTGCGCTGGGCCTCTCCGCCCGACAGGGTGCCGGCGGGCCGCTCGAGCGAGAGGTAGCCGAGCCCGATCTCGACGAACGAGTCGAGGCTGTGGCGCAGCGACGTCAGCAGCGGCGCGACGGAGGGCTCGTCGAGCGCGCGCAGCCACTCGGCGAGGTCGCTGATCTGCATGGAGCACAGGTCGGCGATGCTCTTGCCGGCGATCTTGGACGAGCGGGCCTCGGGCGTCAGACGGGTCCCGTCGCACTCGGGGCAGGTCTGGAACGTGACGGCGCGCTCGACGAACCGGCGCACGTGCGGCTGCATCGCCTCGGGGTCCTTGGAGAGCATCGACTTCTGGATCCTGGGGATGATCCCCTCGAAGGTGAGGTTGACGCCCTCGACCTTGATCTTGGTCGGCTCGGCGTAGAGCATCGTCTCGAGCTGCCGCTTGGTGAACTTCTCGATCGGGGTGTCCATGGGCAGCCCGACGCCCTCGAAGAGCCGGCCGTACCACCCGTCCATCGAGTAGCCGGGGACGGTCAGGGCGCCGTCGCTCAGCGACTTCGTCTCGTCGTAGAGGGCGGACCGGTCGATGTCGCTGACGTGGCCCATGCCCTCGCACCGCGGGCACATGCCGCCGAGGTACACGGCCTCGCGCACGACGGCCTTGGAGACGCGGCCGCCCTTGTCGGTGGACATGACGCCGCTCGCCTTGCGGGTGGGCACGTTGAACGAGTACGCCGTGGGCGGGCCGACGTGCGGCTGCCCGAGCCGGCTGTAGAGGATGCGGAGCATCGCGTTGGCGTCGGTGGCGGTGCCGACGGTGGAGCGCGGGTTGGCACCCATGCGCTCCTGGTCGACGATGATCGCCGTCGTCAGGCCCTCGAGCACGTCGACGTCCGGTCGCGCGAGGTTCGGCATGAAGCCCTGCACGAACGCGCTGTAGGTCTCGTTGATCATCCGCTGCGAGTCGGCGGCGATCGTGTCGAAGACGAGCGAGCTCTTGCCCGACCCGGACACACCGGTGAAGACGGTGAGCCGCCGCTTGGGGATCTCGACGCTGACGTCCTTGAGGTTGTTCTCTCGCGCGCCCTGCACGCGGATCAGGTCGTGGCTGTCGGCGACGTGCCGCTCGGACGTCCCGGCGACGGAACGGGTGGCCTTGCTCATCGTGTCTCCATCATCAGGTGTACGCGTCAGGGACTCGGGTGCCTCGCGACCGTCAGACCAGCCAGCGACCGTCGCGCATGAGGTCTCGCCCGGCGAGCTCGTCCGCTTCACGCCAGGCCTGCACCCGCCTCGGCGAGAGGCGGAACCAACGGTACGACGTGGTCAGCTCGCGCGGGTCGAACCCGGTGCGCGTGGCGAACCGGTCCCCGGCGCCCGGGTCGAGCTCGCCGATCTCGAGCACCTCGACGTCGCCGTCGCCGGCCAGCCGGGTCTGTGTGTCGCGTCGTCGCTGTGCGAGCGAGCGTGGCTGGTCGCTCACGGTGCCTCCAGTCGCCGGTGCCTGCGGGTGCACGGCCACGCTAGCCGCGACGGACCGTTCGTGCGTCCCCATTCCCGCCCGGGACCGCGACGGGTCAGGCGCGGGCGCGCCGACCTCGGAGCGGCAGCGAAGAGTGCACTGTCGCAGCGAGGGCGACGACGAGCGGGACGAACGCGAAGAGGTAGCGCGAACGCCCCTGCAGCACGAGCGTGAAGGCGGCGATGCCGAGCACCGACACGGCGAGCAGGAGCGTCTCGCGCCGATAGGGCGCCCGCAGCAGCCCGAGCCCTCCGACGAGCAGCACCGCGAGCCACAGAGCCTGCGTGACGTCTGCCCGAAGCGAGTACCACGAGCCGTGGAAACCGTTGAGCTCGTGGACTACTCCGGTGAGGCCGGTCGCGGGCGCGAGGGTGCCCGGCAGGGAGTCCGGACCCTCGCCCCAGGCCCAGAACATCCCGTCGCCCCAGTTCCAGGCGGCCTTGTTCCCGTAGAAGGCGAGGGTGCCGCCGAGACCGCGCTCGGCCCAGCGGTCACCGAGGAAGTCCGCGGCATACGCCCTCATCCGCTCCGGGTCGCTGTGGGTCACCGCGTCCACCATCTGCCGGGAGTAGGCGCCGTAGTTCACCACCCCGCCAGGCGTGCGCTGCTCGTCGGCGCCGAGGGCGACCCACCAGAGGATCGGCGGTGTGGCGGTGGCGTCGATGCGCGAGGCGTCGACGCCGGAGATCGACGCGGCGGCGGCCGAGAGGCCGACGCCGACCCCCACGAAGGCGACCATGGAGAGGGCGCACGCAGCGATGACGCCGGCGCGTCGGCCCGCCTGCAGGTCGTGGTCGAAGATCGCCACCACCGCCGTCAGGACGCCGGCGATGGCGACGACCACCGGCGTCGTCTTGATCGTGTAGGCGACCGCGACGCAGACGACCGACAGCACCCACAGCACGATGCGGCTCGTCCGCGGGCCCGGGGCCAGCGCCTTGACCGCCAGGGCCACGCCGCCGGCCACGAACGGCATCGCGTAGAAGTCCGTGTAGGGCACGGCGAGCCACGGGCTCGTGCCGACGAGCACGAGCGTCGCGAGCGGGGCCGCGAAGGCCGGGCCCCGACCGGCCACGCGCACGACGACCAGGTGGACGGCATACATCGTGACCCCGACGCAGAGGGCGTTGAGCGGCACGAGGACGGCGTCGGGCGACAGCGAAAGGGTCTGTCCCACAGCGACACCCGTGCGGTCGATCGCGAGGAGCGGGAGGTTGTTGGGGTAGAGCGAGAGGTAGTCGTAATCGGCGGTACCCAGAGGGCGCCCGCCCTGCAGCGCCCTCGCCATGTCCATCACGACGCGGGCGTCCCAGCCGTAGCGATAGCCCGTCATCATCCCCACGGCCCCGGCCACCACCGCCCCGCCGACGGCCGTCGCGGCGGGCACCCACCGGTTCTTCGCCCAGCGCGGCACGCGGACGAGCGCGGCCGCCGCCAGCAGAGCCAGTGTCACCGGGACGACGACGAGCGGTCGGTGGGCCACGTTGACCGGGCGCGGGGCCACGAGCCCGACGAGCGCGACCGCGACGAGCGACACCCCGGTCAGCCTGAGCAGGGCTCGGCCGACCGGGGTGTCCATGGGGCGTGACGCTACCTCAGCCCGTGGCGCCGGCTGCAGCGGCCTCGTCGGCCATGCGGTCGCGGTAGGCGCGGTTGCACGCCGACACCACGGCCTTGAGGGAGGCCGTGACGATGGAGGAGTCGACCCCGACACCCCAGAGCACTCGCGGGCCGATGGCGCACTCGACGTAGGCCGCGGCGCGGGCGTCGCCACCCGCGGACAGCGCGTGCTCGGCGTAGTCGAGGACGCGCATGTCGGGGGCACCCTCGATCGTCATGAAGGCGTCGAGGAAGGCCGCGATCGGGCCGTTGCCACGGCCGGTGACAGTGACGGGCTCGCCGTTGTCGGTGATCGTCGCCTCGATCGTCGAGTCGCCGTCGACGGTCGAGTCGGTGACGACGTTGACGAGCTCGAAGCGGCCCCACGGCTTGGCCGGGTTGGGCAGGTACTCGTCCTGGAAGCGCGACCACAGCTCGGACGGCGCCACCTCGCCGCCGTCCTGGTCGACGCCGCGCTGCACGACGCCGGAGAACTCGATCTGGAGCCGGCGCGGCAGGTCCATCTGGTGCTCGGACTTCATGATGTACGAGACGCCGCCCTTGCCGGACTGGCTGTTGACGCGCACGACGGCCTCGTAGGAGCGGCCGAGGTCGTGCGGGTCGACGGGCAGGTAGGGCACACCCCACACGAGGTCGTCGACGCTCGTGCCCTTGTCCTTGGCCTCGACCTCCATGGCCTCGAAGCCCTTCTTGATCGCGTCCTGGTGCGAGCCGCTGAAGGCGGTGAAGACGAGGTCGCCGCCGTAGGGGTGGCGCTCGCCGACGGGCAGCTGGTTGCAGTACTCGACGGTGCGGCGGATCTCGTCGATGTCGCTGAAGTCGATCTGCGGGTCGATGCCCTGGCTGAAGAGGTTCATACCGAGGGTGACGAGGTCGACGTTGCCGGTGCGCTCACCGTTGCCGAAGAGGCACCCCTCGATGCGGTCGGCGCCGGCGAGGTAGCCGAGCTCGGCGGCGGCGACACCGGTGCCGCGGTCGTTGTGCGGGTGCAGGCTGACGACGAGCGACTCGCGCCGGTCGAGGTTGCGCACCATCCACTCGATCGAGTCGGCGTAGACGTTGGGCGTGATCATCTCGACGGTGGCCGGCAGGTTGACGATCATCTTGTGGTCGGGCGTCGGGTCGATGACGTCGATGACCGCGTTGCAGATGCGCATCGCGAAGTCGAGCTCGGTGCCGGTGTACGACTCGGGCGAGTACTCGTAGTAGATCGTCGTGTCGGGGATCGTCTCCTCGAGCTTCTTGATGAGTCGGGCGCCCTGGACGGCGATGTCGATGATGCCGTCCTGGTCGAGGCCGAAGACGACGCGGCGCTGCAGGATCGAGGTCGAGTTGTAGAAGTGGACGATCGCCTCCTTCGCGCCGCGGATGGCGTCGAAGGTGCGCTCGATGAGGTGGTCGCGGCACTGGGTCAGCACCTGGATCGTCACGTCGTCGGGGATGTGCCCGCCGTCGATGAGCTCGCGGCAGAAGTCGAAGTCGGTCTGGCTGGCCGACGGGAAGCCGATCTCGATCTCCTTGTAGCCCATCTTCACGAGCAGCTGGAACATGCGCAGCTTGCGCTCGGAGTTCATCGGGTCGATGAGGGCCTGGTTGCCGTCACGCAGGTCGACGGCGCACCAGCGCGGCGCACGCTCGATGCGCTTCGTCGGCCACGTGCGGTCGGGCAGGTCGAACGGGATCTGCTCGTGGAACGGGACGTACTTCTGGAACGGCATTCCCGACGTCTGCTGCGGGTGGATCATCGTGCACTCTCTCTCGTCTGCGTTTCGCTCGGTGTCCGGCCGGACACGGGAAACTCCGCGACGAGGAGGGCCGGGATCAGGCCTCGTCGCGGCAGAGAAGGAGGAGGCTCGCCGCACGCACGACATCACCGTATGCCGCCGGGCTCGTTCCCGTCCACAGGCTGGGCCGGGACGCCCGGATCCTGAGACCAGGCCAGCGGCGGTGACGCTCGCGGCGCCGACGGTCGGGTCAGCCCCGTCCGGCAGCCGCCCCGCTCTGCGAGGTGCTCGCGCCGTGGACGTCGCCCCCGAGGAGCAGCATGCCGTTGGCAGCCACCCCGACGACCGTCACGGCGACCATCGCTGCGACCACGAGGCCGGTGCGGTGGGCGCTCACCGTCCGGACCCGTGCGGCGTCCCCGCCCTGCGGGTCGTCCGCGTCGTCGGTGGTCGCGGTCGGGCGCAGCGCCAGCGCGAACGCGACGGCGGCCGCTTCGAGCACGGCGCACGCGAGGTCGCTCATGCCCAGGGCCTCCGGCACCCCCGGCTCCGGTCCCAGCGGCAGGCCCACCGTCCTGCTCACGAGCCAGAGGGCGATCGGCCCCGCCGCGACCACCAGGGACGCGAGCCGGACCAGGCGTGTGGGCCGCACCAGCACAGCGACTCCGACGAAGAGCTGCGCCGCGGCGAGCACGATGAAGAACAGGCCGGCCGCCACCCACTCGGTGAGGTGCTCGGGCACGACCGCCACGTGGACGATGCCGGCGCCGACGAGCGCAGCCACCAGGGCGAGGACCCGGTCGTCCACGCGAGACGCCCTGGCCGCCCTCGCGGAGGTGACCCGCAGCCGGCCACCGCGCATGGCGACCATCCAGCCGACGACGAGCACGTTGGTCAACAGCACGATGCCGGCGCCGTAGCCCACGGCGTGGGTCTGCAGCCAGAAGCTGTCGGACTGCAGCCGGGCGATGCAGTCGGCACCGCACGTGGTGCTCATCGAGCCCATGTGCTCGATGAGCCCGGACTGGAGCCGGAAGTCGACCACGGCGCTGACGAGCAGGTGCGCCGCTCCGACGAGCGACGCGGCCAGCGTCACGAGCCAGGCGGAGGCGATGACCACCCGTGCGCCGCGCAGCACCGGCCCGAAACGGCGCTTGGCCAGGGTGAGGGCCGCGAGCACGCCGACCACGTAGAGCGGTGTCATGACCGCCGACTCGCGCAGCCACGTCGCGAACGGCTCGCCGGTGCGCTCGATCGCGCCGACCGCGCCGCGCACGGAGATCACCCAGAACCCGTCGGCGAAGGCGAGCACGACGGCGAGCGAGACGACGGTGCCCCACGGGACGGCGGCCGAGGGCACGCCCGCGGGAGCGGGCGAGGACGCCGCTCCGGTGGCCGAGGACGGCACCGGGGCCGGACGCGCCACCGCGCCACTGACGTGCGCCCGGAAGGGATGGATGGGTTGGACGGAACGAGTCGCCATCGGGACCAGCCTCGAGTCTGCAGTGAAAAGGTAAGGGCTTCACGGCGATCGGGGTGGCCGCCCCGAAGGGCGACCACCCGCGGTCGGTGGTCCGGGCTAGGTGATCTCCCAGCCGAACATCATGGCGTGGTCCTCGTGCGCGAGGTTGTGGCAGTGCGCGACGTACGGCCCGTGGAAGTCGCGGAAGCCGCGGTAGACGATCACGGACTCGCTCGGGTCGAGCGCCACGAGGTCCTCGCGCGACACGTCCTCCGGATGCCCCGACTCCGCCTTGAGCGACACGTCCTTGCCGTTGCGCATGACGGTGCGATGCTCCTCCATGTGCAGGTGGAAGGGATGCACCCAGCCGCCTCCGCCGTTGCGGATCTCCCACAGGTTGAAGCTGTTCATCTTCTGCGACGCCAGAGACGTGTTGCCGGCCGGGTTCTTCAGGCTGGTCGCCACGGTGCCGGGCTCGAACGGCTTGCCGTTGATGAGCCACTCGACGTCGGCCCCGGCGCTGCCGCGCTGCACCTCGAAGATGAGCCGGTTGTCCATCATCGACTGCCAGTTGCTCGGCAGCGGAGGCAGGGCCCGCATGAGCCGGTTGGGCGGCGGCATGATGCTGTTGTCGGGCACGGTGTCCCCGATGACGAACTTCAGCATCGGCACCTTGTAGTTCGGGTCCGGCGAGAAGCGTGAGGAGCTCGCCCACTTGCGACCATCGGGCATCTTCATGACGTTCGTCAGGTAGATGACGTCACCCTTCGTCGTGGGCGTGCCGTCCGCGTACTTCGTGAAGTCGATGATGACCTCGCGACGCTTGGCCGGCCACAGCTCGAACGAGCTCCGCGTGATCGGGAAGGGCAGGAGGCCGCCGTCAGACGCGATCTGCACGAACTTCATGCACTCCTGGCCGTCCGGGATCCGGTACTGCCCCTGCAGCTCGTCACCCGAGTAGCCCAGCGACACAGACGACTTCGGGCCCTTCGTCGAGCTCATGAGCTTGAACTCGTAGATGCGCGAGACCGACGCGTCCAGGAACCGGAACCGGTACTTGCGGCGCTTGACGTTGAGCACCGGGTACGCCGTGCCGTTGACGGTGAAGATGTCACCGACGAAGCCGTGCGACGGGAAGTGCTTGAAGAACGTCTTGCCCCACCACTCGGGGTGCGTCTTCGGGTTGTTGGCCGCCGGGAACTCCCCGAGGCCGTCGTGCACGTCCTTGTGGGTCGTCACGCCGTCGTCGAGACGGGTGTCGTAGAACGCCAGCGGGATGTCGTAGTCCACGTCGAACGAGCCGTCGTTGTGGTTGCGACGCACACCGGGCAGACGCAGGCCGTAGCGCTCGTCTCCCATGTCGAGGTTGTTCTTCGGGTCGTAGATCGGGTAGAGCCCGACCATGCCCTTGTAGACGTTGGCGCCCGTGTGGTCCATGCGGTGGTCGTGGAACCAGAAGAAGCTCTGCTTCTCACGGTCGTCGTTGCCCGCCGGCCAGTTGAGGTACAGGTTGTCGCACCACGTCTGCGGGAGGTACCCGTGGGTCTTCGGCCCGTAGTTCATCGTGTAGTGCGGGTTGCCGTCGCTCTCGGGCGCGGTGTGACCGTTGTGCAGGTGGGTCAGGAACGACCAGTCGGGTGCCCCGAAGTCCTGGCGGTCGAGACCCAGCTCGTTCTCGTCGAGCCGGTTGATGAAGCGCACGAGTGCGGGCTTGCCGTACTCCGCGTTGATCATCGGGCCGGGGAACGTCCCGTTGAAGCCGTAGATGGTGCTGGGCGGCAGGTCGCGGATGGTCCCGGCGGCATACGTCCTGCCGGTGGAGTCGAACGAGACCGTCGGCTTGCCGCCGGCGTCGATGGGCAGCACCTTCGACGTCGTGAACGAGTGCGGCCGCACCTGGAGCTCGATCCTGTAGACGAGCGGGTCCGGGCAGTTGATGGTCTTGGACCAGATCTGGTGCTGCTCATTGCCCAGCGAGTTCTGTTGTCCCACACCGGGTCCGGGCGGTGAGGCCCAGCCGCTGAACTCGGTCACCGAGATGGGCCGCAGTGCCTGCGGCACGGTCAGCGCGTCCTTGAAGGGCGACATGATGAGCGGGCTCGTCGGGTACGTCTCGATGTAGAAGAGCAGGTCGCTCAGCCCCTTCGACGCCAAGCCGAAAGCGCCGTCCGCGGTGAGCGGACCACCCGCCTCCATGCCCGGCAGGGCGAAGACCTTGGCCCCTGCCACCGCCGCGGTCAGCCCGCCGGCTGCCCCCAGCCTCAGCAAGGTCCGACGCCCCAGTCCCCCTGGTTCTGCAGATGCTTGCGTGTCCATGACACAGATCCCCTCTTACCTGGTCGTGCGGTGGAACCTCCCCGCGCACAACGATGAACCCCGGACCTAGGGGTCTTCTGGGGTTCCGGAAAAGTGGGGCGCGCGCGCGTCAGGATTGTCCGGATGCGCGCAGAATGTCGTCCGAATTGCGTAG
>CBHRRQ010000153.1:0-9876 GCA_966081555.1 uncultured Terrabacter sp.
CCACTCCCACGTGCCGGGTGAGGCGTCGCCGGGCTCGTCCCGCACGAGGGCCAGTGCCACGCCGTCGAAGATCGCGAGCAGCGGCTGGCGCCACGACCGGCGCCGCGCCACCGACTCCCAGACGTCGAGCTCGCGCTCGGCGTCGCGGGGGGCGGCCGTGTCTCGAGCCCGGCCGCCTCCGGACTCGCGCGCCGACGCCCGCAGCCGCGTCGCCCCCGCGTCACCGTCGTGGTGCGCCCCGGAGAGCACCACGACGCGCCACGGCGCGGCGGGGAGCCAGCTCTCGGCCTCGAGGGTGTCTCCGCTCAGCAGGGCGCGGAGCCGGTCGGCGGAGACCCGGCGGGCGAGGTCGGCCTGAGACCGCATGCGCAGCAGGTGGAGCGCCACGACCGAGGCGGTCTGTGCCAGTGAGCCCATGACCTGCTGGGCCGGCTCGTCGTCGACGACCGCCCAGATCGAGCCCAGCCACTCGGTGCCGGCACGCACCGGCACGACGACGCGGGCCCGCAGTCCTCGCCCGGCCGGCACGAAGAACGGCTCGTCGGAGCGGGCCAGCCGGCGGAAGACCCCGCGCCCACGGAGGTTGGCGATCACCTCGTCGGGCACCCGGCGGCCGACGATGGTCGACACCCGCGCGGGGTCCGCGACGTCCTGCGTCGAGGAGTACGCGAGCACACGTGACTGCGTGTCCTCGATCGTGATCGGGGCGTCGACGAGGGCAGCGCAGGCATCGGCCAGGGCGAAGAGCTCGTCGAGCACGGGGCCCTCGGCGCGGACCGCGGGGCCGCTCGCGGCACGGTCGAGCACGCCCCGGAGCAGCCACACGACGTGCGCCCAGGAGGCGTGGTCAGCGAGCTGCACGAGGCTGACGCCGTGACGCCGTGCCGCGGTGCGCACCTGCTGGTGGCGGGCGGCTGACCGGCGCAGCACCACCGCGCCCGTGTCCGCCGACGCCGCCCCCTCGAGCAGGGCCGCCGCCTCGGCCGGTCGCTCCACGCCGACCCCGAGTAGCAGGTCGCCGGCCTGGCCGAAGACCCCGGACGCCGGCTCGGCGAGCGTCACGTCGTCGACGGGTGGCCCGCCCGCGTCGACGACGACGGTGAGCAGACCGCCGCCGAGAGCGCCCACCAGCTGGGCGATCGGGAGCCCGACAGGCGTCGTGGACGACGTACGCGTGGTGCTGGCGCGGGAGCGTCGCTGGGCTGGCGGCATACCTCATGATGGCCCATCACGCTGTGCTGTGCGCACAAGCAGGCCGCTGAACTCTGTCACGGCGGCACCAAGGGGTCGCGTCGGTGGGACGCCACCATGGTCGCAAGGCACCTGCCCACCCGCACCCACCCACAGGAGTCATCCGCATGCCTGCCGTGAACACCGCTGGAACCCCGGTCCCCGAGCGCGTCGCCGTCGTCGGAGCGGGCATGGTCGGTCTCGCGACCGCCTGGTTCCTCCAGGAGCGTGGCGTCGAGGTGACCGTCATCGACCGCGACGGCGTCGCCGCCGGCGCGTCGTGGGGCAACGCGGGCTGGCTCACGCCCGGCATCGCGACGCCGCTGCCCGAGCCCGCCGTGCTCAAGTACGGCCTGCGTGCCGTGCTCAGCCCGAGCTCGCCCGTGTACGTGCCGCCGAGCGCCCGCCCCGACTTCCTGCGCTTCGTCACTGGCTTCACCCGCCACAGCACGATGAAGGCGTGGAAGAAGGCCATGGGCGCCCTCGTGCCCGTCAACGACCTCTCGCTGCAGAGCTTCGACCTGCTCAAGGAGGGTGGCGTCGACGCCGAGACCTACGAGGCCAAGTCGTTCACGGCCGCCTACCGCACGGCCGAGGAGCGCCAGACGCTCCTCGAGGAGATCGAGCACATCCACGCGTCCGGCGGCGACATCACGTTCGACGTGCTCTCCGGTGACGAGGCGCGCGCCATCGAGCCGGCCCTGTCCGACGAGATCGGCGCCGCGATCGTGCTCCACGGCCAGCGCTTCATCAACCCGGGCGCCTACGTCGCCGCGCTCGCCGACTCGGTCACCGCCCGCGGCGGCAAGATCGTCACCGGCAGCGCCGTCTCGCGCATCACCGACACCCCCACCGGTGTGCTCGTCACGAACGACTTCGGGCAGGCCGAGCACTACGACGCCGTCGTCGTCGCGACGGGTGCCTGGCTCGGCAAGCTGGCGCGGGAGTTCGGCGTCAAGCGTGTCGTCCAGGCCGGCCGTGGCTACTCCTTCTCGGTCGAGGTGGAGGACCTGCCCAACGGCCCGGTCTACTTCCCGGCCGCCCGCGTCGCCTGCACGCCGGTCGGTGACCGCCTCCGCGTCGCCGGCATGATGGAGTTCCGCCAGCCCGAGGCCGCCCTCGACGGACGCCGCATCAAGGCCATCGTCGAGTCGGCCCGCCCGCTGCTCAAGGGCGCTGACCTCGACCACCGACAGGACGAGTGGGTCGGCTCGCGCCCGTGCACGATCGACGGCCTGCCGCTCATCGGCGCGTCGAAGAACCCGAAGGTCTTCGTCGCCGGCGGCCACGGCATGTGGGGCATCACGCTCGGCCCCGTCACGGGTCGCCTGCTCGCCGAGCAGATCGTCACCGGCACGGCCCCGGCCCAGCTGAGCCCGTTCGACCCGCTGCGCTGACCGCGACTGACGCGCACGACGGCCCGTCCGACACCTGTCGGGCGGGCCGCCCGCATGTCGGCGGGCTGCCGCCGGACCCCTCAGAACGGCGGCAGCCGTCGTGAGGTGTTCGGAGGGAGCCGTCGACCGGATGGGTGTGCGCCGGGTTCTTCCCGTCGCGCCTGCGTACGCCGTCGGCCGGGATCGCCTCCGCCCCTCAGTCGTCGAGCGGCGGCGTCTGCGCTGCCTCGGGCGCGCCCTCGTCCGGAGCGTGCGGGGCGGACTCTCCCTCGCTCTCGGAGTGCGGCTCGTCGTCGTCCGACTCCGTCGGCGAGGGCGTGGGCCCGTTGGTCTCGTCGTCGCGGCCGTCAAGCCCCCGTTCCGACTCGGTGAGCGCGGTCTCGGCACGCACGATGGCCTTCTCCACGTCGTCACGCTCCGCCGCCTGGCCCTCCCCGAGCTGTCGGGCGCGGGCAAGCTCGGCTCGAGCCTGCCTGAGCAGCTCACGGGCGCGGGTGCGCACGGTCGGAGCGACGAGCGACCCGGCGGGGCCCAGGAGGTCCTCGGCGTCGCCGACGAGAGTGCGGGCCCGTGTCAGCGAGACCGGTGCGACCGGCGAGACCTGGGCAGTGGCACCCGGGCCCGGCGTCGACGAAGGGGCCACGGTGCCGAGCGCGACGGCGACGACAGCAGCCGCTGCGGCTGCGGCAGCCCACGCGAGCGAGGGCCGCGTGCCACGCTCGGAGGTCGCGACGAACCGGGAGCCCTCACGAGCGCGCCGTCCCACGCCGGGTGAGGCCGCGTCGGCCGCGACGGCGAGGTCGGCCAGCAGTCGCACCGCGCTGTCGGCGCCGGCGGGCGCGCCCTCTCGGTCGGCCAGCGAGTCCAGCAGGACGTCGTCGTCGCGGAAGCGTCGCGATGCGGGGCCGAAGCGGGTCATGCCCCCGGGACCCCCATGGTGCGGCGCAGGGCGCGCAGTGCCCGGTGCTGGGCGACCCGGACGGCTCCCGGAGTCATGCCGAGCAGCACGGCCACCTCGTCGGCGGAGAGCTGGTCGACGACCCGGAGCAGGAGGATCTCGCGCTGGCGCTCCGGCAGCGTGTCGAGCGGCGCGAGCAGCCGCCGCAGACCGTCGTCGCTCAGGGCGCGTTCCTCGGGCGTCGGCTCGGTCGACTCCCGGTCGGGCACGGCGTGCACGACCTCACGGGACCGGGCGAGGGACCGCCGCGCCATCGCGACCTTGTTCGCCGCGATGCCGAAGACGAAGCTCGTGAAGGGCACCCCCCGCTCCTCGTAGTGGGCGAGCGCACCCGCCAGCGCCACGCAGGTCTCCTGGGTCACGTCGTCTGCCACCTCCTGACCGACGCGGGTCACGCAGTACCTGCGGATCCGCGGGCGGAACTCCCTCACCAGGGACTCGATCGCCGCGGCGTCACCGGAGCGGCTCCGGCGCACGACGTCGCGCAGCTGCGACTCGTCCATCACCGGTGAATTCCCTCGGGAGGTTCGCGCGTTACGCGTGTAACGGACCGGCCGCGCGAGGCAATCCACGGTCGTAGGTGCGGTAGGCCGGCGTCCATCGGAAGGGGACCTCCAGATGAGTCTCAAGCCCGGAAATCGTAGCGTCGCCCTTGTCGTCGGCGCAGCGGTTCTCGCGGCAGCGGCCGGCATCGGCGTCGCTGCCGCCTCGCCCGGTCGGACACCTTCACCGCCGTCGGTGGTGGGCGCCTCGGACACGTCGACGCTGACCGGGACCCCCGGCGCCACGACCCCCGAGGCCGGCGAGCCATCCCCCTCGAAGACCGTCTCTTCGGGCGCGCCGACCACCACCGACGGGCCCGACGAGCCCAGTGAGGCCGGCGAGGTCGAGAAGGGCCAGGTCGAGAGGGGCGAGGTCGAGAAGGGCGAGGTCGAGGACCGGTCGAAGGCCGACGATCAGGGCGAGCACGCCGAGGGGACAGGCGAGCCCGCCGAGACCGCCGAGACGCACGATGGCTCCGACGTCGACGATTGACCGGCCCATCCGCCAGGCGGGCGGGTGACAGGGGGCGTGTCAGGCCGGGGTCAGGACCACCAGGCTGTACGCGCCCACCGAGACGGTGCCACTGGCCGGATGGTCGTCGACGGGCTCGTCGACCGCCTCGACGTCATGGGTCTCGTGGCCGGCGAAGAGCGAGCTGTAGGTGGCTGCGTCGGAGTTGAAGCGCACTGCCCAAAGGCCGGCGAACGGCATGCCCGTCGTGATGTCGCGGGCCTCGGCGCTCGCGTTGACCACGACCACGGCGACGTCGTCGCCGGCCCGGCGAGCCCACACCACAGCCTTGGCCACGTCGTCGAGGTGCAGCACCTCGAAGCCGTCGCCGCGGAGGCCGCGTGAGACGCCGTCGACGTCGCGGCGCAGGTGGATGAGGTCGCGCCCGAGCCGCACGATGTCGCGGAACTGTTCGGCCCGCTCCCAGTCGAGCGGCACGTCGTCGCGGAACCACTCGTCCTCGAGGAACTCCTGGCCCTGGAAGAGCATCGGGATGCCGGGCGACGTCAGCGCGATGGCCAGCCCCAACGTCGCCCGCTTCTGGGCGGCCCAGCCGCTGGGGTCGTCGCCGTCGATCTCGTGGGGCACGCGCAGCTTGCCGTTGGCGACCTCGTCGTGGCTCTCGGTGTAGACGATCCGCCGGAACGGCTCGTCGGTGCCGCGCACCGCGTCGACGAGCTCAGTCATCGACCGGTCGGCATCGTCGACGGCTGTCAGCACTCCACGCACGGCGTGCACGAAGCCGGCATCCCACTGGGCATGGAAGCCGGCGCCGCCGTCGTCGACGGACGTGATGGCAGGGTCGCCCTGGAGGTCCTCGGCGATGAGGATCTTGTCGGGATGCCGCTCGTGGATGGTGCTCGTGATGGAACGCAGCACGTCCCAGCCCTCCGGGAGGTCGCCGGTGCCGACGCCGTCGATCGTGCGGACGTAGAGCGTCGCGTCGAAGCGCAGCCCGTCGAGGTGGTACTCCTCGAGCCACATGAGGGCGTTGTCCTGGAGGAAGGCGCGCACCTCTTCGCGGCCGTAGTCGGGCCGCGTGTCACCCCACGGCGTGGCCGAGCGCTCGTCGTTGTAGAAGTAGATTCCGCCCTTGCCGTCCTCGCTCCAGCCGTCGAACTGCCACAGGGCGAGGTCACTCGGACCGTAGTGGTTGACGACGACGTCGAGGATGACGGCGATCCCGTGCCCATGGGCCTCTTTGACGAACGACTTGAGGGCGTCGGCGCCGCCGTAGCCGCTCTCGACGGCGAACGGGTTCGACGGGTTGTAGCCCCACGAGTAGTCACCTGCGAACTCCGCGACGGGCATCAGCTCGATCGCGTTGACACCGAGGTGGCGGAGGTAGTCGAGCTTGCCCGACAGCCCGGACAGGTCGCCGGCGTCGCCCTCGCTCGCGACGTAGGAACCGATGTGGGTCTCGTAGATGACGAGCTCGTCGTGCGGCGGGCAACCGAAGGTGTCGCCACCCCAGTCGAACGCGTCGCGGTCGTAGACGACGGCGTTGCCCGACGAGTTCGTGACCACCCGGGCACGGGGGTCGATGCGCATGAGGCGCTGCTCGCCGTTGGTGATGACGAACTGGTACTCGTCGCCGGGACGGACGCCGTCGACGTCGGCGTACCAGTGTCCGTTCTCCTCGGGAACCATGGCGTGCCCGTCGCCGGACCAGTCGTTGAAGCTGCCGGTGACCGCGACGGCGTCGGCGTTCGGGGCCCAGACGCGGAAGGCCGTGCCGCGTTCGTGCGGCAGGGAGCCGAGTCCGGGACGGTGGGCATCGTGCTCGGGCATGGGGGCCGGCAGTGGATCGTCGCGGTGTCCCGGGCGTAGAGGGGGCTGCCGGGACCGCTCAGGGACGTACCCGATCGCCCCGGCTCAGCGAACGAGGAGGTATGCCGGGTGCTCCGGGACGCTGCCCCTCTCGAGCAGGTGCCGGGCGAGCAGCAGGGCGCCGTCGAGCGCGCCGCCCACGGCGGGGGAGCGCGTGGCGCCGGCGCGAGCGAGAGCCGAGTCGAGCGCCTTCGTGACGGGCGTCGACGCGAGCAGGCCGCCGGTCGCGGTGAGCACGGGATCCGTGAGCCCCTCGGCGGCGCGGAGCAGGGACTGGGCAAGAGCGGACCCTGTTCGCGCGCAGAGGGTTTCGGCGACCGGGTCGTGCGACGCTGCTTCGGTCACGAGCGGAGCGACGGCGGCGAGGCGTTCCGGCGCGTCGGGTGTCGTCATCACCTGGCGGGGCCAGGTCTCGGGCGGCCCGAGCAGGGCCGTCGCCGACTCGAGCAGGGCCGGCGACCCGTCGGGCAGGCCGTCGTGCGCCCGGAGCGCCGCGCGCAGGGCCCGCATGCCCAGCACGGCGGCCGACCCGTCGTCACCGAGCACGTGGCCCCAGCCGTCGACGCGGCGCCACTGCCGGTCGAAGTCGCTGCCGAAGGCGACCGCACCCGTGCCGGCAGCGACGACGGCGCTCGGCCCGATGCGCCCGGTCGCCCCGACGAGGTTGGCGACCGCGTCGCTCACGACGACGGTGTGCCGGGCGCCGAGCCCGTGGGCGACGGTGCGCAGGACCTCGGCGCGGTCGGCGAGGAAGAGCAGGCCGCGCATCGACCACACCACCACAGCGGGCGACCGTGCGCCGGAGCCCGACTCGTCATCGCCGAGCAGCCGACGGGCGTCCGCGACGAGCGCCGCCACATCGATGCCGCCGGCTCCCACGCGTACGCCGGTGGCCGTGCGCACCCGACCGGGGCCGCCGGCATACGTCTGGAGACGGAGGCCCGAGCCGCCCACGTCGACGGCGACGAGCGTCGCCGTCACTTCGCCATGCCGGCAGTGAGGCCCGCGACGATCTGCCTCGTCGCGACGAGGAAGAGAACGATGAGCGGCACCGTCGTGATGACGAGTCCGGCGAAGACGGCCGAGTAGTTCGTCGCGTTCTCGCCGAAGAAGGTCGTGAGGCCGACGGGCAGGGTGTACTTCTCCTCGCGGCGCAGCAGCACCAGCGGGAAGAGGAAGTCGTTCCAGATCGGCACGAAGCGGAAGACCGCCACCGTCGCGAGGGCCGGGCGCACGAGCGGCACCATGATGCGCCAGAACGTCTGCCAGCTCGTCGCGCCGTCGAGGGCTGCCGCCTCCTCGAGCTCCTCCGGCAGCTGCCGGAAGAACGTCGTCAGCACGAAGATCGAGAACGGGATGCCCGACGCGGCATACATGAGCATGAGGCCGAGCCGGGAGTCGACGAGCCCCAGCCCGTCGAAGAGGTAGAAGATCGGCAGGATCGCGAGATGGATCGGCAGCATCAGGCCCGAGAGGAACAGCGACTCGAGCCAGCGGAGGATGCGCGACCGGCCGCGGGCCAGGGCGTAGGCGGCCATCGTGGCCACCGCCGTCGAGATGGCCACGGCGCCGACGGTGACGCCGAGGGAGTTGCCGAAGTAGGTCGCGAAGCTGCCGGTCGTCCACGCCTCGACGTAGCTGGCGGTCGTCGGCGGGCTCGGCAGGCCCAACGGGTCGCTGATGAGGTCGCCGTTGCTGCGGAAGCCGTTGCTGACCATGAGCAGCAGCGGCACCAGCGCCAGGGCGGCATACCCCCAGAGGAGCACGCCGGCACCGGCGCCGCCCACGGGGCGGTTGGGCCTCGGGGGGCGGCGCCGGCTGCGCGGCAGGGGTGCGGTGGTGGCAGGCTGCTGTGGCGCCTCGGTGGTGACAACGGCGGTGGTCATGCGGTGATCCTCCGCTCGTGTCGGCGCAGCACGGCGGTGGCGGCGTAGGCCCCGCCGAAGATGATGAGGAAGAGCAGGGTCGCGAGCGCCGAGGAGCTGCCGATGGCATCCGTGGCGCCCGAGTCGAAGGCCGTGCGGTAGAAGAGCAGCGAGACGAAGTCCGTTGCGCCCGCGGGGTTTCCGGTCGACCCGCCGAACGCGTACGGCAGGGCGAAGGCCTCCATCGCGAAGATGAACGTCAGCACCGAGACCGTGCCGATGGCGGGGACGAGCAGCGGCAGCGTGATGCGGAAGAAGGCCTGGCGGTTGCTCGCGCCGTCGACGCGGGCGGCCTCGGTGAGCTCCTCGGGCACGCCGCCGAGCGCCGCGCCGTAGAGCAGCACCGGGAAGCCGATCCACTGCCACACGCTGACGAGGATGACGACCCAGAGAGCCGTCTTGGGGTCGCCGAGCCATGGGAGCGCCCACGACTCGAGCCCGATCTTCGTCAGCAGCGTGTTCACCGGCCCGAAGGTCGGCGACAGCAGCAGCGTCCAGAGGTAGCCGATGACGATCGGGCTCACGAGGTAGGGCATCGCGTACAGCGTCTGCAGCACCCGCCGGCTGCGCGGGCGGCTGTGCAGCAGGTACGCGATCGTGAGCCCGATCGTGTTCTGGATGAGCATCGTGCCGATGAAGAAGAGCACGTTGTGCAGCAGCGCCTGCGGCAGGTCGGTCGTGAACGGGGCGCGCGTGAACAGGGTCGTGAAGTTCGCGACCCCGGCGAACTCCCCGCGGGCCGTGCCCTGCCAGTGGAAGAAGGCGTACGAGAACGCCGTCACCATCGGGTAGAGCACGAACACCGCGAAGAGTCCGAGCGCCGGGGCCACGAAGAGCAGGCCGGTGCGCCGCCGCATGCCGTGCCTCATGCCATGCCTCTCGGGTCGAGCGTCGGCGTCACGCGCTCGGCTTGAACCACGTCTTGACGCCGGTGTCGAGCTCCTTGCTCACCGTGGCGGCGTCCTTGGACCCGAGGAGCATCTCCTGGATGCCCTTGCCGAGCAGCTCGGTGCCCGACGGGGCGCCGTAGCGGAAGTCGGTGAGCAGCAGGTAGGGCGAGCCGGACTTCGCGTAGTTGTCGCTCATCTGCTTGAGCAGCGGGTCGGACGGCTCGACGCCCGGCACGGCGGACAGCTGCTTGATGTCGTCGCTGACCATCTGGCCGAACTCCTTGGACGTCATCCACCTGACGAGCTCAGTGGCCTCGTCGGGGTGCTTCGACCTGGCCGACACGGCGAAGTTGCCATCGGCCCATCCTGCCGTCGTCGCGGCGGAGCCGCTCGGGGAGCCCGGGGCGGGCGGCACCTGGAAGATGCCGATCTTCATCGCCGGGTTGGCCTTCTCGAAGACGGAGAGGTCGAAGCTGCCGCCGGGGATCATCGCGGCCTTCTCGGCCGAGAACAGCGTCTGCGCGTCGGTCTGGGCGACGCCGGTGACGTTCTTGGGCATGTACTTCGCGAGGTCGCCGACGACCTTGACCGAG
>CBHRRQ010000154.1:0-9788 GCA_966081555.1 uncultured Terrabacter sp.
TCCAACAAGGCCTTCGCGCACTACCGCTGGTGACAGCGGTCCCGGCCGTATGCCGCCCGGCCCGCTGGGCGGCATACGGCTCGGGCCACGCCCGCCCCTCACGGAGCTCCGTGACGGCCCGGGCCCCGAGATTTCACTCCACGACGAATGAGACGAGAAACCTGACGTGGCACTCGACGTCCTGACGGACCTCAAGAAGGTCCGCAACATCGGCATCATGGCGCACATCGACGCTGGCAAGACCACGGTGACGGAGCGCATCCTCTTCTACACCGGTGTCAACCACAAGATCGGTGAGACCCACGACGGTGCGTCGACCACCGACTGGATGGAGCAGGAGAAGGAACGCGGCATCACGATCACGTCTGCCGCCGTGACCTCCTTCTGGGAGGGCACCCAGATCAACATCATCGACACCCCCGGACACGTGGACTTCACGGTCGAGGTCGAGCGCTCGCTGCGCGTCCTCGACGGTGCCGTCGCCGTGTTCGACGGCAAGGAGGGTGTCGAGCCGCAGTCCGAGACGGTGTGGCGCCAGGCCGACAAGTACAACGTGCCCCGCATCTGCTTCGTCAACAAGATGGACAAGCTCGGTGCGGACTTCTACTTCACCGTGCAGACGATCAAGGACCGCCTCGGTGCGGAGCCGCTCGTCATGCAGCTGCCGATCGGTGCCGAGAACGACTTCCTCGGCGTCATCGACCTCATCTACATGCGCGCCCTCGTGTGGCCCGGCGACGCCAAGGGCGACGTGACCATGGGTGCCAAGTACGAGATCGCCGAGATCCCGGCGGACCTCCAGGCCAAGGCCGAGGAGTACCGCATGGCTCTCGTCGAGCGCGTGGCCGAGGCCGACGACGACCTCATGGAGAAGTACCTCGGCGGCGAGGAGCTCACCGTCGACGAGCTCAAGGCGGGCATCCGCAAGCTCACCGTCAACTCCGAGGTCTACCCGGTCTTCTGTGGCTCCGCCTTCAAGAACCGCGGTGTGCAGCCGATGCTCGACGCCGTCGTGGACTACCTCCCGTCGCCGATCGACGTGCCGGCCATGGTCGGTCACAAGCCGGGCGACGAGAGCGTCGAGCTGACGCGTGAGCCCAGCAAGGACGCCCCGTTCTCGGCGCTCGCCTTCAAGGTCGCCGCGCACCCGTTCTTCGGCACGCTCACCTTCATCCGCGTGTACTCCGGGCGCATCGCCGCCGGCTCGCAGGTCATCAACACGACCAAGGGCAAGAAGGAGCGCATCGGCAAGCTCTTCCAGATGCACGCCAACAAGGAGAACCCGGTGGAGGAGGCCCTCGCCGGCCACATCTACGCCGCGATCGGCCTCAAGGACACCACGACGGGCGACACGCTCAGCGACCCGAACGAGCAGATCGTGCTCGAGTCGATGACGTTCCCCGACCCGGTCATCCAGGTCGCCATCGAGCCGAAGACGAAGGGTGACCAGGAGAAGCTCTCCACGGCCATCCAGAAGCTCTCCGCCGAGGACCCCACCTTCCAGGTGCACCTCGACGAGGACACCGGCCAGACGATCATCGCCGGCATGGGCGAGCTCCACCTCGACATCCTCGTCGACCGCATGAAGCGCGAGTTCAAGGTCGAGGCCAACGTCGGCAAGCCGCAGGTGGCCTACCGCGAGACGATCCGCCGCGCCGTCGAGAAGTACGACTACACGCACAAGAAGCAGACCGGTGGCTCCGGCCAGTTCGCGAAGGTCCAGGTGTCCTTCGAGCCCCTGGGCGAGACCGAGGACGGCTCGATGTACGAGTTCGTCAACGCCGTCACCGGTGGCCGCGTGCCGCGTGAGTACATCCCGTCGGTCGACGCCGGCATCCAGGACGCCATGCAGTACGGCGTGCTCGCCGGCTACCCGCTCGTCGGGATCAAGGCCACCCTCATCGACGGTGGCTACCACGACGTCGACTCCTCGGAGATGGCGTTCAAGATCGCCGGCTCGATGGTCCTCAAGGAGGCCATCAAGAAGGCGGACCCGGTCCTGCTCGAGCCGATGATGGCCGTCGAGGTGCGTACGCCCGAGGACTACATGGGCGACGTCATCGGCGACATCAACTCTCGCCGTGGCCAGATCCAGGGCATGGAGGACATCAGCGGCGCCAAGGTCGTCAAGGGCCTCGTCCCGCTGTCCGAGATGTTCGGCTACGTCGGCGACCTGCGCTCGAAGACGCAGGGCCGTGCGAGCTTCTCCATGGAGTTCGACTCCTACGCAGAGGTCCCCAAGGCTGTCGCCGAGGAGATCATCAAGAAGACCCGCGGGGAGTGACTGCGGGCCATCCCGTAGTCTCTTCCATCGGAAACCACCCCACAGCGCCACGTCCTGCCCTGGTCGTACGGCGTAACACTAGAAAGTCCTGAGGAGGACCACAGTGGCGAAGGCAAAGTTCGAGCGGACCAAGCCGCACGTCAACATCGGCACCATCGGTCACATCGACCACGGCAAGACGACGCTGACGGCTGCGATTTCCAAGGTTCTGCACGACAAGTACCCGGACCTGAACCCCCAGTTCGCGTTCGAGGACATCGACAAGGCTCCCGAGGAGCGCCAGCGCGGTATCACCATCTCGATCGCGCACATCGAGTACCAGACGGAGGGTCGTCACTACGCCCACGTCGACTGCCCGGGTCACGCTGACTACGTGAAGAACATGATCACGGGTGCGGCCCAGATGGACGGCGCCATCCTCGTGGTCGCCGCCACCGACGGCCCCATGCCGCAGACGAAGGAGCACGTCCTGCTCGCCAAGCAGGTCGGCGTCCCCTACATCGTCGTGGCGCTCAACAAGGCCGACATGGTCGACGACGAGGAGATCCTCGAGCTCGTCGAGATGGAGGTCCGTGAGCTCCTCTCCGGCTACGAGTTCCCCGGCGACGACCTGCCGGTCGTCAAGGTCTCGGCGCTCAAGGCCCTCGAGGGCGACGCCGAGTGGGGTCAGTCGGTTCTCGACCTCATGGACGCCGTGGACACCTACATCCCGGAGCCCGAGCGCGACATCGACAAGCCGTTCCTCATGCCCGTCGAGGACGTCTTCACGATCACCGGTCGTGGCACGGTCGTCACCGGCCGCATAGAGCGCGGTGTCCTCAAGGTCAACGAGGACGTCGAGATCGTCGGCATCCACACCGGCCCGGCCACGAAGACCACGGTCACCGGTGTCGAGATGTTCCGCAAGCTGCTCGACGAGGGTCGCGCCGGTGAGAACGTCGGCCTGCTCCTTCGTGGTGTCAAGCGCGAGGACGTCGAGCGCGGCCAGGTCGTCGTCAAGCCCGGCTCGATCACGCCCCACACCGAGTTCGAGGCTCAGGTCTACATCCTGGGCAAGGACGAGGGTGGCCGTCACACGCCGTTCTACGACAACTACCGTCCGCAGTTCTACTTCCGCACCACGGACGTGACCGGCGTCGTGCACCTCCCCGAGGGCACCGAGATGGTCATGCCCGGCGACAACACCGACATGTCGGTCGAGCTCATCCAGCCGATCGCCATGGAGGAGGGCCTCAACTTCGCCATCCGCGAGGGTGGCCGCACGGTTGGCGCCGGCAAGGTCACGAAGATCAACAAGTGACCTGACGCTGCCTCTACAGCACGGATTCACCGGCAGGGCCCGTTCCGCTTCGGCGGGGCGGGCCCTTCCGCTTGCCCAGGCGACCTCAGACGTCGAGGTGGGCCAGGGCTTGGCCGACGGTCTCGATGGTGTCGGTGGTGATGGGGTCGAGGACGAGCTGGACGTGGACGGCCCCGGCCTCGGCCATGGCGTGGAGGTGCTCGGCCACGGCGCCGGGATCGCCAGTGACGGGGGCGACCGAGGCGGCATACGCGGAGTCGCCCATGACCCGTCCGGTGCCGCCCTCGAGCTGCACGTAGACGGCGGCGGTGGCGCCTACCTCGTTCGGGGCGCGGCCGGCCTCGGCGGCGGCCGACTCGACGCGTTCACGCAGGCGCGCGAACGCGTCGGGGGAGTTGCCGTAGTCGCTCCACCACGTGTTCCAGAGGTCGACGTGGGGCAGGCCGATGCGCAGCATGCGCGGTCCGGTCGAGCCGAGCATGAGCGGCGGGCCGCCGGGGCGCGTCGGGGGCGGGTCGAGGACGCAGTCGGCCAGGTCGTGGAACCGGCCGTGGTGGTCGATGCGGCCCTCGCGCAGGAGGGTCCGGATGATCGTGAAGGCCTCCTCGAAGCGCGTGATGCGCTGGTCGAAGGGGAAGCCGTAGGCGGCGTACTCGCGCTCGTTCCAGCCGGCGCCGAGGCCGAGCACCAGGCGGCCGCCGGAGATGCCGTCGACGGTCGCGGCCATCTTCGCGAGCATGGCCGGCGCGTGGAAGGCGGTCGAGGCCACGAACGGCCCGAGCGCGACGCGCGACGTGACCGCGGCGACGGCCGCGAGCGAGGTCCAGACCTCCCACGGCCCGCGGGTGACACCTCCCGGCAGGGCATAGAGCAGGTGGTCGCCGAGCCACAGCGAGTCGAGACCGACGTCCTCAGCGGTGCGCGCCATGGCGAGCAGCTCGGGCCAGTCGACCCGCCGCTCCACCTCGGGCAGCTGGACACCGACCTTCAGGGGGCGGCTCATGGACGTCGGCCACTCGGGAAGCTCATGACCCGATCCAACCGGGTCCCAGGTGTCCCGTCACGAGGTCGCGTGTGCAGCAGGCCGGGTCAGGACCCCACCGACTGCACACGCGAGGCGGCCGGACGCGTTGGGGGGCTACTGGCCGAGGGCGACGAGGACGACGGTGTCGGAGTCGGCCGCGAGGTAGGCCGTGGCCCGGAAGGAGCCCTGGGCGAAGAGGGCGTCGAGCGCCTTGGATGTCAACAGCCGGCCGGCGGGCACGGCGGAGCGCACGCCGTCCTCGACCTCGGGGGTCTCGGTGGTGGGCTGCGGAGAGGCGGCGCGCAAGGTGGCCGCGGTCTCGGGCGTCACCTTCACCACGGCGTCGATCCAGTAGGTGGAGGGGCCAGGCGCATCGCCACCGAGCGTGCCCGACATCCACGTCGCCGAGATCGGCTGGCCCAGCGCGCTGAAGCGCTTCGTCAGCGGATCGAGGTCGGTGCGCACCTCGCCGGTGCCGGTCTTGGTGCCAGGGGCGGCGCTGCTCACGGTGCTCCTCGTTCGGTCGGTCGGCGGGTCGGGCTGGGTGCTGCACGCCCCGGCTGCGGTCAGGGTGAGCAGGGCGGCGGCGGTCGCCAGGGCGCGGCGGCGGTGGCTCATCGGCTGCTTCCTCGTTCGTCGGCACGGTCCTCGCGACCGAACCCCGGGGTGCGCTCGACGTCGCCCGTGCCCACGTCGACGGTGGGCGGCGGCGAGCCGACCGGCCACGTGATCGTACGCGTGACGTCACCGCTCGACGGGAACGGCTTGGCCCAGCCGATCTCGGTGAAGCGGCCGTTCTCGTTGTCGCCGGCCCCGCTCGCGATGTCGGACTGGTCGGGGTTGAAGTTGTAGTAGTCCTCGGCGTGGACGGTGACCTGCATGGAGACCTGGCCGTTCTCGACGGTGACGTCGGCGCTGCTCCACTGCTGGTAGCCGCCGATCGTCTTCTGCCAGTTCTCGGTCTCGGGGTAGGCGGTGGCCGGGTGGGCCTCGCCCGTCATGCTGAAGTAGGAGTTGCCGCCCCGCACCATCTGGTCGACGGCCGCCGCGGTGCGCGCCACCTCCTCGTTGACGTTGGCCGCGATCGACGGGTCCTCCTTGTAGCCCTCCTCGTAGTCGAAGCGCACCGGCTCGCCGTTGTTGTCCCAGTAGTGGGCATACATCGCCGTCGCGTCGTCGAGGTCCGACTTGAGGGCGCGGCCCGCCTCGAGCTTCGCCATCCACTCGAGCTTGGCGAGGTGGTCGTGCCAGTTCGAGTCCTTGGAGTCGTAGTCGAAGCCCTCGTCCCACTCGATGTCGGGCTTGTCGGGCTCGCCGAAGTCGTAGCCGTCGACCGGGCCACCGGTGCCGGTGGTGGCAGGTGCCGGCGGAGCGGTGGGAGTCGGGGCGGGGCCGGGCGACGGCGAGGGCGTGGGTCCACCGAAGGACATGGGCACGGGGGCGCCGAGCGGGCTGCCTCCACCCGCGCCGTTCGCCCCACCCGGCCCGGTGCCGCCGTCGCCGCTGGTGCCGCGCTGCCGGGCGGCGTTCTCGCGCAGCTTGGCGCCGAGGCCGCTCAGGGCGTGCTCGAGGGCGTCGATGCCGGGGGCCGACGATCGCCAGTCGCCCCGGAACGAGTCGAAGTCGCCGCCGCCCCAGGCGGAGCCGAGGGACCCCACGGCGTGGTCGACGGCGGACCGGGCCGCGCGGCACTCGCCGGCGAAACGGTCGAGCCGGCCGGCGGAGCGCTCGAGGGCGTCGGGATCGGCGCCCTTCCTGTACACGACCACGGCTGTGCCCTCCCCGAGCATCGGCGACCGCGGCCGGGGTGCGGCCGCTGCTGACGACCCTAGGCAGCGTGCCGACCATCGGCCAATGGGGAGCACTCCCCGACGCCGGCCCGGGGCTCGCGGTGTTCCGGGACCACCGGTGGATAGGGTCGGGAGCCATGGCGCACTCGTTCGACACCGACACCGAAGCCCAGGGGCTCATCGACTACGTCGACGCAAGCCCGACGCCGTTCCACGCGTGCGAGCAGGCGGCCCGGAGGCTCTCGGCGGAGGGCTTCACCGAGGTGGACGAGCGTGCCGCGTGGCCGACGGAGCCCGGGCGCCACTACCTCGTGCGCGGCGGCTCGCTCATCGCCTGGGACACCACGGGTGCGCACGGTGCCGGCGCCGGTCCCGCGGCTGGCTTCCGGGTCGTCGGTGCGCACACCGACAGCCCCAACCTGCGCATCAAGCCCAACCCCGACCACAGCCGGGTCGGCTGGCAGCTGCTCGGCGTCGAGCCCTACGGCGGCCTCATCCTCAGCTCGTGGCTCGACCGCGACCTCGGCCTCGCCGGCCGCGTCGCCGTGCGGGGTCGCGACGGCGTCGAGGCCCGCACGTTCCACGGCCGCGACGCGCTGCTGCGCGTCGCCCAGCTCGCGATCCACCTCGACCGCACCCAGAACGAGGCCCTCAGCCTCAACAAGCAGGCGCACATGGAGCCGCTGTGGGGCGTCGGCGACGAGCCGGGCGACTTCGTCGGCTACCTCGCCGAGCAGGTGGGCGTCGACCGCGAGGACGTCCTGTCGTGGGACGTCATGACCCACCCGGTGCAGCCGTCGACGCGCCTCGGCCGGTCGCGCGAGCTCATCGCGGCGCCCCGCCTCGACAACCTCGCCACCTCGTATGCCGGCGTGCGTGCGCTGCTCGACGCCGTGGCCTCCGAGCCCGCTCACGTGCCTGTGCTCGTCCTCTTCGACCACGAGGAGATCGGCAGCACGTCCGAGCGCGGCGCCACCTCGACCCTGCTGCCGTCGGTGCTCGAGCGCATCGTCGCGAGTGGCGGGGGCACCCGCGACGACTACTGGCGCGCCCTCGCCTCCACCGTCATCGCCTCGGGCGACATGGGTCACGCGACGCATCCCAACTACGCCGACCGGCACGAGCCGATGCACACGATCAGGGTCAACGGCGGCCCGGTGCTCAAGGTCAACACCAACCTGCGCTACGCCACCGACTCGGTGGGCGCGGCGGCGTTCCGGCTGGCGTGCGAGCAGGCCGGGGTGCCGATGCAGACATTCGTCACGCGCAGCGACCTGCCGTGCGGCTCGACCGTCGGGCCCGTCACCTCGTCGCTCACCGGCGCGACGACCGTCGACTTCGGGGCGGCCGCCCTGTCGATGCACAGCACCCGCGAGCTGATGGGTGCCGAGGACCCGGCGATGTATGCCGGCGCGCTCGGCGCCTTCCTCGCCCCGGCCTGAGACCCGCTCCGACGGCACCGGGCGCACCCCGCCGGGATGGGCGCGGCGGCATACGGCCGGGCGGGCGGAGGGGCGTGCGAGGATGGGGCCGTGGAGGCCCCAGCGCTCGTCGTGCCCGACCGGCCGACGCTCGTCTACGACGCGGACTGCGGCTTCTGCACGCGCAGCGCCCTCTTCGCCAAGCGCTGGGTCGACCGGCGCGACCGGTTCGCGGTGCGGCCGTGGCAGGAGCTCGACCTCGCGGCCGTCGGCCTCTCTCCGGAGGACTGCGACGAGGCGGCCCAGTTCGTGACGGCCGACGGCTCGATCCGATCGGGCCACCGCGCCATCGCGAGCGCGGCCACCCACGGGGCGCCCGCCTGGCGACCGGTCGGCTACCTGCTCATGGCGCCGGGCATCTCACGGGTGGCCTCCCGCGCGTACGGCTGGGTCGCCGAGCACCGTCACCAGCTGCCGGGAGGCACACCGGCGTGCTCGCGGCCTGCGTCGACGGCGGGGGAGTGAGCGGGCGCGACCCGCAGAGCCGGCCCGACCGGGACGCCCGACGCGCCACGGACCCCTGGCCTGCGACGACGCCCCTGCTCGATTTGATAGTGCATCGCCGCCTCTGGCACACTGTTCAGGTTGCTTGACGCGCGTCGCTGACCCATGTCGGTGCCGCCGCCCCTTGAGAGCCTCCTGACGGGGACTCGCCCGGACTCCTCTCGGAGGCCCGAGGGAAGCGCAAGCCACCCGGTTCGGCCGGGCAATCCACACCGGAAGTAGCACGGAAGTGCGTCACTTTCGCCGCGAAGCGGGCGCGACACGCCCGACCTCGGGGGTCGGATGCCAAGGGAACCGGAAGTCAGAAGCGAGAGAGAGACGTTCATCAGATGGCGGGACAGAAGATCCGCATCCGGCTGAAGTCGTACGACCACGAGGTCATCGACAACTCGGCCCGGAAGATCGTTGACACAGTGACGCGCGCCGGCGCGACCGTGGTGGGCCCCGTCCCGCTGCCGACGGAGAAGAACGTCTTCGTCGTCATCCGGTCGCCGCACAAGTACAAGGACAGCCGCGAGCACTTCGAGATGCGCACGCACAAGCGCCTCATCGACATCATCGACCCGACGCCCAAGGCCGTCGACTCGCTGATGCGTCTCGACCTGCCGGCGGACGTCAACATCGAGATCAAGCTCTGAGGCGGTTGCTGACATGACTGTTGCTCAGAAGAACGTCAAGGGCGTGCTCGGCGAGAAGCTCGGCATGACCCAGGTGTGGGACGCCGACAACAAGCTCGTCCCCGTCACCGTCGTCAAGGCCGGCCCCTGCGTCGTCACGCAGGTGCGCGCCGACGAGACCGACGGCTACTCCGCGGTCCAGATCGCCTTCGGTGCGATCGACCCGCGCAAGGTGAACAAGCCGATGTCGGGCCACTTCGAGAAGGCCGGCGTCACGCCGCGCCGTCACCTCGTCGAGCTCCGCACGAGCGACGCCGCCGACTACGAGCTCGGCCAGGAGATCACGGCCGAGTCCTTCGAGGCAGGCCAGCGCGTCGACGCGACCGGCACGACCAAGGGCAAGGGCTTCGCGGGTGTCATGAAGCGCCACGGCTTCGCCGGCGTCTCGTCCTCGCACGGTGCCCACCGCAACCACCGCAAGCCGGGTTCCATCGGCGGCTGCTCGACCCCGGGCCGTGTCTTCAAGGGCATGCGCATGGCCGGTCGCATGGGTGGCGTTCGCCAGACGACCCAGAACCTCCAGATCCACGCCGTTGACGCCGAGAAGGGCCTGCTGCTCATCAAGGGTGCCGTTCCCGGCCCCCGCGGTGGCATCGTCCTGATCCGCACGGCTGCGAAGGGTGCATGATCGACATGGCAACCAAGACCCCGAACCTGCCCGCCGAGATCTTCGACGTGCAGACGAACGTCCCGCTGATCCACCAGGTCGTGGTGGCCCAGCTCGCGGC
>CBHRRQ010000155.1:0-9769 GCA_966081555.1 uncultured Terrabacter sp.
ATAGCCTGACGTCGGATCACCGCTGATTTCGCTCCATGGAGGTATGTCATGACCCAGCTGTCCTTTGAGGTGACGCGCCGCGACGACGCCACCTCTCCCGAGCGCATCGCCGAGATCCTCGAGAACCCCGGCTTCGGCAAGACCTTCACCGACCACATGGTCGTCGCCACCTGGACCGCCGACGGCGGCTGGGCCGACGCACGGGTCCTGCCCTACGGCCCCTTCCAGCTCGACCCGGCCGCCGCGGTGCTCCACTACGCCCAGGAGATCTTCGAGGGCATGAAGGCCTACCGCCACGCGGACGGCTCGATCTGGACCTTCCGGCCCGAGGCCAACGCCGCCCGGTTCGCGCGCTCGGCCCGCCGCCTCGCCCTGCCGGTGCTGCCCGAGGCCGACTTCATCGAGTCGCTGCGGCAGCTCGTCTCCGTCGACCAGGACTGGGTGCCCGCGGGTGACGCGGGGGAGAAGAGCCTCTACCTGCGCCCCTTCATGTTCGCCTCCGAGGCGTTCCTCGGCGTGCGTCCCGCCCAGCGGGTCACCTACTCGGTCATCGCGTCGCCCGCCGGCGCGTACTTCTCGGGCGGCCTCAAGCCGGTCACCCTGTGGATCTCCACCGACTACGCCCGCGCCGGCGAAGGCGGCACGGGCGCGGCCAAGTGCGGTGGCAACTACGCGAGCTCCCTCGCCGGCCAGCTCGAGGGCATCGACCACGGCTGCGACCAGGCCGTCTTCCTCGACTCCTCGACGCACACCTACATCGAGGAGCTCGGAGGCATGAACCTGTTCCTCGTGACCAAGGACGGCCGCATCATCACCCCCGAACTCACGGGCACGATCCTCGAGGGCGTCACCCGCAGCTCCATCCTCGAGATCGCCAAGGAGCTCGACCTCGAGCCCGAGGAGCGCCGCATCCCCATCGAGGAGTGGAAGGAGGGCGCCGCCAGCGGCGACATCGTCGAGATCTTCGCCTGCGGCACCGCTGCCGTCGTCACTCCCGTCGGCGAGCTGCGCTGGGACGGCGGGTCGGTCGACCACCGCCGCGACGGTCACGAGGACCGCTACGCCGAGGCGATCCGCAACAAGCTGCTCGACATCCAGTACGGCCGCGCCGAGGACGCCCACGGCTGGCTCACCCGTCTCGTCTGACCCGGTGGGCGCAGCGGGGGACCCGGCGCCGTCGCGGCCGCGCCTCGTCGCGACCGACCTCGACGGCACCCTGCTGCGCTCCGACGGCTCGGTGTCGGAGCGCACCCGCGCGGCGTGGGCGGCCGCCGACGAAGTCGGCATCGAGACGGTTCTCGTCACCGCGCGCCCGCCGCGCTGGCTGCACGACCTCGAGCACGTGGTCGGGCCGCGCGGCGTCGCGATCTGCGGCAACGGAGCCTTCGTCTACGAGGTCGCCGGCCGGCGCCTGCTCGAGACGCACTGCTTCGAGGCGGGCGCGGTGGAGGCGATCGTCGCCGACCTCACCGCGGCGCTGCCGTCGGTCGCCTTCCTCGCCGAGCGCGCGAGCGGTCCCTACCTCGGTCCCGGATACCCCGACCCGCACGACGACAGCATGGCCGACGGCGCCGCGCACGGGCCGCTCGCGGGGATCGCGTCCGAGCCCGTGGGCAAGCTCCTGGCCGTCACCGACGAGGTGCCCCTGGAGCAGTTCCTCACCATCGTCGAGCAGGTCGTAGGGGAGCGGGGCCACCTGCACTTCTCCGGCGCGTTCGGGCTCGCCGAGATCAACGCGCCCGGCGTCACCAAGGCGGTCGCGCTCGAGCGCTGGGCCACCCGGCTCGGTATCGACGCGGCCGACGTCTGGGCTTTCGGCGACATGCCCAACGACCTGCCGATGATCAAATGGGCGGGCGTCGGGTGGGCGGTCGCGAACGCGCACCCGACGTTGCTCGAGGCCGCCGACCGCACCTGCCCCGCCAACGACGACGACGGCGTCGCCGCCGTGCTGGAACGGGCCGTCGGGCGACGCGGTTGACCGTCTGCACCTTCGGAATCCGTCGTAAAGGTTCTTTCGAGAACCATTGACGGCCGTCCTTCTGCGGGTATTTGATGCCAGGCATCACTCGCTGCGGCGACAAAGGTCCGCCGCATGATGTTTTGAGAGGTAGTGCGCATGGCTGTCGACACCTCCAAGGGATACGAGCACGACGACGAGGCGGCCCTCGCTGCGCTCGGCTACAAGCAGGAGCTCCACCGCGGCATGTCGGGGTTCTCCAACTTCGCCGTCTCCTTCTCGATCATCTCCATCCTCGCTGGCTGCATCACCAGCTACCTGATCGCCATGAACGCCGGCGGGCCGATCGCCATCTCGATCGGCTGGCCCCTGGTCGGGGTCTTCGTCCTCTGCGTCGCCCTCGCCATGGCCGAGGTGTGCTCGGTCTACCCGACCGCGGGCGGGCTCTACTTCTGGGCCGGTCGCCTCGCCCGTCGCAACAAGCGCGTGTGGGCCTGGTACGTCGGCTGGTTCAACTTCCTCGGCGAGGTGGCGGTCACCGCTGCCATCGACTACGGCGCCGCTGTGACGTGGATGGCGCTGCTCAGCCTCGTCTTCGACCTCCAGGTGACGGCGGGTTCCACCTTCGTCGCGTTCCTCGTCATCATCGTGCTCCACGGCCTGCTCAACACGTTCGGCGTGAACCTCGTCAAGCTCCTCTCGAACGTCAGCGCGTGGTGGCACCTCGCCGGCGTCGCCATCATCGTCGGAGTGCTCGTCATCGTGCCCGACAAGCACCAGGACCTGTCGTGGACCTTCTTCCACTTCGAGAACCGCACCGGTTGGGGAGCGCCGTTCTACGCCTTCCTCATCGGCCTGCTCATGGCGCAGTACACCTACACCGGCTTCGACGCGTCGGCCCACGTCGCGGAGGAGACGAAGAACGCGTCGGTCGAGGCGCCCAAGGGCATCGTGCGCAGCGTCTGGGTCTCGATCCTCGCCGGCTGGGTGCTGCTCGTCGCCGTGACCGCAGCCATCCAGGACTACGAGGGCTCGTTGACGACCGACATCGGCCTGCCGCCCGCCCAGATCTTCATCGACGCGGCGGGCCGCTCGCTCGGGATCTTCCTGCTCTTCATCTGCGCGGTGGCCCAGTTCTTCTGCGGCATGGCGTCGGTGACCGCGAACTCCCGCATGTCGTACGCGTTCTCGCGCGACAACGCGTTGCCGGGCTCTCGGCTGTGGTCGCAGGTCAACCCGCGCACGGGCACGCCGACCAACTCGATCTGGCTGTGTGTCGTGTGCTCGATCGTGCTGGCCTCTCCGGCCCTCGCGTCGACGACGGCCTACCTCGCCGTCACGTCCATCGCCGTCATCGGCCTCTACATCGCCTACGTCGTGCCGGTCTTCCTGCGCCGCCGCAACCCGGACTTCCGGCCCGGGCGCTGGAACCTCGGGCGGTGGAGCGCCCCCATCGGCTGGATCTCGGTCGTGTGGGTCGTCTTCATCGTCGTGCTCTTCATGCTGCCGCCGGCGAGCCCCATCACGCCCTCGACGTTCAACTACGCACCGGTCGCCGTGGGCGTCGTGCTGGTGTTCTCGACGGTGACGTGGTTCATCGGTGGGCGCAAGCACTTCATGCGCGACGTCCCCGAGGGGCACGACACCCTGCCGGCCGCGGAGATCTTCGGCTGACATGGAGCCGGTCGGGGGAGACTCGTCCGCCGGGCTCGCGGCGTGGCCCGAGGCGGTGCTGCGGCCGGCGGCCGGCAACGCGTTCGAGCACGCCGTCGAGCAGCTGGCCCGGGCGATCCGCCTCGGCGTGCTCGCCGACGGCGAGCAGCTCCCGCCAGAGCGCGAGCTCGCAGAGCGGCTCGGCATCGGACGCAACACGCTGCGCGAGGCGATCGCGGCGCTGCGCGAGTCGGGGCTCGTGACGACGCGGCGCGGTCGAGGGGGTGGCACCCGGGTGACGTATGCCGCCGAGCCGCCTCCCTCGACCGCGCGGTCGTTCGTGCGCAGCCCGGCCGCCATGGCGGACGCGCTCGACTTCCGTCGCGTGGTCGAGCCGGGGGCTGCCTGTCTGGCCGCGACGCGCGCGCTCGCGGCCGACCAGCGGGCGTGGCTCACAGACAGTCTCCGGGCGGTCGGCGACGCCGAGGACCCGGCAGCCCATCGGGTCGCCGACTCCCGGCTCCACCTCGCGATCGCCACGCTGTCCGGCTCGCCGCTCCTCGTCGACGCCGTCACGAGGTCGCAGTCGGCCGTCCACGAGATGCTCATGGCGATCCCGGTGCTCCGGCGCAACATCGAGCATTCCAACGACCAGCACGACCGCATCGTCCACGCCATCCTCACGGGCGACTCGGACCGGGCCCGCGCCGTGATGGAGGAGCACTGCGACGCGACGTCGGCCCTGCTGCGAGGCCTCATCGGGTAGCAGGCACGAGCGGGTACGGAACGACAGCGGCTCCACGCACACTTCGGACACCAGGAGAGACGACAGCATGGGCGCACCACCGAGGTTCACCCTCGACGAGCTCCGTTCGGAGATCGAGGCGGGCACGATCGACACGGTCGTCGTGGCCTTCACCGACATGCAGGGCCGGTTGCAGGGCAAGCGCCTGCACGGGCACTACTTCCTCGACCACGTGCTCGAGGACGGCACCGAGGGGTGCAACTACCTGCTCGCCGTGGACGTCGACATGAACACCGTGGACGGCTACGCCATCTCCTCCTGGGAGCGCGGCTACGGCGACATGTTCTTCGACCTCGACCTCGACACCCTCCGCCGCACCCCGGGCACCCCGCACTCGGCCACCGTGCAGTGCGACCTCACCTGGCTCGACGGCAGCGGACCCGTGGTGCAGTCGCCGCGGTCGGTGCTCAAGGCCCAGGTCGAGCGTGCCGCGGCCCTGGGCATGGCGGCCCACTGCGGCACCGAGCTCGAGTTCATCGTGTTCCAGGAGTCCTACGAGCAGGCCTGGGACGCCGGTTACACGGGCCTGACCCCGGCGAACCGCTACAACGTCGACTACTCGATCCTCGGCGGCGACCGCGTCGAACCCCTGCTGCGAGAGATCCGCAACGAGATGTATGCCGCCGGGGCCGTCGTCGAGAGCGCGAAGGGCGAGTGCAACTACGGCCAGCACGAGATCGGCTTCCTCTTCGACGAAGCGGTCCGCACCTGCGACAACCACGTCGTCTACCGCAACGCGGCCAAGGAGATCGCCGCGCACCACGGGCAGTCGATCACCTTCATGGCCAAGTTCGACCAGCGCGAGGGCAGCTCGTGCCACATCCACCTGTCGCTGCGCGGGCTCGACGGCGAGACCGTCTTCGCCGACGACGAGCGCGAGCACGGGCACAGCGCGATGTTCGAGCACTTCCTCGCCGGCATCCTCGCGACGCAGCGTGAGCTGACCTACTTCTACGCGCCGAACATCAACTCCTACAAGCGTTTCGCCTCGGCGAGCTTCGCGCCGACCGCCGTCGCGTGGGGCCGCGACAACCGCACGTGCGCCCTGCGCGTCGTCGGCCACGGCCCGGCCCTGCGCGTGGAGAACCGCGTGGGGGGTGGAGACCTCAACCCCTACCTCGCCGTCGCCGCCATGCTCGCCGGCGGCCTGCACGGCATCGAGCAGCAGCTCGAGCTCGAGCCCGCCCTCGAGGGCAACGCCTACACCTCTGACAAGCCGCACGTGCCCTCGACGCTGCAGGAGGCGCGCGACCTGCTCGCCGGCTCTGCGGTGGCGCGGGCCGCCTTCGGCGACGAGGTCGTCGACCACTACGTCAACGCGGCCGACGTCGAGATCACGGCCTTCAACGCCGCGGTCACCGACTGGGAGCGCCGCCGCGGCTTCGAACGCCTCTGACCACCCACACACAGCGATTCGATGTGTTCCACGGTCACCTGTGACCGGGGAACACGTCGAACCGGGAGGACCGAACGGACATGACCACCACGCACGACGTCATCAACCCCGCCACGGAGCAGCTCGTCCGCAGCGTCGAGCTCGCGACCGTCGAGCAGGCGGATGCGGCGATCGCGCGCGCCTCGGCGGCCGGCCCCGCCTGGCGCGCCGTCGCGCCGGCGGACCGTGGGCTCCTGCTGCGCCGCTTCTCCGACCTCGTCGGCGAGCACCAGGAGGAGCTCGCGCTGCTCGAGGTCGAGAACGCCGGGCACACCATCGGCAACGCCCGGTGGGAGGCCGGCAACGTCCGCGACGTGCTCGCCTACTACTCGGCCGCGCCGGAGCGGAACTTCGGCCGCCAGATCCCGGTCGCCGGTGGCATCGACGTCACCTTCCGTGAGCCGCTCGGCGTCGTCGGGATCATCGTGCCGTGGAACTTCCCGATGCCGATCGCGGGCTGGGGTTTCGCGCCGGCGCTCGCGGCCGGCAACACCGTGGTGCTCAAGCCCGCCGAGCTCACTCCGCTCACCGCCATGCGGCTCGGCGAGCTGGCGCTCGAAGCGGGCCTCCCCGAAGGCGTCTTCACGGTCGTGCCGGGCAAGGGGTCGGTCGTCGGCGAGCGGTTCGTCACCCACCCCGACGTGCGCAAGGTCTGCTTCACCGGCTCGACCGCGGTGGGCCAGCGGATCATGCGGGGGGCCGCCGACCAGGTGAAGCGGGTCACCCTCGAGCTGGGCGGCAAGAGCGCCAACATCGTCTTCGCCGACTCAGACCTCGAGCTCGCTGCCGCACGGGCCCCGTATGCCGTCTTCGACAACGCTGGTCAGGACTGCTGCGCCCGCAGCCGCATCCTCGTCGAGCGCAGCGCGTTCGACCGCTTCATGGAGCACTTCGAGTCCGCGGTGCGCGGCGTCGTCGTCACCGACCCCCGCGACGAGGCCGCGGAGATGGGGCCCCTCATCAGCGCCGAGCAGCACGACCGGGTCAGCGCCTACGTCGAAGGGGCCGCCGCCGGGGTCGACGTCGCCTTCCGGGGCACCGCCCCCGAGGGCGCCGGCTACTGGTACGCGCCGACCGTCGTGCTGCCTCGCTCGACAGCCGACGCCGTCTGGCAGGAGGAGGTCTTCGGGCCCGTCGTCGCCGTGCTGCCCTTCGACGACGAGGCCGACGCGGTCGCCAAGGCCAACGACACGGCATACGGGCTCTCGGGGTCCATCTGGACCCGCGACCTCGGGCGCGGGCTGCGCGTCGCGCGGGGGGTCGAGGCCGGCAACCTCTCGGTGAACTCCCACAGCAGCGTGCGCTACTCGACGCCGTTCGGCGGTTTCAAGCAGAGCGGCATCGGACGCGAGCTCGGGCCGGACGCCCTCGAGGCGTTCACCGACGTCAAGAACGTCTTCATCTCCACCGAGTGAGTGTCGCCCGCACCACGAGCACGACCGAAAACCCCTGAAGCGCAAGGAAAGAGGACTCATGGCAGGCAGGCTCGACGGCAAGGTCGCAGTCATCACGGGCGGGTGCTCGGGCATCGGCCTCGCGACGGCGAGGCGGTTCGCCGAGGAGGGCGCCAAGGTCGTCATCGGCGACCTCGACGAGGTCAACGGACCGCAGGTCGCCGAGGAGGTCGGCGGCACCTTCGTGCGCGTCGACGTCGTGAGCAAGGAGGACGTCGACGCCCTCTTCCGCACGGCCAAGGACACGTACGGGTCCGTCGACATCGCCTTCAACAACGCCGGCATCAGCCCGCCCGAGGACGACTCGATCCTCGACACCGACCTCGATGCCTGGCGCAAGGTGCAGGAGGTCAACCTCACGTCGGTCTACCTGTGCTGCAAGGCCGCCCTTCCCTACATGCTCGAGCAGAGATCAGGCTCGATCATCAACACGGCGTCCTTCGTCGCGGTCATGGGAGCCGCGACGTCGCAGATCTCCTACAGCGCGAGCAAGGGTGGCGTGCTGTCGATGAGCCGTGAGCTGGGTGTTCAGTTCGCGCGCGAGGGGGTGCGGGTCAACGCGCTCTGCCCGGGCCCGGTGAACACCCCGCTCCTGCAGGAGCTCTTCGCCAAGGACGAGGAGCGCGCGGCCCGCCGTCTCGTCCACGTGCCCATGGGTCGGTTCGGCGAGCCGGAGGAGATGGCCAACGCCGTGCTCTTCCTCGCCTCCGACGAGTCGAGCTTCATCACCGCCTCGACATTCCTCGTCGACGGCGGCATCTCCGGCGCGTACGTCACCCCGCTCTGAGAAGGCCGTCGTGGACCCCCGTCCGGTCATCGGCATCACGGCGTACGTCGAGCGCGCGTCGTGGGGTCGCTGGGTCGACGTGCCGGGCGCCCTCGTGCCCTACCGCTACGTCGGTCACGTCGAGGACGCCGGCGGCATCGCGGTCGTGGTGCCACCGCGACCCGACGCCGACGACGGGGTCGCGCACGAGCTGCTCGCCCGCCTCGACGGGGTCATCCTCGCCGGCGGCGTCGACGTCGCGCCCGAGCTCTACGCCGACGAGCGGCACGCGTCGGTGCAGGCGTCACGGCCCGACCGCGACACGACCGAGCTCGCGCTTGCGCACGCCACGGCCGCTCTCGACGTGCCGCTCCTCGGGATCTGCCGCGGCATGCAGGTGATGGCGGTGGCCGCCGGGGGAGTGCTCGAGCAGCACCTGCCCGACCGGGTGGGGCACGACCGGCACTCGCCCGCGCCGGCGACCTACGGCAGCCACCGCGTGAGGACCGTCCCGGGCACGAGGCTGGCCGGCATCATCGGCGCCGGCGCCGACGTGCCGAGCTACCACCACCAGTCGGTGCTGACCCATCCCGGCTACGCGCCGTCGGCGTGGGCCGACGACGGCACGCTCGAGGCGATGGAGGACCCGGAGGCCTCCTTCCGCGTGGCCGTGCAGTGGCACCCGGAGGTCGGCGACGACCCGCGGCTCTTCCACGCGCTCGTCGCCGCCGCCAGGGCGTATGCCGCCGGGCGGGGGAACGCTCGTCGCTGACGCCCGCGCCGCCGCGGAGGGCTGCGCGCCGGGGACGGTCGGCGGACACCCGGTCCCACATCCCGGACCCGTGGTTTCGCGCGACGAGCCGCACTGCCACCCTGATCCCGTGACCGCTTCCCGGCTTGCCACGAGCACGCTCATTATCAGTTAGCGCGACGAGAACACCTCTCGTCGCGCAGACCTCCCGTCCCCGGGGGGTCTTTTTGTTTCCCGGCCACGAGCCACGGAGACCGCTGCAGAGCCACACCGGGCCGAGCGGCACGAGCTGGATGGGACCGAGGACCGAGCGGCCACATGGACCCGCCCCCTGGATCAAGGACAATGAAGGTCATGGATGCCCTGCACGTTTACGACACCACCCTGCGCGACGGCGCCCAGCAGGAAGGTCTCAACCTCTCGGTGTCGGACAAGCTGGCCATTGCCGGACTGCTCGACGACCTCGGGGTGGACTTCATCGAGGGCGGCTGGCCGGGTGCGAACCCGAAGGACACCGAGTTCTTCGAGCGGGCCCGACAGGAGCTGCATCTCCGCCGCGCGACCCTCGCCGCCTTCGGGGCCACCCGCAAGGCCGGCGGGGCCGCCGCCGAGGACCCCCTGGTGCAGGCCCTCGTCGAATCCGGCGCGTCGGTCGTGTGCCTCGTCGCCAAGTCCCACACGGGTCACGTCGAGCGCGCCCTGAAGACCACGCTCGAGGAGAACCTCGAGATGGTGCGCGACACCGTGTCTCACCTCGTCGCGAAGGGCCGCCGCGTCTTCCTCGACTGCGAGCACTTCTTCGACGGCTGGCACCTCGACCGCGACTACGCCCTGTCCGTCGTCCGCACCGCGCACGAGGCGGGGGCCGAGGTCGTCGTGCTCTGCGACACCAACGGCGGCATGCTCCCGCACCAGGTCGAGGAGGTCGTCGCCGACGTCATCGCC
>CBHRRQ010000156.1:0-9710 GCA_966081555.1 uncultured Terrabacter sp.
CGCGGGCCCCCCCCCCGGGGGGGGGGCGCGGCGCCGCTCGCCGTCCGGGCGTCAGAAGATCGCGTTGGCGATGTTCCACCCCGTGCTGACGAGGCGCGGCGTCGACCACCCGTTCGTCGGCGTGCGGGGATAGAGGTAGAGCTGGCCCGTCGCCTTGCGGGCGAGCACGTCGCCGACCCGGTCGCCGGTGAAGTCGCCGGGCGACATGAGGGCCGTGAACTGGTTCCAGCCCGCGCCCACCCGCGTGGGCGTCGCGAAGCCGCCCGTGCCGTTGCCGACGAACAGCCACAGGTACCCGGTCGACCGCTCCCGCGCCATGAGGTCGGGTCGCGCGTCGCCGGTCACGTCACCGACCGCCACGAGCAGGTCGTAGCGGTTCCAGCCGGTCGCGATGCGCACCCTCGCGTTGAGGCCGCCGCGGCCGTTGCCGCGGTAGAGGAACAGGTCGCCGTTCGACGCCTGGCGGGCCAGCAGGTCGACCCGCTGGTCCCCGTTGAGGTCGCCCGCCCCGACGATGGCGTTCATGACGTTCCATCCGGTGCCGAGCAGGACGGCGGGCGCGATGAAGGCGCCCTTGCCGTTGCCCCGGAACATCCACAGGTATCCGTTGGTCCGCTGGCGCACGACGACGTCCGGACTGCCGTCGCCGCTGAGGTCACCGACGGTCTCGAGCGTGCTGTAGGCGCTCCAGTTCGTCCCGATGGTGGCCCCTGACGCGTGGCTGCCGTTGCCGTCGCCGGCGTAGAGCTTGAGGGCGCCGGAGGTCCACCGCGCGACGATGTCGCCACGCCAGTCCCCGTTGAAGTCGCCGGTGGAGGCGGAGAGGGTCGACGTGGGCATCGGCAGCGTGCCGAAGTCGTAGGTGCCGCACGTGCGGTCGTAGTCCCAGACGTCGTCCCACCACTGCGCGAGGTAGACCTTGCCCCCCGAGAAGCTGGGCTGGGTGCACCGGTCGAGGGCCTCGGTGGGGTAGTCGAGACGTCCGGCCGTCGCCCACACCGGCACGCCGGGCAGCCACCACGACCCCGTGATCGACTGCCAGCCGGTGGCGTTCGCGTAGAGGCCGTAGGAGAACCCGGCTGCGCGCAGGCCGCGCATGATCCCCTCGATGACGTAGCGGTTCTCCTGTCGCTGGGCGGCCGTGCTCGAGGGCCACGGTTGGCGCCGCGGCTCGGTGTCGCGGGGCTCGACGTCGATCCACACCATGCGCGGCTGCCAGCCCGTCACACGACGGATGGACGCGGCGGCAGACGTGGCCTCGGCGTAGCCGACGTTCGACAGGCGCCCGGCACGGCTGCTGGCCGACCACGGTCCGCTCGACGCGTACGCGGTGAGCTGGGCGGCCGTCGGGAAGCCGGCCATGGTGTACGCGTGGGTCGGCTTGGACAGCCCGGCTGCCCACCCGGCCTGGCTTGCGAGACAGGGGTTCTCGGTGAACGGCAACCCGTTCGTGAGGCCGATGACGACGAACTGGGTGGACGTCGGGGGAACGGTCGAGGGGCACTGCGGCCACGAGATGTCGTGCCCGAAGAGGACCGCGGCCGACGCGGTGGGCGGGCTCGGCGCGACCAGGAGGCCGAGCACCACCCCGATGGCCGCGAGGGGGATGAGGGCCAGGCGTCGCAGCCGGGCCGGAATCCGTTGGTATCGAGACGATTCGGACATGCGAACCACTTCCTCCGTACTTCGATTGTCCCGCCGACACGCGGTGTCAGAGCCCGCGTGTGACCCACGAGTCCGTATGCCGTCGGGACGGGTCCCGGCGCACCGCGGCGGCCTCGTTAGGCTGGGCCGGTGACCGAGACGACCGACACGACACGACAGCCGCAGCGCCCGCTCAAGGTGGCCGTCATCGGCGCGAGGGGCCGGATGGGCGCCGAAGCGGTGCGGGCCGTGGAGGGGGCTGAGGGGCTGGCCCTCGTCGGCGCCTACGGCTCGGGCGACGAGCTCGGCGACCTCGGGGGAGCAGACGTCGCGGTCGAGCTGACGGTCCCCGACGCGTCACCGGCGAACGTCGCCCACTGCGTGGAGCGCGGCATCCACGTCGTCGTCGGCACGACCGGCTGGGACGACGAGCGTCTCGACGTCCTGCGCAGGCAGCTCGCCGACGCACCTCCGGCCGGCACCGGCACCGGCGTCGGTGTGCTCATCGCGCCGAACTTCGCGATCGGCGCCCTGCTGCTGATGTCGTTCGCCGCCAAGGCCGCCCCCTTCTTCGAGTCGGTCGAGGTCATCGAGCTGCACCACCCCGCCAAGGTCGACGCGCCCTCGGGCACCGCCGCCCGCACCGCGGCGATGATCGGCCGGGCCAGGTCCGACGCCGGCTGCCCGGCGGTGCCCGACGCGACCACCCACGACCCCGACGGTGCACGCGGCGCCACGGTCGACGGCATCCCCGTGCACTCCGTGCGCCTGCGCGGCCTCACCGCCCACCAAGAGGTCCTGCTCGGCAACGTGGGGGAGATGCTGACCCTCCGGCACGACTCGTTCGACCGCAGCAGCTTCATGCCGGGTGTGCTCGCGGCGGTCCGCGCCGTCGGCGACCACCCGGGGCTGACGGTCGGTCTCGAGCACTACATCGGCCTCGCCTGAGGCGTCCGAGTGGCCATCCCGAAGGTCGTCCTCTTCTACGCCTTCCGACCGCTCGTCGAGCCCGAGGCGCTGCGACTGTGGCAGCGCGACCTGTGCGAGGGACTGGGCCTGCGTGGACGGGTCCTGCTCTCGCGCCACGGGATCAACGCGACCGTCGGCGGCGACGTCACGGTGCTCAAGACGTACGTCCGCAAGACCCGTGAGTACGCGCCGTTCCACGACATCGACGTGAAGTGGAGCGACGGCACGGGGCTCGACGCCGACGGACGCAGCCTCGACTTCCCCCGCCTGGTGGTCAAGGCGCGCGAGGAGATCGTGTCGTTCGGGGTGCCCGACGAGGTCGTGGTCGACGACAGCGGCATCGTCGGCGGCGGCACGCGGCTGAGCCCCGATGAGCTGGACGCGCTCGTCGCCGAGCGGGGCGACGAGGTCGTCCTGCTCGACGGGCGCAACGCGATCGAGGCCGAGGTGGGGCGCTTCCGCGGCGCCGTGGTGCCCGACGTCCGGCACACCGCGGACTTCGTGCGCGAGCTCGACTCCGGACGGTGGGACGACCTCAAGGGACGTCCCGTCGTCACCTACTGCACCGGCGGCATCCGCTGCGAGGTGCTGACCAGCCTGATGCGCTCGCGCGGCTTCGACGAGGTCTACCAGCTCGACGGTGGCATCGTGCGCTACGGCGAGCAGCGCGGAGACCGCGGACTCTGGGAGGGGCGGCTCTACGTCTTCGACGAGAGGATGACGGTCCCGTTCTCCGACGCGGCGGTCGACCTCGCGTCGTGCTCCCTCTGCGGCGCGTCGACGAGCCGGGTCGCCAACCGCGAGGACCTGCCCGGTCGCCCGCTGCAGCCGGTGTGCGACCGGCACGCGTGCGTCGAGGCCGCGTCTCGGGGTACGTCAGGGACGTAGGGCGCCGACGCCCCACCCGACGAGGAGGACCTGATGAGCGGACAAGCCGCGCCGGTCGACCCGGTGAACGCCCAGCCCGAGAGCCTGTGCACCTGCGACAACTGCCCCGACGGCTGCACCTGTGACAGCTGCGCGTGCGAGGACTGCACCTGCGACAACTGCGCCCACTCCGCCTGAGCACGCCGGCCCGCCGCACACCGGAGGCCGGCGTCACACCGGCCCTGTGAGCCTGGGAGCACCCGTCGTGGCATGCCTTGGTGTGTCGCGAGGGCCGCTCAGGTGTGCCGGTCGCGCAGGTCGTCCGGCGCCCGCATGTGCCAGGCGTCGGTGAGGAGCTCCTCGAGCCGGGGCAGGGTCACGACGTCGAGCCGCAGCATGACGAGCGGCAGGCCGTCGTAGCCGGGGGCGGTGAAGAAGAGGTGCGGCTCACCCAGCAGAAGGGCCTGCTTCTCCGCCTCGTCGCCGACGTAGAGCACCGCCACGTCCGTGCGGATGACGCGGCGCCGGCCTGGGATGCGCTCGGGCCAGGACCAGACGAAACCCCTGCCGCCCACGCGGAAGTCGAAGCCCTCGCTCGGCACCTCCTCGACCTCCGGCAGGCCGAGCGCGAGCCTGCGCACGTCGTCGGCGTCGGCCACCGTCAGCCCCAGCCGAGGTGCCGCAGCAGCGCCGCCGTGCCCGCGCCCAGCACCACGACGACGATGAACGGGGCGCGCAGCAGCAGGGCCACGACAGCGACCCCGACCGCAGCCACGCGCGCGTCGAGCGTGAGCGAGCCGTCATGCTGCGTCAGCGTCTGCGTCGCGATGAGCGCGGCCAGCAGGGCGATGGGCAGCGCTGCGGTGACGCGACGCACCCTCGGGTCGTCGAGGATGCTGGCCGGCACGAGATAGCCGGCGGGCTTGAGGCCGAAGGCGACCGCCGACGCCAGGAGGATGGCCACCCAGAGCGTCATGAGCCTGCCCTCCCGCCCTCGTCGTCGCCGTTGCCCGCGCTCGTGTTGCCGTCGTCGTCGTCCGGGACGCGGACGTCCGCCGCCCGCGCCGAGGACGACGCCGGGGACGAGGACGAGGACGACGCCGCGGACGACGCCGAGGACGAGGACGAGGTCGAGGGGCTGGCGTCCCCGCGCGGGGCCCGTAGGGCGATGAGAGCGGCGAAGGCCGCCACCAACACGGGGACACCCAGCGGCAGGCTCGGCGACAGGGCGATGGAGACGATGGCCGCGACGGCCGCCACGGCCACGGCGTCGCGGCTGCGCAGCCGGGGCCAGAGCAGCGCCGTGAAGGCCGCGCACGCGGCGGCGTCGAGCCCGTAGGTGCGCGGGTCGCCCACCTGCTTGCCCAGCAGGGCGCCACCGAGCGTCGCCAGGTTCCAGAGCGTGAAGACGGCTCCGCCGGTGAGCCAGAAGCCGAGCCGCGAGGCACGCACGTCGTCCTGTGAGACCGCGACCGCCGTCGACTCGTCGATCGTCAGGTGGGCGGCGCCGAGGCGACGGATGCCCGTGACCCCGAGCAGCTGGGTGAGCTCGAGCGCGTAGAGGCCGTTGCGCACCCCGAGCAGCGACGAGGCGGCGATGGCGGCCGGCGCCGCCTGCACGCCGCCCGCGACGATCCCGATGAAGGCGAACTGCGATCCGCCGGTGAACATCAGCAGCGACAGCGCCATGGCCTGCCATACGTCGAGCCCCGCTGCGACGGCCAGCGCGCCGAAGCTGATGCCGTACGCCCCCGTGGCGATCCCGACCGACAGGGCCTCGCGGACGACGACCGTCCGCTCGGCGCGGGGGAGGGCCCGTGGGTGCG
The DNA here is from genome assembly GCA_966081555.1 of uncultured Terrabacter sp. GTDB lineage: Bacteria > Actinomycetota > Actinomycetes > Actinomycetales > Dermatophilaceae > Terrabacter. The sequence goes on from CBHRRQ010000156.1 coordinate 5,307, forward strand.
CGTCGGTCACGCCGTCCCCGGCTCGACCGAGGCGGACAGCCTCAGCTCGCGCACGGTGCCGCCCTCGGCGTCGACGACGCGTTCCCGGTGCGCCCCGTCGGCGACCATGCCCGCTGCCGTGAGGAAGGCCCGCGTGGTGTCGTCCGTGGCGAGGAGCCAGACCGCGAGCTCGTCGCGGCCGCGGGCGCGGGTCGTGTCGACGACGGCGTGCAGCAGCCGCGAGCCGTGGCCCTGCCGGCGCGCGTCGGGGTGGACGCCGAGCACGAGCAGCTCGGCGGTGCCGGGACCGGCGTCGGCGTCGTCCGACGCCCCGACGGCCGCGAAGCCGACGACCTGCTCACCGGCGCACGCCACGAGCAGCACGCCGTCGCCGGACTGCTCGCCCTCGAGCGTCGCGCGCCAGGCGTTGGCGAACGGTCGGGGCTCGAAGGCGGCGACGACCTCGGGAGCGAGCACAGCGGCATACGCCTCCCGGAAGACGACGGCCTGCACGAGCCCGACGGCCGGGGCGTCGGACGGGCGGGCCACCCGGACGCTCGCGTCGGCGATCGGGCCGCGCTCGTGCGCGTGATCGTGGTCGTGGGTGTGCCCGTGCTGGTGCTCGTGATCGTGTGCCACCACGGCATCCTCTCAACCCCGCCGTCCGTGCACGGGACGGGTGCCCGCCCGGGGACCCGGCTTTGGCAGCCCCGGCGCCCATCTCGCATACTGGACTCATGTATGGCAACGACGTCATCGACCCGAACGAACCGCTGAACGCGGCCGAGACCGACGCGTACGACGCGGCGGCGGCGCACGACGACCAGCGTGAGGGGTCCGATGCCGTCGGTGACGACTTCGACGCCCTCATCGCCGCCGACCAGCGCATCGAGCCGCGCGACGCCATGCCCGAGAAGTACCGCGAGACCCTGATCCGGCAGATCGCCCAGCACGCGCACTCCGAGATCATCGGCATGCAGCCCGAGGGCAACTGGATCACGCGGGCGCCCAGCCTGCGCCGCAAGGCGATCCTCATCGCGAAGGTGCAGGACGAGGCCGGCCACGGGCTCTACCTCTACAGCGCCGCCGAGACCCTCGGCATCGACCGGCAGGAGCTGCTCGAGCGACTCCACGACGGCCGCCAGAAGTACTCCTCGATCTTCAACTACCCGACCCTCACGTGGGCCGACTGCGGTGCCATCGGCTGGCTCGTCGACGGCGCGGCGATCATGAACCAGGTGCCGCTCTGCCGCTGCTCCTACGGGCCCTACGCCCGCGCGATGATCCGCGTCTGCAAGGAGGAGAGCTTCCACCAGCGCCAGGGCTTCGAGATCCTCTGGAACCTCATGCGCGGCACCGAGGCGCAGCAGGCGATGGCCCAGGACGCCGCGAACCGCTGGTGGTGGCCGGCGCTCGCGATGTTCGGCCCACCCGACACGGGCGAGGCAGCCAAGGGCGGCCACACCGAGCAGTCGATGGCCTGGGGCATCAAGCGCTTCGCCAACGACGACCTGCGCCAGAAGTTCGTCGACATGATGGTGCCGCAGGCCGAGAAGCTCGGCATCGTGCTGCCCGACCCCGAGCTGCGCTGGAACGAGGAGCGCGGCCACTACGACTTCGGCGAGATCGACTGGGACGAGTTCTGGCAGGTGCTGCGCGGCGACGGCCCGTGCAACGCCGAGCGCATCACGCACCGCCGCCGCGCCCACGAGGAGGGCGGGTGGGTGCGCGAGGCCGCCAACGCGTACGCCGCCAAGCAGCAGACCCGCCAGAAGCAGAAGGAGAGTGCCGCGTGACCGAAGCACCCGAGAGGGCGTCCGAGAGGAGCTGGCCGCTCTGGGAGGTGTTCGTCCGGGGCAAGCGCGGGCTCTCGCACGTCCACGTCGGCTCGCTGCACGCGCCCGACGCCACCCTCGCGCTGAGGAACGCCCGCGACGTCTACACCCGCCGGCAGGAGGGCGTCTCGATCTGGGTCGTGCGCGCCGACGACGTGACGGCGAGCAGCCCCACCGAGAAGGACTCCTTCTTCGACCCGGCCGCCGACAAGATCTACCGGCACCCGACGTTCTACGACGTCCCGGAGGATGTCGAGTACCTATGAGCTCCGTGACGCCCACCGACGACGCCCCGCTGCCCGGGGCCGCCGAGAACACCGCCGGCACCAAGCCGTGTGCCGCCTACCTCCTCGGCCTCGCCGACGACGCGATGGTCTACGCCCAGCGGCTGGGGGAGTGGATGACCAACGCACCCCAGATCGAGGAGGACATGGCGCTCGGCAACGTCGCGCTCGACCTCCTCGGCCAGGCGCGCGGCCTCTACCCGTACGTCGGCTCGATCGACGGCACCGGCCGCGGCGAGGACGACTTCGCGATGATGCGCGACGAGCGCGAGTGGCGCAACGTCCACCTCGTCGAGCAGGAGCGCGGTGACTTCGCCGACGAGATGGCCCGCCTGCTCTGGTTCTCTGCCTACCAGGTGGAGCTGCACACGGCCCTCACCGGCTCGTCCGACGCCGTCGTGGCGGGCGTGGCCGGCAAGGCGCTCAAGGAGGTGCGCTACCACCTCGACCACGCCTCGCTCTGGGTCGTGCGTCTCGGCGACGGCACCGACGAGTCGCACCGCCGCATGCAGGACGCTCTCGAGCGCGTGCTGCCCTACCTCGCCGAGCTCTTCGACGACGACGCCGCCTCGGTGCAGGCGGCTGAGGTCGGGGTCGGGGTGCTGCCGTCGCGCCTGCACGACCCCGTGGTCGCCCGGGTGGCGGCCGTCGTGTCCGAGGCGACGCTGACGCTGCCCGAGGGGTCGAAGTGGCGGTCCCGCGGCGGCCGCGGCGGCGTCCACTCGCGCCCGATGGGCTACCTGCTCGCCGAGATGCAGCACATCGCGCGGTCGCACCCCGGCGCGAAGTGGTGACCGCCGTGGCGGTGCAATCCGCTGTCGCAGAGGCGATCTCGGCCATCCCGGACCCCGAGGTGCCGGTGATCAGCATCGCCGACCTCGGCATCCTGCGCTCCGTCGAGGTCGACGAGGCGGCACGCACCGTCGTCGTCACGATCACGCCCACCTACAGCGGGTGCCCCGCGATGGAGGCCATCGCATCGCGCATCGCCTTCGAGGCCGACACCCGCGGGTATGCCGCCGACGTCCGCACGCAGCTGTCGCCGGCGTGGACGACCGACTGGGTGACCGACGAGGGCAAGGCCGCCCTCCAGCGCTTCGGCATCGCGCCGCCCGGTCCCGCACCGGTGGGGGAGTCGCGTGGCCCCGTGGCGCTGACGCTGTCGCGTCACGTCGTCGCCTGCCCGCGGTGCGGATCCGCCGACACCACCGAGATCGCCCACTTCGGCTCGACCGCCTGCAAGGCGCTGCGTCGCTGCAACGCGTGTCTCGAGCCCTTCGACGAGTTCAAGGCCATCTGATGACCGACGTGACCGACGCGACCACCGAGTCCGCCTCCGCGACGGGTGCGGCCGCACCGGCTGCCCCGGCTGCACGCCACCGCGCCCGTTTCCACCCGCTCACGGTCGCTGACGTCGAGCGCCTCACCGACGAGTCCGTCGCCGTCACCTTCGAGGTGCCCGAGGACCTCGTCGACGAGTTCGCGTTCGAGCCGGGACAGCACCTGACGCTGCGTGCCACGATCGCCGGCGAGGACGTGCGCCAGTCGTACTCCATCTGCCAGTCGCGCGGAGCCGACCCGACGGGCCGACGGCTGCGGGTCGCCGCCGCCCAGGTGCCCGAGGGCCGCATGTCCACCTGGCTCAACGCCGGAGTCGTGCCGGGCGACGTCGTCGAGGTGATGACCCCGGCAGGCTCCTTCACGTGCCCGACCCGGCCCGACGGCATACGCCACCACGTCGCGATCGCGGCCGGCTCGGGCATCACGCCCGTGCTCTCGCTGCTCACGACGGCGCTCGAGGAGGAGCCCGGCTCGCGTGCCACGCTGCTCTTCGGCAACCGACGCACGAGCTCGATCATGTTCCTCGAGGAGCTCGAGGACCTCAAGAACCGCTTCCCCGGCCGCTTCCACCTCGTCAACGTGCTCTCGCGCGAGGCGCAGGACGTCGAGCTCTTCTCGGGGCGCCTCGACCCCGAGCGGCTGGCCGCGATCTTCGGCTCGCTGCTGCCGGTCGACTCGGTCGACGAGTGGTACCTCTGCGGGCCGTTCGGCCTCGTCACCGGCGCCGAGGCGCTGCTGAAGGAGCGGGGCGTCGACACGCACCACATCCACCACGAGATCTTCCACGTCGACGACGGCACCGAGCCGCGGCGCAAGGTCGTCGTCGACGACTCCGCGCCTCCCGAGGCAACCGTCACCGTCAACCTCGACGGGCGCACGACGGTCATCCCGATGCCGAGCCGCGAGGAGACGATCCTCGACGCGACGCTGCGGGCTCGGCCCGACGCCCCGTTCTCGTGCACCAA
>CBHRRQ010000157.1:0-9583 GCA_966081555.1 uncultured Terrabacter sp.
GCCCGGCGTCGCCCACCCATGTGAGACGACTCCACGGCTACGTGCCCCACCCGACCACCCGACGTATCCCCCAGGCCCCTCGAGACCGAGGTCGAGCACGGCACCCGGCTCGGCGGCATACGTCATCTCGACCTCGATCGCGCCCGCCCCTGACCCGGGCACGTCGAAGGCGATCGAGCGGATCTGTGAGTCCGCCCGGTCCTCGGGCAGCCACGTGCGACTGACCCGCAGCAGCGTCGGGGACGTCATGACACCGAACTGCTCGGCGACAGCAGCTCCCCCTCGGCGTCGTAGACGAGCACCCGCCCAGAGGTCGGGGCGACCCCCACGACCGCCCCGACCTCCGGCTCCTCCCCTTCCGGGACGACGACCTGCACCCGCTGGCCGTCGTCGGTGCGTGCCGTCACCAGCACGCTCGCCCCCAGGCTCTCGGTCGTCTCGACGGTCCCCTCGAAGACGAGCGGCCCCTTGCCGTCGACCCGTGCGTACTCCGGCCGGAACGCCACGGTCACCTCGCCGTCCGCGACTCCCTGACCGGCCCACCCGGCCGCGACGGCGTCGACGCCCTCGAGCGACCCGACCTGCAGCGAGCCGCCGACGAGCTTGCCGGGCAGCATGTTCATCGGTGTCGACCCGATGAAGTTCGCGACGAACGTGTTGGCCGGGCGGCGGAAGATCTCCGACGGCGTGCCGAGCTGGCGGATGCGCCCCGCCTCCATGACGGCGATCTGGTCGGCCATCGCGAGCGCCTCGCTCTGGTCGTGCGTGACGAAGACGGTCGTGACGCCGAGGTCCTTCTGCAGCCGCTTGAGGAAGGTGCGGGCCTCGAGCCGCAACCGGGCGTCGAGGTTCGACAGCGGCTCGTCGAGGAGGAAGACGCTCGGCTGGCACGCCATCGCCCGCGCGAGCGCCACCCGCTGCTGCTGCCCACCCGAGAGCTCGCCCGGCCGGCGCTCCATGAGCGCCGACAGGCCGAGGCCCTCGCCTGTCTCGACGGCCTTGGCCGCCCGCTCGCTGCGGCCGACCTTCTTGATGCGCAAGGGGTAGGCGATGTTGTCGGTCACCGTCATGTGCGGGAAGAGCGCGTAGTCCTGGAAGACCATCGCGACGTTGCGGTCACCGGGCGCGAGCCTCGTGACGTCGCGGTCACCGATCGAGATCGAGCCGCCCGACGCCTCCTCCAGCCCCGCGATGGTGCGCAGCAACGTCGTCTTGCCACAGCCCGACGGGCCGAGCAGCGCGAAGAACGAGCCGTCCTCGACCGTCACGTCGAGACCGTCGATGGCGGTGACGTCACCCGGGTAGACCTTGGTGAGGCCGTCGATGCGAATGCTGGCCATCAGCTCTTGATGCCTCCGTGGAACCGGAACCCGTAGCGTCGGTTGACGAACAGGTAGAGCGCCACCACCGGCAGCGCGTAGACGAGCGAGAACGCCGAGATGAGAGGCAGATTCGCCTGCCCGCCCTCGGAGTAGAACGTGTACATGACGACACCCGCCGGGATCTTGGCCGGGTCGCGCAGCAGGATGTAGGCGGTGAGGAAGTCGCTCCACACGTTGACGAGCGCCCACACGGCGATCGTCGCGAGACCCGGTCGCACGATCGGCAGCACGACGTGGCGCAGCACCTGCAGCGGGCTCGCGCCGAAGACGCGGGCACTCTCCTCGTAGGACTTCGGCGTCGCGTCCATGAAGTCCTTGAGGATGAAGATCGCCGCCGGCAGAAGGCCGCCCGTCAGCACGAGGATGACGCCGGAGCGGTCGTCGATGAGGTTGAGCTGGAACATCAGCTGGAAGATCGGCACCATCGCGGCCGTGCCCGTGACGATCGAGCTGAGCAGCAGCAGGCCGTAGAGGATGCCGTTGCGCCCGGGGATGCGCACCCGCGAGAGGGAGTAGGCCGCCAGCGCCGCGAGCGCGGTCACGCCGAGCATCGTGCCGACCGCGAGGTAGACGGAGTTCTGGAGGGATGAGAACGCGTACGGGTTCTCCGACAGCTTCTGGAAGTTCGCGAGCGTCCAGTCGGGCCAGCTGACGTCGAGCCCCGGCTGCGAGTCGAAGGGCGCGGTGACGAGCCACAGCATCGGCAGCGCCCAGAACGCGAGCACCGCCGCGAGGAACGCGACGAGCGCGAGGCGACCGACGACGGACCGGGTTCTCATCGTGCCCTCACCGCCGCTCTCGCAGCAGGCGCACGTAGAAGAGCGCGATGACGAGATTGATGACGAGCATGATGAACGAGATGGCCGAGCCGTAGCCGAGCTGGCCGCCGTAGAGGGCCTTGTTGTAGATGAAGACCGGCAACGTCTCGCTCGCGTGGTTCGGGCCGCCGGCCGTGAGCAGGTACGGCGAGAAGTCGTTGAACGTCCACAGGCTGATGAGCAGCGTGTTGGTGAGCACGTGCCCGCGGATGTGCGGCAGCACGACGTCACGCAGCTGGGCGAACGCCCCTGCACCCGCGAGCCGCGCCGACTCGAGCTGCGACGGCGGCACCGCCCCCAGCGCGGCCGAGAAGAGCAGCATCGAGAACGCGGTGCCGCGCCACGTGTTGAAGATGATGATCGAGGCCATCGGGTGCTCGAGCAGCCACTCGGTGCTACTCGTCTGCAGCAGCGCGTTGAGGGTGCCGCCGTCGCCCGAGAGGTAGGCGACCCAGAGGAACGCGACGATCGAGCTCGGCAGGATCCACGCGAGCAGCACCAGCGTCTCGACCGCCGACCGCACGAGCTTCGGCACCGCGCGCAGCGTCCACGCCAGCGCGAAGCCGGCCACGGTCTGCCCGATGATCGCCGAGCCGAGCACGAAGAGCAGCGTCAGCCAGAGCGAGTTGCGGAAGTCGGGGTCGACGAGGGCGGCCCTGAAGTTGTCGAGGCCCACGAACTCGGGGTTCGCCGCCTGGATGCCGGTGAGGCGGTAGTCGGTGACGCCGAGGTAGACCGTCCACGCCGCCGGCACGACGAGGAACGCGAGCACGAGGATGAGCGCCGGCGCGACGAGGGCCGCCGCGCGCCCCCGGCCGAGGCCGGCGGCGTCGACCGAGTCGACGGGGCCGGCCGCTCCAGCGCTGGTCTGGCGCTTGCTGCGGACCTCGCGGTCCGCGGTGGCAGTACAGGGGCACCCCCCGCCCCCTGAAGGGGCGGGTGCCCGATGACTGCCACGGGGACCATCAGGAGGTCGCCACCTTGTCCGCACCACCGACGGCCTTGACCACCGCTGCCGAGTACGCCTTCGCGGCCTCCTCGACGCTCTTGCCCGACACGATGTCGGCCGTCGCCTGCTGCAGCGCCTGCGACACCTGCGGGTAGACGGCGAGACCGGGCCGGTAGTGCGTCAGCGGCAGCACCTTTTGCGAGACGAACGTCAGCATCGGGTCCTTGGCGAGCACCTTCTCGTTGACGTCCTGGCGCGCCGTGATGCGTGCCGAGCCGGCGAGCAGCGCGTTGATGGCATCGGCCGACCCGAGGAACTGGAGCAGCTCCCAGGCCTGCTGCGGGTACTTCGTGTTCGGGTTGAGGAAGTAGCCGCCGCCACCCGACATCGACACGAAGTCGCTGCCGCCGACGCCGGCACCGGGCTCGCGTGCCGGGATGAACGCCCAGCCGACGTCGGTGTCGCGCGAGGGCATCGGGTTGGCACCCTGGTCGGGGTTGACGACCGACCGCCAGAAGTAGTCGCCCTCGAGGAGGATGCCGACCTTGCCGGCCGCGAACGCGGCGAACGACTGGTCACGGCCCTTCGCGGCCTGCTGGAAGTTCTTGCTCTCCAGTCCCTGGTCGATCAGCTGCTTGTAGAAGGTGAGCACGTCGCGTACGGCCTTGGTGTCGCCCTGCCACTTGCCGTCGGCGTAGATCTCGGAGCCGGTGCCGACGAGCAGCGGCAGCACGCCCTGCATCGTCGTCGCCTCGCCCATCGCGGTGCCCGCGTTGATCTGGATCGGCTCGACGCCCGGAATCGACTTGAGCTTGGCGCCGGCGTCGAGGATCTCCTGCCACGACTTCGGCTGCCAGCTCGCCGGCAGCCCGGCTTGGGCGAAGAGCTTCTTGTTGAAGTAAAGGACGCGCCCGTCGGTCCCCGCAGGTATGCCGTATGCCTTGTCCTCGAACGACGCGTTCGCCTGCACGGCCTTGGGGATCTGCGACCAGCCCTCCCACGACGTCACGCCCGAGCCGGCGACGTCGGTGAGCGGCTTGAGGTAGCCGGCCTGGGCGAACTCGCCGACCCAGATGCCGTCGAGCGCCATGATGTCGGCGCCGGCGCGGCTCTTGAGGTCGAGCGCGACCTTGGTCTTGTACTGCTCGTCGTCGACACCCGACGGCTGGAAGGTGACCTTGACCGTGACGCCCTTGGCCTTCTGCTGCTCGGTGAACTTCGGGATGACGTACTTGGCGTACCAGTCGGCCTCCTCGGCGTTCTTGCCGCCCGCGATCGCGTTGGAGGTGATGGTGAGCGTGACGTCCTTGGCCCCGGCGTTCTGCGTCGGGCTGGCTCCCGTCGAGGAGCTGCGGTCGCACGCGGCCCCGACGAGGGCGACGGACGCGGCGAGGCCGGCGATGACGGTGCGTCGGAGCGGGCGGGCGTGTGCCTGCCTCGGCGTGCCGTGGGTGGCGGAACGGACTTCCATGGTGTGGCTCCTTCTCCGATGGACGTGCTGGGGATGTCTGTGACGAGCGCTGGTCGGCGGGGTCGAGGTCGTGCGGCTGGTGGCATCGCCCGCCGGGGCCGCGGCTAGGGGGCGAGCAGGACCTCCGTCCCGGTGTCACGGGCGCGGCCGAGGGTGCGCGGGTCGGCGAGCGAGGTGGTGATGAGCACCGACACGGCCTCGAAGTCGCAGACGCGGATCGAGCCCTTGCCGGGGAACTTCGTGTGGTCGGCGAGGAGGACGACGCGTCCGCCGCTCTCGACCAGGCGCCGCTTGGTCGGCACCTCGACCGACGTCGTGTCGAGGATCCAGCCCTCGGAGTCGACGCCGCTCGTGCCGAGGAAGACGAGCGAGGCACTGACGCGGCGCAGGGCGTCCTCGGTGAGCGGGCCGACGAGCGAGTGGTAGGCGCGCCGGAGCGCTCCGCCGAGGATGACGAGGTCGACGACGGGGTCGTGGCGCAGCTCGTCGAGGACGGCGAGGCTGGGGGTGATGACCGTGATGTTGCGGCCCCTCAGCTCGCGGGCGAGGGCGCCGGTGGTCGTGCCGATGTCGAGCAGCACCGTGTCGCCGTCGCGCACGAGCTCGGCTGCGCGACGGGCGATGCGCTGCTTCTCGGAGGCCGCGTCGTCGGCGGCCTTCTCGTAGGGCTGGTCGATCTCCACCGGCAGTGCTGGGGCCGCGCCGCCGTGGACGCGGCGCACGACGCCAGCGTCGGCAAGCTCGGCGAGGTCGCGGCGGATCGTGGCGGACGAGACGCCCAGGCGCGTCACGAGGTCCTGCACCGAGACCGCACCGTCTCGAACCTCGTCGGCGATGGCGCGTTGCCTTTGGTAGCGCACGATCGAACTGTTGCACAGAAATGAGCGAAAATGCGCATTGGTGAGCGACCGTCCTCAGGGTCCTGAACATTCGCTCAGGAGTCTGCGCGAGTCGCTGCGGAATCGCCCGGCCCGCCGCGGTGCTGCCCCGGCCGCAGCGGACCTCAGGCGGTGCGGCCGTCGCTGCTCATGGCGCCGGCGGGGGTGCCGGTGGCGGACGTCCCGATGGAGTCCGGGTCGATGGTCAGCGCGTCGGGGCTCGACAGCGTGATCACGGCGCGCGCCACGACCTGGTGCTCCTCGATGGCGTGCCCGAGGGCAGTCAGCCGGTCGGCGACCTTGGTCTCCGTCTCGTCACCGACGAGGTCGACGGCCGCGACGAGGAACACCTTGCCCGGTCCCACGAACTCGAGGTGCAGGAACGTCACCCGCTCGACGTCCGGGCTCTCGTTCAGCTCGTCCAGCGCCCGGCGCCACGCGTCGGCGCTGACCGCTTCACCGACGAGGAAGTCGCGGTTGCGCCGGATGAGGAAGATGGCGACGACCCCGAGCAGCAGGCCGACGAGGATCGAGCCGACCGCGTCCCAGACGGCCTGGCCGGTCACCTGGTGCAGGAAGATGCCGAGCCCCGCGATGAGCAGGCCGACGAGCGCTGCGGCGTCCTCGGCGAAGACCGCCCGCAGCGTCGGGTTCGACGTGTTCGCGATGAACTTCAGCGGCCGCAGCCCGCGCCGCTTCGCCTCCGCCCGCGTCTGTCGCGTGGCCTGGATGAACGAGACGCTCTCGAGCACGAAGGCGATGGCCAGCACGGCATACGCCCACGTGTACGACGTCTCCTCCTCCTCGTGACCGAGCACCGAGATGCCGTGCCACACCGACACGACCGCGCCGGCACCGAAGAGACCGAAGGCCGCGAACATCGACCAGACGTACGCCTCGCGTCCGTAGCCGAACGGGTGCCGTGCGTCGCGCGGCTGAGCCGCCTTGCGCTCGGCGAGGATGAGGAAGACCTCATTGCCGGCGTCGGCCCACGAGTGCGCCGCCTCGGCGACCATCGAGGCCGACCCGGTGATGACCGCGACGACCGACTTCGCGAGGGCGATGAGTGCGTTCGCGACGAGCGCGATGATGACGGTCAGCAGGCTCTCGCCGCCCCCGCCGCCCTGCTCGTCTGCCTCTCGTTCTGCATCGTGACCTGCACCGTGATCTGACACGAGTGCCACCCTTCTCCGGACCGACCGTCGCCCGCAAGAGAGCGCCGCCCGTCATATACCCCCGAGGGTGGTGGGGCGAGCGCTACGATCGCCGCGGCCGGCACGGCGCCGGCCCGCATACGACAGGGGAGTCGTGGCCACGCCGCACCGTCATCGCCGCTTCAGGTCACTCGTCACGGGCGCGCTCGCCGTCGCCCTGACCGCCGCGACGCTCGTGGTCGCCGGCCCGGCCACCGGGCCCGCCCAGGCGGCTCGGGCGAACGCACTGGCCTCGGCGCCGGCCGCCGACACCGCCGACCCATCGGTGCAGGGCTTCGACTGGCTGGCGAACTCGGCCTCCGTCTCGCTGGCCTGGTGCTGCGTCACCACCCCGAAGAGGACCTACACGGTCCGTCGCGACGACGGCACCGGCACCCCGAGCCCGACCGCCGGCACCCTTGTCTACGAGGGCCAGGCGTTCGAGACGGTCGACAGCACCGTCGAGCCGTGGACGACCTACCGCTACACGATCTGGGCCGACGACGGCGCCGGCGGCTATCGCGACCCGTGGTCCATCAGTGTCTCGACGGACCTCCCGCGCGTCGGCAGCCTCAGCGCGGGGGCCACCGGAGCCACGAGCGCGACCGTCAGCTGGACGAAGCCGCGCGACCCCGGTGTCGCCGGGTTCACGGTCACGCGGACCGACCCGCAGGGCGCGAGCCGCACCGTCTACTCCGGGTCGGCGACGACCTTCGCCGACACCGGACTCGTGCCCAGCGTCGAGTACACCTACGCCGTCGCCGCACAGGACGCCGCGGGCCGCCCGGGCCCGTCGAGCACCACCCGTCTGACCACGGGTCGCACGTGGACGACGTCGGTCGTCAGCCCGTATGCCGGCTGGCCGGGTGCGCTGGCCTGCGCGACGTCGACGTGGTGCCTCTCGGTCAACAACACCGGCACGTTCCAGGTGATGTCGGGCACGACATGGTCCGCGCCCAAGGCCGCCTTCAAGGCGAACCCGCAGCCGCGCTACTCACCGCTGGTCAGCTCGCTGACCTGCCCGGCTCCCGGCCGCTGCCTCGCCCTCCGCGGGAGCCTCGTGATCGAGTACGCCGTCGGTGCCTGGCGCTCCACGGGTGTGCCCTCGTCGGGCTGGAGCTCGCTCGACTGCCCGACGACGACGTACTGCGTCGCAGTGCGCTGGGACGGCTGGTGGACGGCGCGTACCGGCACGACGTGGAGTGCGCCCAAGCGCATGGGCACCCTGAAGGGGGTCACCTGGAAGGGCGTCTCGTGCCAGACCGCCGGGCGCTGCTTCGCGATCGCGAGCGGCAACTCGACCTACAGCAACTGGCGGGGCAACCTCACCCCGTCCGGATGGGTCACCGGCTACCTCGGCAGCTCCTTCGACTACGGCGTGGTCAACGCCATCTCGTGCGCGACGACCACCTGCCTGGTGCTCGGCGACGAGACCCGCTTCACGGTCTCGAACTCGACCTGGTCGGGCCAGCGGCTCCCCCCGAGGCAGACCCTCGACGACTCGTCGATGCAGGTCTCGTGCGGTTCGGTCAGCCTGTGCGTCTCGCGGAACCAGGCCAACGTCACCCGCTGGACCGCGACCACGCTGCAGGAGCGCACCGGGCTCAGCGCCGGCCTCGGCTCGATCGCCTCCGTCTCGTGCCCCCGCAACGCCGGCGTCTGCTTCGCGATCGACGACCGCGGGCGGTTCTACCGGTGGAGCCCGACGGCGCACTGGGCGCTCGCGGACACCACGGTGCAGACCACGGGTGGCGTCAACCGCGTCGGCTGCCTCTCCACCACCGCCTGCTTCTTCGTCGACGACAACGGCTGGCTCCTCGCGTGGAACGGCGCCACCTGGACGCGCACCGGCAAGCTCTTCACGCAGTCGGCCGTCGTCGAGTGCTCCGGTCCGTCGTTCTGCATCGCGGTCGCCGGCAGCAGCCGCGCCTACCGCGTCTGGGCCAAGGGCTCCTGGGGTGCGCTCAAGGCGATGCCGCTCACCGCGACCGACGTCTCGTGTGCGAGCCCGACCCTGTGCCTGTCCGCCGACGTCCAGGGCCGGGTCTCGCGCTTCGCCGGCCCGGGTTGGTACGCGCCGGTGAGCGCCATCGCCGACACCTGGGGCAGCGGGCCGAGGGTCTCGTGCGCCCCGGGCGGCTCGTGCATGATCACGTCGAACGACGGCCTGTACCGCCGCTACGTCGGCACCAGCCTGACTGCGACGCAACGGCTCCCGCAGTCCTTCCCGGCCCTGGGCGCCCTCCTCTCGTGCGGCGCACCCACGACGTGCGTCGCCGTCGCCGAGTCGGGCAGCTGGGCTCAGTGGAACGGCGCCACCTGGACAGCGCACCCGGTCGCGTGGGACGCGGAGCGCCTCGGGTCGCTGACGTGCCTCACGGCGACGCACTGCATCGCCACCCACGGTCAGAGCAACGACTACGGACCGGCCACCTGGAACTCCGGCATCTGGGGGGCCCGCTACGGCGAGACGTACTCGCCCGACGACGTCCCGTTTGGCCCCGAGTGCCCGACGATGGCGACCTGCTTCGTCGCCGGCGGCACCACGGTCTCCCGCTCCAGCTGAGTCCGCCACGTAAGCCCCCGAGGATGGTGGGGCGAGCGCTACGATCGCGGCGGCCGGCACGGCGCCGGCCCGCATACGACAGGGGAGTCGTGGCCATGCCGCACCGTCGCCGCTTGATGTCACTCGTCACGGCCACCGTCGCCGCGGTCCTGGCCGCTGCGCCGATGGTCACCCTCGGCCCGGCCGGAGCGGCCGCGGCTGCGACACAGTCGGCGGCAGCGGCCGCGCCCGCCGCGACGACCCCTTCGCCGACGACCCCTTCGCCGACGACCACGGCGCCGCCCGTGAGCGGCCTCGCGGCCAAGGCGGCCGGCGCCACGAGCGCC
>CBHRRQ010000158.1:0-9473 GCA_966081555.1 uncultured Terrabacter sp.
GAATCTCCATGGCACTGAAGAACACGACCGACGCCACCTTCGCCGACGACGTCCTGATGAGCGAGAAGCCCGTGCTCGTCGACTTCTGGGCGACGTGGTGCGGCCCGTGCCGCAAGGTCGCCCCGATCCTCGAGGAGATCAACGAGCAGTACGGCGACAAGATCGAGGTCGTCAAGCTCGACACCGACGCGAACGTCGACACGGCGGCCCGCTACGGCGTCGTGTCGATCCCGACGCTCAACGTCTACGTCAAGGGCGAGGTCGTCAAGACCATCGTCGGCGCGCACCCGAAGCCGAAGCTGCTGCGCGAGCTGGAGGAGTTCATCGCCTGACGGGCGACGACGAAGGGGTGGCAACCGTCCCGGTGCCACCCCTTTCGCGTACTACAGTGCTGACGGCGCCCGTCTCTCCCGATGTCGCACAGCAGGCCGCGACCTCACCTGCGACCACAGGGAGCCCTCCCAGAAGGAGCCGAGATGACCCCTCCCCAGACCGTCGTGCTCCGGCGCGGCGACGCCGGACCCGCGGTAGCGGCCGTCTGCGAGCGGCTCGTCCTGTCCGGTGACCTTCCCGGCGGGCCGGGAGCCACCGACGCGTCCGGCAACGCCGTGTTCGACGAGCGCGTCGAGCAGGCGGTGAAGTCGTTCCAGCAGCGCCGCGGGCTCATCGTCGACGGCATCGTCGGACGGTCGACGTATGCCGTGCTCGACGGGGCGCGCTGGGCGCTCGGTGACCGCGTGCTGCGTTACGTGCCGGGCCACTTCGTGGAGGGTGACGACGTCGTCGCCCTGCAGGGCCGCCTCGCCGAGCTCGGCTTCACCCCCGGCAAGGTCGACGGACTCCACGGGCCCGCCACCGACGCCGCGCTCCGCGCCTTCCAGGCCGCCGTGGGCCTCATGCCCGACGGCACCGCCGGCCCCGAGACGATGCGCGCCTTCGCCGGTCTGCGCCGCTCGGTGAGCGGCGGCTCCGCCAACGCGCTGCGCGAGCGCGAGCACCTGCGTCGCAGCGGCTACAGCCTCAGCGGACGCACCATCGTGCTCGACCCGGGGCACGGCGGGGCCGACGCGGGCGCCGAAGGCAGCGACCTCGTCGAGGCGAGACTCACCCTCGACCTGGCCCGACGCATCGAGGGGCGGCTGTCAGCGCACGGCGTCAGCGTCGTCTTCACCCGCACCGAGACGACCGAGGGCGGCAGCGACGAGGAGCGTGCCGCCTTCGCCAACTCCTGTGACGCCGACCTCGTGCTCTCGCTCCACACCGACCACTCCGAGTCCGGGTCCGCCCACGGCGTCGCGACCTACTTCTACGGCCACCCCGACAACGCCAACCACAGCGACTGGTCCGTCATCGGCGAGAGCTTCGCCGACCTGCTGCTGCGCGAGGTCGTGGCCCGCACCGGCCTCACCGACTGCCGGTCCCACGCCCGCACCTGGCCGCTCCTGCGCCGCACGCGCATGCCGGCCGTCCGCCTCGACTTCGGCTACCTCAGCCACGCGGGCGACGCCGAGGCACTGTCGCAGCCGCACACGCTCGACCTCGTGGCCGAGGCCGTCGTCGTCGCGCTCCAGCGCGTCTACCTCGGCGAGGCCGACACCGCGCGCACCGGGGTGCTGCGCCTCGACGACCTGCGCCGCCACCTCGAGTCGATGCGCGCGGCACAGGTGGGCAGCGCGACGGGCGACCGCACCGTCGGCTGACGTCCGGTCAGGCGCGCCCACGCACCGGTTCAGGCGCGGTCGGTCACGTTGGCGTGGCTCGAGCCGTTCGGGTGCGTCTCGGGCACGGGACGCAGACCCGGCACCCTCGCGAGCGCCCTCGCCACAGCGGCGGCGGCCTCGTCGCGCAGCGTGACGACGCGTCGCAGGTCCATCCGCAGGCGCGGGTAGGTCGGATGGTCGCGCTCGACCCGGTAGCCGGCCTTCTCGAGCACGTCGACGTCGAGCACGCAGGGGTGCTTCGACACGGCCAGAGGGCGCGCGGCGACGACCTCGATCGAGCGCACCTGGTGCTTGAGCGCATCCTTCGCGGCGGACTGCAGCAGCACCTTGCGCAGGCCCCGACCGGCATACGGCTGCGCGGTGACCGCGGTGAGCAGCATGAGCGTCGCCGGGTCCGACGGCGACGTCGGGAACGCGGCGAGACGGGGCACGTGCCGGGCCGGTGCGAGCATGACGTAGCCGGCGGGCTCCCCGTCGACGTACGCCACCCGCCCGGGCGGCCCCCAGTCGCTCGTGACCGCGCCGACCCAGTCGGCAAGGACCTCCTGCGGCAGACGCTCGTCGCCGTGGCCGTTGCGCGGGACGGTCTGCCAGAAGGTGCACGGAGCGCACGTGCCGAGGCCGACGAGGTCGTCGACGAGCTCGGGCGTCAGCGCACGCAGGTCACGCATCGCGCCACCGGAGTTCCCGCATACCGCCATTCTGGCCCGCCCACCGGCGGTCGGCACCACCGGCCGTCCCGACGGCGGGTCGGACGCCTCCCGCAGCCTCGTCGTGACGGCGCGGCGCCCGGGGCGGCGTCGCTACCATCGACGGGTCAGGTTCGCGGAAGGCGGACGCATGGGCACGTTCGAGCAGCTCCAGCAGAACCTCGGCGCCGCCTGGGACGCCCGCCACGCGGGCAGCGGCTCCGAGACGCGTCACGTGCTCGTCGTCATGCCGTCGTTCAGCGTCCAGGGGCAGCTCCTCGAGCACTACGGGGCGCGGTTCGGGTCGATGGAGCACCGTTACCTGCTGCTCGCGCTGGCCGCCCGCGACCCGCGCTGCGAGGTCGTCTACGTCAGCTCCCTCGCACCCGGCGCCGGCGTGCTCGACTACTACGCGTCGCTGCTGCCACCGCCCGAGCGCGCCGGGTTCCGTCGGCGCCTGCACGTCGTCACGGTCGCCGACCCGACCTGGCGTCCGACGGCTGCCAAGCTCCTCGACGACCCAGTCGCGATCGACCGGGTGCGCGCCGTCGTGCGCGGGCGGCCGGCCCTGCTCGAGGTGTGGAACGTGACGGAGACGGAGGAGGAGGCCGCGCTGGCACTGGGTGTCCCCATCGACGGCACGCCCGCGAGCCTGCGCCCGCTCGGCTTCAAGAGCGCCGGCCGGCGCCTCTTCGACGCCGTGGGGGTGGAGACGCCGGTGGGGTGCGAGGACGTGCGCGGCGTCGACGACGTCGTGCGGGCCGTCGACGACATCCGTCGGCGCCGCCCCGACACCGCACGCGTCGTGGTCAAGCTGGACGACAGCGGCGCCGGAGACGGCAACGTCACGGTGCGCGTACGCGACGACCTCGGCTGCTACCTCGCGGGCGACCGTCTGCGGCGGGCTCTGGAGCAGGCGCTGTCGCCGTCCTACCTGGCCGAGCTCGCCGCCGGCGGCGTCGTGGAGGAGCTCGTCGTCGGTGACGAGGTCACGAGTCCGAGCGGGCAGGCCGACATCGCACCCGACGGCACCGTCACCGTGGCCTCGACGCACGAGCAGGTGCTCGGCGGGCCGGACGGCCAGGTGTACGCGGGGTGCGTGCTGCCGGCACAGCCGGCGTATGCCGTCCCCGTCGCCCGCGCGACAGCCGCGGTCGCGGAGCGGCTGGGCGCCCTCGGCGCCCGGGGACGGGTGGGGGTCGACTTCGTGGCCCGGCGCGACGGGGACCGGTGGCGCGTCCTCGCGCTCGAGGTGAACCTGCGCAACGGTGGCACGACCCATCCGCTCGCCGGACTCGCTGCCCTGGTGAGGGGCCGCTACGACGCGGCCCGCGGCTGCTGGGTCACTCCGGACGGTGACCAGCGCTGCTACTCCTCGACCGACAACATCGTCGACCCGCACTGGCTCGGCCTCGACCCCCTCCACGTCGTGGCGGCCGTGCGGGCAGCGGGCATCGGCTTCGACCCCGCGACCGGCACGGGGATCGTGCTCCAGATGCTCTCCGGCCTCGCCATCGACGGACGCGTCGGGCTCACCGCCATCGGCCACAGCACCGCTGCGGCAACGGAGCTCGCCCAGCACGGGAGCCTCGTCATCGGTGGATGCGCCGCCGCCGGGCTGCAGGGACGGCCCGAGACCGCGAACTAGGCTGGGGCGCATGAGCGAACCGGGGACCTACGTCGAGAAGAGCTTCAAGCGCGACACGAACTACATCACGACCCGCATCACCGCCGACGGGCGAGACGGGTTCCCCGTCGAGGCCGGGCGCTACCGACTCGTCGTGGCGCGGGCCTGCCCGTGGGCCAACCGCGCCATCATCGTGCGCCGGCTGCTCGGTCTCGAGGACGCTCTGTCGATGGGCATCTGCGGCCCCACTCACGACAGCCGCAGCTGGACGTTCGACCTCGACCCGGGCGGCCTCGACCCCGTCCTCGGCATCCCCCGCATCCAGGACGCCTACTTCCGTCGAGAGCCCGAATACCCCCGCGGCATAACGGTTCCCGCGATCGTCGACGTCCCGACCGGTGCCGTCGTGACCAACGACTTCAAGCAGATCACCATCGACCTCGAGACGCAGTGGCGCGAGTTCCACCGCGACGGTGCCCCCGACCTCTACCCGGCCGAGCTGGCCGACGAGATCGAGGCCGTGAGCGAGCCCATCTACCGCTTCGTCAACAACGGCGTGTACCGCTGTGGCTTCGCCGGCACCCAGGACGCGTACGACAAGGCCTACCGGCGACTGTGGGAGCACCTCGACCTCCTCGAGGAGCGGCTCACCACCCGGCGCTACCTCGTCGGCGACCACGTCACCGAGGCCGACGTGCGGCTCTTCACGACGCTCGTGCGCTTCGACCCCGTCTACCACGGGCACTTCAAGTGCAACCGCAACAAGCTCATCGAGATGCCTGCGCTCTGGGGCTACGCGCGCGACCTCTTCCAGACACCCGGCTTCGGTGACACCGTCGACTTCGCCCACATCAAACGGCACTACTACGTCGTGCACAGCGACGTGAACCCCACGGGCATCGTGCCGCTCGGGCCGGCTCTGGAGAACTGGGCGACCCCGCACGGTCGCGAGGCACTCGGTGGATCACCGTTCGGTGAGGGGGGCACTCCCCCGGGGCCGCCGCGCGAAGTCGTTGCGCCAGAGCACAATCCGGCGCTGGCCCTGATCGCCGACTGACCGATCCATCACCGTGCGCCGGTGGGCTCATTTGTCGCGCAGAGGAACCCACCGGTTACACGATGTTGAATGCCGTTGCGGACGGGTCAGGAACGGAAGAAGTCGGCGAGTGCCGGAGCCAGCACACCCGCCGGCACCTGGTGGAACTCACCGGGCAGCTCGACCGCCGTCCCGTTCGGAAGTGCCTGCGCCACAACGCCGGCCGCGTCGTGCAGCCACGGCAGCTGGGTGCCACTGCTGCAGACAGACAGGAACGGAACCGTCACCCGTGCAAAGGTCTCCGCCGGGATGTCCTGCTCGTCACCGCCGAGGCACTGGCCGTCGTACTTCACGGTGTAAGCCATCGACAGGAGGGCATCCCACATCGGTGTGCCGACCATGCCGTCGACCATCTCGGGCGGCATGCCGACGACTTCGTTGTTGAAGTAGCGCACGATGCCGGCACGGTCACCCTTCGCCTCGAAGGCCTCGAGGGTGTCGATGTAGTCGGCCGGGGGCGGCGGCCAGGCTGCCGTGCGGTAGGGCACCTCGAGGGCCGACCCCTTGGCGACGGGCGCCCCGGCTGCGATGGCCTCGATGACGAGCGCACCGCCCGAGGAAACCCCGAAAGCGTAAGCCGGAGAGTCCTTTTCGCCAGCCGCATCGACCACGGCAGTGAGGTCTTCGATCTCGCGGGCGACGGCGTAGGGCTCGGTGTCCCCGCTGTCGCCACGTCCGCGGCGGTCGTAGGTGACGCCGGTGAAACCGAGGCGGCCGAGCTCCTCGGCGACGTCCCGGAACGCGCCGCGATCGCAGAACGCTCCTCCGACGATGACGGCGACCGGCCCCGCGCCGTAGGACTCGTAGGCGATGCTGGTCCCGTCCGACGAGGTGGCCTTGTGGACCTGGCTCATGACTGTGTCTCCTTGACTCCGCGACCCGCGTCTCGGGTCCTCACCCCACCGTCGAACGAGGTCGACGTGGTTCTACATTTCGATGCTCGAAGTTTCTCTCGTGCTCACGTCCGCTTGCGCGAGAACACCTCACGCCGCTCTGCCTCGGGCACCGTCTCCATGAACTCCATGACGGCCTCCGACAGGGCCGGCCACGTCTTGTGCTGCTCGATGGGCACGACGGTGCCGACGACCTGGTCGGCATGCACCTCGATGAGGTTCCACGACTGCGGGCCGTCGATCCCCATGAGCAGCTCGCGTGGCGCGCCCACGTCGTCGACGTAGCTGACGCCCCCGGCGACGAAGACGGGCACCCGACCGAGGCTCCCGAAGCTCGTGACGTGCAGGTGACCGCTCAGCACCGCACGCACGTCGGTCGGCTCGATCGCCTCACGGAGGCGGTCGACGTCGTCGAAGTCGAGCAGCTGCATGACCGGTGACCGGTAGGTGATGGGGGCGTGGTGGACGACGAGGAGCGTCCCGTGCTCGGCCGGGCTGGACAGCTCGGCGGCGAGCCACTCGTACTGCGCGTCCGAGAAGCCGCCATGGTGGTAGCCGGGCACGGCGGAGTCGATCGCGATGATGCGCAGGCCGTCGACGACGGTGACGGAGTCCTGCGGTTCGTCGGTGTCGCGGCCGTGGAGGCGCTCGGCCATGGGGCGCCTCTCGTCGTGGTTGCCCCCGGTCAGCACGAGGGCCGCACCCAGCCGCTCGACGACAGGGCCGACGATCTCGAGCAGGAGGTCGTAGGCGGCCGGGTCCCCGGTGTCGGCGAGGTCCCCGCTGATGACGAGCGCATCGATGTGCTCGCCCGAGGCCTCGACCCGCGCCAGCGCCTTGCGCAGGTGTCCCGGGGTGTCGATGTGGCCCGCGAGCAGGCCACCGCCGGCGATCAGGTGCGGGTCGGACAGGTGGGCGATGACATGGGTCGGCGCAGGCCGGGTTCCGGTGAGGGCCATGCCGCCAGCCTAGGGCTGTGCGCCCGGTCCGGGCACGTGCTGGCCGCCTGCGAGGTCGGCTCCGGCGCAGGTCAGCGCCGGATCTGGCAGGCCGGGCACCAGTAGAGGCGCCGCCCGGCGATCTCTCTCTGCTGCAACGTGTTTCGGCACCGCGGGCACGGCTCGCCAGTCCGCTTGTACACGAGGAACCGCCGCTCGAAGGTGTCGCCGAGACGCTCGCCGATGAGCGTCTTGGCGATGGCGCGGGCGCGGCCGGAGCGCTTGCCCCGCTGCGCCGCTTCGACCTGGTCGGGCATCGTGATGATCTGGGAGAACGCCCGTCCGAGAGGCATGAGGAGCACGAGGTCGTCCCAGATCTCGTTCCACACCGACTCAGACAGGTCACGCCCGGGCGTGAAGGGGTCGATGGCCAGGCGGTGCAGCACCTCGCAGCGGTAGACGTTCCCCACCCCGGCCACGACCGACTGGTCCATCAG
The DNA here is from genome assembly GCA_966081555.1 of uncultured Terrabacter sp. Classification (GTDB taxonomy): domain Bacteria; phylum Actinomycetota; class Actinomycetes; order Actinomycetales; family Dermatophilaceae; genus Terrabacter. The sequence goes on from CBHRRQ010000158.1 coordinate 7,462, forward strand.
CAGCTCCGCGATCGAGCGACGGCTGCGATGCAGCCGCTCCCAGCCCGCGTGTGGCTGGCTGCGCCGTCGGAGCGGGTCAGGCCCGAGGGTCGAGACGATCTCCCGTCGGCGCGCACGGTCGACGAGCGTGCAGATCATGGGACCGCGCAGGTCTGCCCAGTGCTCCGGTCCGACGAGGCGCAGCCGCACCGCGCCCACCGGTGCCGGCGGCGCGCCAGCACGCATCGGGCGCACGGGGAACTGGCCGATGAGGCCGAGGTGCACGTGCAGCGCAAGGTCGCCCACGTCGACGAACAGGTGCTTGCCCCAGGCCTCGGCGCGCTCGAGCACCTTGCCGTCGAGCCGCTCGGCATCGGCTGCGAACCGCCCCTGCGGGCTGCTCGCCTCGACCGGGTGACCCTTGAACGCACGCTCGAGACGATCGGCGAGCGCGTGGATCGTGTGGCCCTCGGGCAACGGGTCACCCTCCGTCTCGGTGTCGGTGCGTCAGCTGGCGGCAGGCGCCGGCCGACGTCGGTGCGTCAGTCGCGGTTCTGCGACGACATACCCATGAGGCCGAGGATGCGGCGCAGGTCCTCCATCGAGGCGAACTCCACGGTGATCTTGCCCTTGCGCTGACCCAGCGCGATCGCGACGCGGGTCTCGAGATGGTCTGACAGGTGCGACGTGAAGTCGTCGAGCTGTGGATAACGGCTTCCGGCGCGAGGACGACGCGGCTTCGGGGCGTCGTTCCCCTCCCCCAGGGCCACCAGCTCCTCCACGTTGCGCACCGAAAGCCCTTCCGCGACGATGCGCTGCGCCATGCGCTCCATCGCCCCACCGTCGGCCATGCCGAGCAGCGCACGCGCGTGACCCGCGCTCAGGACCCCTGCGGCGAGACGGCGCTGCACGAGCGGCGGCAGCTTGAGCAGGCGCAGCGTGTTCGAGATCTGCGGGCGGGACCGGCCGATGCGGGTCGCGAGCTCCTCGTGTGAGCACCCGAAGTCGTCGAGCAGCTGCTGGTAGGCCGCTGCCTCCTCGAGCGGGTTGAGCTGGCTGCGGTGCAGGTTCTCGAGGAGTGCGTCGCGCAGCAGGTCGTCGTCGCTCGTCTCCTTGATGATGGCGGGGATGACCCCGAGGTCCGCCGCCTGGGACGCGCGCCAGCGTCGCTCACCCATGATGAGCTCGTACGTCTTGCCCTCGGCCTCGGCCAGCTGGTCCGCGGGGATGCGGCGGACCACGACGGGCTGCAGCACGCCGATCTCGCGGATCGAGTGCACCAGCTCGGCCATGTGGTCCTCGTCGAAGACCGTCCGCGGCTGCTTGGGGTTCGGGCGGATCGACTCGATCTCGAGCTCGGCGAACTCGGCTCCCGGCACCACGGCCAGACCGGTGGCGGCGTCCTCGAGCGTGTCGCCGACCGCCGGCTGGCCGGGCGCATCAGCAGCCGCCTCGGCGCCGGTCGCACCGGCGCTCTCCGTGGCCCCGGCGCTCTCGCCACCGCTGTGCCCGTTCTGCGAGGCGTGGTCGGGTGCGTTCGCCTCCGTGTCTGCACCCGCGACAGGGGCGACGGCACCCGGCTGCGGCTGCTCGGGCGCTGCCGTCGGCGGACTCGGCTGCTTCTGCTCCGTGAAGAAGACATCGACGGGCCGACCGGCGCCTCCGCTCGGTGCGCTCGGGATGAGAGCCCCCAGGCCCCGACCCAGTGCTCGACGCTTCTCCGCCATTCGCCAACCCCTTGTCGTCCTCGACGCGGCCATCGCGTCGGGCGTCAGTCTAGATGGTGGGTGACCGTGGTTCGCGCACCCGCTCCGTGGACTCGCAGGCTGGGTGTTGCACGCCTCCGAAGCCCGTTTCACGTGAAACGCCTGTGACTGGCGAGCCTCGCGGGTCCTGTTTCACGTGAAACACGCGAGGCATGGACCTGGGCCGGTGACTCGGCGCATCGCGCGGCTCCCTGTGCTGTACCCCACCCCGGCGTTTCACGTGATGCGTGTGTTCCGGTGCAGTCAGTCCCGCCCGGCTGCGCCACG
>CBHRRQ010000159.1:0-9393 GCA_966081555.1 uncultured Terrabacter sp.
CCCATCCCCTCTGCACCATCGAAAGGCCCACCCATGCCCCGCCCCGCGATCCGACGTGCCATGGCCGCCGTGCTCGCCTCCACCGCGCTGCTCTCGGCGTGCACCGGCAACGCCGACGACGGCACCGACGGCACCGGCGCGTCGGCGACCCCGGTCGTCGCGCCTGACGCCGCCGCGACCACCGCGTCCTCGGCCGTGGGGGCCGCCGCGACCGCGTCGCTCGACGCCACGGCGGCCGGAGCCGCCGCCCGCGACAAGGCCTTCGTCGGCGTCGCGCTCGAGTCGGCGAACGCGTACGCGAAGACGCTCCCCGGACGAACGGCTGCGGAGAAGGCCGAGGCGGAGCTCGCCACGACGGGCGTGAAGGTGCTCGGGATCTCCCGTGAGGGCGACAAGCCGCGCCAGATCCTCGCGCAGACGACCCTCAAGAAGACCGGCGCGGCCGTGCTCGTGCTGCTCGTCGGCGACGACAGCGGCGCGTTCAAGGCCGCAGCGGTCACCCCGATGCTGCCCGACGCGAAGCTCGACGCCCTCGACCCGACGAGCGACGGCTCGCCGGCGGTCGCCGACGGCAAGGGCCTCGTGGCCTCGCCCGACGAGGTGCTGGCTGCATTCGCCGCCTCGGTGAAGTTCCCGAAGCCGACCGCCACCAAGCTGCTGGCCGCCGACCCGCTCTCGGAGCAGCTGCGCCAGTCCGCGAACGCGCAGTCGCAGGCCCTCAAGAACCAGGGCGCCTTCACCCAGGACCACGAGCCGAAGGGCGTCATCGGCGGCCTGCGCCTCAAGGACGGCAACGGTGCGATCGTCTTCGCGCACCTCGTGCGCCACGACGCCATCGCGATGCGCACGCCGGTCAAGCTCACCCCGGCCAAGGACCTCACGCTCCTGACCGGCATCAAGCAGATCACCACCGAGGCCGACCTCACCTCCAACGAGGTCGTCGCCATCGTCATCCCCGCGACTGGACAGGCCCGCATCATCGCCGCCTCGGACCAGCTCGTCGCCGGCTCGGGTCGGTGAGGCAGGATTGATCTATGAGTCACCAGCCATTCACCGCAGCAGCACTTCGCGGTGCCGTCGACCTGTCCTCGCTGAAGCGTCCGGCCCCGCAGGGTGGCCCCGCATCAGGCGCGGGCTCCACCTCCGCGGACGGTGCCTCCCTCGTCGTCGAGGGCACTGACGCCTCCATCCGCGACGTGCTCGCGGCCTCGGCGACCCACCCGGTCGTCATGGTGCTGTGGTCACCGCGGCTGCAGGAGTCTGCCGACTTCGTCACGACGTTCAGCGCGGTCGCCCGTCGCTACGCCGGGCGCTTCCAGCTCGTGACGGTCGACGTCGACGCGAACCCGACCATCCTGCAGGCCTTCCAGGTGCAGGCGGTCCCGGTCTCCTTCGCGTTCGTCCAGGGCCAGCCCGTGCCGCTCTTCGAAGGCGTGCAGCCCGAGGAGCAGGTCACCGCCGTCGTCGACCAGGTGCTCGCCCTCGCGGCGCAGCACGGGGTCACCGGCACCGTCGCGGTCGACGGGGCGCAGCCGTCCGATGGCGACGTCGACGAGGAGCCGCCGCTCCCGCCGCTGCACCAGAAGGCCTTCGACGCCATCGAGGCGGGCGACCTCGACGGCGCGGCCGATGCCTACCGCGAGGCGCTGCTGCAGAGCCCGGCCGACACCGACGCGAAGATCGGGCTCGCCCAGGTCGGCCTCCTGCAGCGCACGCAGGGGGTGGACCTCCAGGCAGCGCGCGCTGCCGCGGCCGCCGCCCCCACCGACGTCGACGCCCAGATCCTCGTCGCCGACCTCGACCTGCTGGGTGGCCACGTCGAGGACGCCTTCGTGCGCCTCATCGACACCGTCCGGGTCACGGCTGATGCCGACCGCAACAAGGCCCGCGAGCACCTCGTGGAGCTCTTCGAGGTCGTGGGCTCGGCCGACGAGCGCGTGGCCAAGGCTCGCAAGGCGCTCATGAGCGCCCTCTTCTGATCGTCCCGTCAAGGAGCGGTCCGTCCTCGGGACGGACCGCTCCCTGCGTCCGTCGAGGGTGACGGAGCGTTCTCTCGATCGAGGGGGACGGGTTGTGCGCGCCGTCGAGGGGTGACGGAGCGTTCTCTCGATCGTCAGTCGGTGGTGGCGGTGTCGACGACCGACTCGGCGAGGCGCTCGACCACCTCGGCGGCGGTGCCCGAGAGCGACTCGGCGTCGTCGGGGTCGGGCGGCGTCGTCACCCACAGACCCCAGCCCGGTGTCGACGGGTCGATGCCGGTGCCGACGACGACGAGGTGCACGGGTGCCGGAGCGGCGAGATCGAGGTAGTCCTCGAGGCGGTCGCCCTCGACCCGGTCGGCGACGACGACGTCGTACCCCTCGATGAGGTAGGTCTCAGCCAGCGCGAGACCGGCCGACCAGCGGAGCAGCTGGCGACGCACGAGGCCGACTCCCGTGACCTCGCCGCCCGACTCGCCCTGGGCCGGGTCGACGAGCATCGCGTCGAGCACCTGGCCGTCGACGACGAGCGCGCTGCCGAGCCGTTCACCGATCGCCCGGCCCAGGCGGCCCAGGCTCGACGCGTCGGCGCCGGTGACGAGCACGAGCCGGCCGGGCGTGCCGGCCGGCTCGGGAACGTGAGACGTCATCCGCCGAGGGCCGCCGACACGACGTCCTTCGCCTCGGCCTGGACCCGGGCGAGGTGCTCGGCGCCCTGGAACGACTCGGCGTAGATCTTGTAGACGTCCTCGGTGCCGGAGGGTCGGGCCGCGAACCAGGCGCTGTCGGTGGTCACCTTGAGGCCGCCGATCTTGGCGCCGTTGCCGGGCGCCTCGGTGAGCTTGCCGGTGATCGACTCTCCCGCAAGGGTTTCGGCGCTGACGTCGTCGGGGGAGAGGGCGCCGAGCTTGGCCTTCTCCTCACGAGACGCCGCTGCGTCGATGCGGGCGTATGCCGGGTCGCCGTGCCGGGCGGTCAGCTCGGCGTAGTGCTGGCTCGGGGTGCGGCCGGTGGCCGCGAGGATCTCTGAGGCGAGCAGGGCGAGCAGGATGCCGTCCTTGTCGGTGGACCAGACGGTGCCGTCGAAGCGGAGGAAGCTCGCACCGGCCGACTCCTCGCCGCCGAAGCCGACCGAACCGTCGAGCAGTCCGGGCACGAACCACTTGAAGCCGACCGGCACCTCGAGAAGGGTGCGCCCGAGGTCGGAGGCGACGCGGTCGATCATCGAGCTCGACACGAGCGTCTTGCCGATGGCGGTGCCCTCGCCCCAGCCGGGCCGGGCGCCGCCGTAGAGGTACTGGATCGCCACGGCGAGGTAGTGGTTGGGGTTCATCAGGCCGGCGTCGGGGGTGACGATGCCGTGCCGGTCGGCGTCGGCGTCGTTGCCGGTGGAGAGGTCGTAGGCGTCCTTGTTGCCGATGAGCGAGGCCATGGCGGACGGCGACGAGCAGTCCATCCGGATCTTGCCGTCCCAGTCGAGCGTCATGAACGCCCACTGCGGGTCGACGCGAGGGTTGACGACGGTGAGGTCGAGGCCGTGCCGCTCGCCGATCTCGCCCCAGTAGGCGACGGAGGCGCCGCCGAGCGGGTCCGCGCCGATGCGCACACCGGCCTCGCGGATCCTGGCGAGGTCGACGACGTTGGGCAGGTCGTCGACGTAGGTGCCCATGAAGTCGTAGGCGCCGGCCTCGCCCCGGGCCTTCTCGAACGCGACCCGCTTGACGTCCTTGAGCCCTCCGCGCACGAGGTCGTTGGCGCGTGCCGCGATGACGGAGGTGGCGTCGGTGTCGGCCGGGCCACCGTGCGGCGGGTTGTACTTGAAGCCGCCGTCGGCCGGTGGGTTGTGCGACGGCGTGACGACGATGCCGTCGGCGAGACCGCTGGCGCCAGAGGGTTTCCCGTGGTTGGCGCGGAGGATCGCGTGGGAGACCGCCGGCGTCGGCGTGAAGCCGTCGCGGTCGTCGACCAGCACCTGCACGCCGTTGGCGACGAGCACCTCGAGCGCCGAGCGCCACGCCGGCTCGGACAGGCCATGGGTGTCGCGGCCGATGAAGAGCGGGCCGTCGAAGCCCTGCGACACCCGGTAGTCGACGATGGCCTGGGTCGTCGCGAGGATGTGGTCCTCGTTGAAGGCCGTGCGCAGGCTCGACCCGCGGTGCCCCGACGTGCCGAAGGCGACCTGCTGGTCGGGGTCGTCGACGTCGGGGTGCCGGTCGTAGTAGGCGCCGATGAGGGCGTCGACGTCGACGAGATCCTCGGCCTGTGCCGGCTGGCCGGCGCGCGGGTGGGTCATGAGGGGTCTCCGTTCGTCGTCGTGGGCTGGGACGTGGTCGCGGTGGAGCTGTCCGAGACCGCCCCTTGGATCGTGTCGGCCGCGGCCGGCACCGGCTCGTCGGCCGGGACGAGCCAGACCGTCGACAGGCGCGGCACCGTCAGGTCCGCGGCATACGGCTGCTGGTGCCAGGACTCCTGGCGGGCCTCGACGACGACCCCGGCGCTGCTGGGGGCGTCGGGGTGGTAGCCGGCGGTGTCGAGGACGACCGTCCAGCGGCCGCCGCGCGGCAGCCCGATCCGGTAGGACTGCTGGGTCTCACCGCTGAAGTTCATGACGCAGGCGACGACGGGGGCGTCGGTCGCCCGGTCGCCCCGGCCGTAGCGCAGCCACGAGAAGGTGTTGTGGTCGGCGTCGTCGGCCTCGAGCCACTCAAAGCCGGCGGGGTCGGCGTCGAGCTCCCACAGCGCGCGGTTGCCGCGGTAGATGCCGTTGAGGTCCTTGACGAGGTTGTGCACGCGGTAGTGCAGCGGCTGCTCGAGCAGCCACCAGTCGAGGCTGCGACCCTCGGACCACTCGGACTCCTGGCCGAACTCGCAGCCCATGAAGAGCAGCTGCTTGCCGGGGTGGCACCACAGGTAGGCGAGGAACGCGCGCAGCGTCGCCACCTGCTCCTCGCGGGGACCGCGCGACTTGCGCAGCAGCGACCCCTTGCCGTGGACGACCTCGTCGTGGCTGATCGGCAGCACGAAGTTCTCGTCGAAGGCGTACATCAGCGAGAACGTGAGCTTGCCGTGGTGGTACTTGCGGTAGATGGGCTCCTCGCCGAGGTACTTCAGCGAGTCGTTCATCCAGCCCATGTTCCACTTGAACCCGAAGCCGAGCCCACCGTGGTTCGTCGGCTTCGTGACGCCCGGCCACGTCGTGGACTCCTCGGCGATGGTGACGATGCCGCCGACGCGCTTGTAGGCGGTCGCGTTCGTCTCCTTGAGCAGCTCGACGGCCTCGAGATTCTCGCGGCCGCCGTGCTTGTTCGGCACCCAGGCGCCGGCGTCGCGGGCGTAGTCGAGGTAGAGCATCGAGGCGACGCCGTCGACGCGCAGGCCGTCGATGTGGAACTCCTCGAGCCAGTAGATGGCGTTGGCGACGAGGAAGTTGCGCACCTCGGGACGGCCGTAGTCGAAGATGTTGGAGCCCCACTCCGGGTGCCAGCCCAGCCGCGGGTCGGGGTGCTCGTAGAGCGGCAGGCCGTCGAAGCGCGCGAGCGCCCACTCGTCGGTCGCGAAGTGGCCGGGCACCCAGTCGAGCAGCACGCCGATGCCGGCCTTGTGCAGCTCGTCGACGAGGTAGCGGAAGTCGTCGGGGCGACCCCACCGCGAGCTCGGCGCGTAGTAGCCGGTGACGTGGTAGCCCCACGAGGGGACGTAAGGGTGCTCCATGACGGGCAGGAACTCGACGTGCGTGAAGCCGAGGTCGCGCACGTAGTTGACGAGGTGCTCGGCGAGGCCGCGGTAGCCGAGCTCCTGGCGCCACGACCCGAGGTGCACCTCGTAGATGCTCATGGGTCCCTGGTGGGCGTTGGAGGTGCGGCGACGCTCCATCCAGTCGCCGTCGCCCCAGTGGTAGTGGGTCTCGGTGACGATCGCAGCCTGCTTCGGCGCGACCTCGGTCATCCGGGCCATCGGGTCGCTCTTGAGCCGCACCAGCTCGTCGGGGCCGCGCACCGCGAACTGGTAGTTCATCCCCTCGCTGGCGCCCGGCAGGAAGAGCTCCCAGATGCCGCTCTCGCCCAGGGCGCGCATCGGGTGGGAGCGACGGTCCCAGTCGTTGAAGTCGCCGATGACGTGCACCGCCTTGGCACGCGGGGCCCACACGGCGAACGACACGCCCCACACGTCGCCGAGCGGCCCCGGATAGTGGCGGACGTGGGCGCCGAGGACGGTCCACAGCTGCTCGTGGCGTCCCTCGTTGATGAGGTGGCGGTCGATCTCGCCCAGGGTCGGGGCGAAACGGTAGGGGTCGTCCTGCTCGTGCTCGACGCCGTCGCCGTACTCGACGAGCAGGCGGTAGTCGTGCGTCGAACCGAAGTCGGGCGAGGTCATCGACCAGATGCCGTCGCGCACGTGCTGCAGCTCGACCCGGTCACCCGAGTCGAGGCGGGCCGCCACTCGCGTGGCGAACGGCCGGAACGCCGTGATGGTCAGCCCGCCCGGGCCGACGTGGTGCCCCAGCAGGTCGTGCGGCTGGCCGTTGCGCCCGTGGAGGAACGCCGTGATGGCGGCCTCGTCGAGCGAGGGGCCTTGGGAGGTGTGGCTGCTCATGGCGTGCCTTCCGGGGTGATGAGTCGCTCGACGGCGCCGAGGGGGATCGGCAGCCAGGACGGGCGGTTGCGGGCTTCGTAGACGACCTCGTACAGCGCCTTGTCGAGCTCGAGCGCACGGGTGAGGGCGACGGCATCGGCGTCGGGGAGGCCTGCGACAGAGGCGTACCCGTCGAGGAACGCCTCACGACAGGCCGCAGCCCAGGACGTCGCGTCGACCGGTGACTGCGCCAGCGCCACCGAGCCCGCCGCGTAGTCGAAGGAGCGGAGCATGCCGGCGACGTCGCGAGCCGTGAGGTCGGGCTGGGTGCGTTCTGCGAGCGGCCGCAGGGGCTCTCCCTCGAAGTCGAGTGCGACCCAGCCGCGCTCGGGGACGTCGAGGACCTGGCCGAGGTGGTAGTCGCCGTGGATCCGCTGCAGCGGCGGCCAGTGGACGTCGCGGACCGACTGCGCGATGCGCTCGACCGCGGTCGAGTGCGAGGCGAGCTCGGGCACGAGGGCGGCCGCGGCGGCATACCTCTGGCGCATCGAGGTGACGAGTGCGTCGCGCGACTCGGCCGTGACCTCTGACGTGCCGAGCGCGTGCGCGAGCGCGGCGTGGATCTGCGCCGTGACGACGCCGAGGTCGCGGGCACGCGCCGTGAAGTCGGTGCCCGAGGCGGCCGCGACGAGCGCCACCCGCCACGCGTCCTCGACACCGGGGATGAACTCCTGCGCGAAGGCGAGGTGCCCGTGCTGCGTGGTGCCGTCCGCGGGGGAGTCCCACGCCCCGGCCAGGTGTCCGACGGCCATGGGCACCCGGTCGGAACCCTCGCGCGTCAGGGCCGACTGCACCACGACGTCGGGGTTGTCGCCGTCCTGGACGGTGCGGAAGACCTTGACGATGAGCGGCTCGGCCGGCCCACCGTCGGGAGCCGCCATGCGGCAGATGATGGAGGTGTTGGACTGCTCACCGCTGAGGACCGACGACGAGGACACCGAACCCTCGGCCTGCCCGGTGCTGGAGCCCTGGGCCAGGGCGTTGCTGCCGACCGACGCCTGGGCCTCGTCGGAGACCCCGGAACCGAGGATCGTCGCCATGAGCTGCGCGACGTAGACGGGGTCGTGCGGTCCGTCGTAGACCCACCGAGTGCCGAGCACGCTGTGCTCCATCGTCCCGAGCAGCGCGTGCTCCGCGCCCTCGAGCGGCGCACCACGGTAGGTGAGCGGCACCTGGTAGATGACGGCGGGCGTGACGGCCTCGTCGGCGAGCAGGAGGGTCTCGCAGCCGACCTCGCCCTCCGGGTCCTCGAAGCGGAACCCGCCGACGCGGCGCAGCTGCGGCACGTGGCCCTTGCCGTGGTACCACCGCTGGCGCGGCATCCACTCGGTCACCATCTCGGTCTTGGTCGGCACGAGCGACGCGCCCTTGTGAACGATGGCCATCAGCCGTTGTCCTCTCCGCCGCGCAGTTGCAACCAGAAGAAGTCGCGTGAGCCCAGCGTCAGCGTGACGCGGCCGTCGTTGGCGACCCACGGGAACCCCTGGCCCCCGAACAGGTCGATGAGCTGGCGGCCCGACAGGTGCTCGGGCAGCTGGATCGTGGCGGCCTGCGGGCGGCTCGACAGGTTGCTGACGCACAGCACCGCCTCGTCGGCGTGGTCGGAGTCACCGGTGAGCACGCGGGTGAACGCGAGGATCGCGTCGTTGTCGGCCGCGACCACCTCGAAGGTGCCGAGCCCGAAGACGGGGTGGCGGCCGCGCACCTGCAGCATGCCGCGGACCCAGTGCAGCAGCGAGGCCGAGGAGGCCATCTGCGCCTCGACGTTCACGTTGTTGTAGTGGTAGACGAGGCTGCTGATGACGGGCAGGTAGAGCTTGCCCGGGTCGACGCTGGAGAAGCCGGCGTTGCGGTCGGGCGTCCACTGCATCGGCGTGCGCACGGCGTCACGGTCGTTGAGCCAGATGTTGTCGCCCATCCCGATCTCGTCGCCGTAGTAGAGGCACGGCGATCCGGGCAGCGAGAGCACGAGCGCGTGGATGAGCTCGATCTCGGGACGGCTGTTGTCGAGCAGGGGGGCGAGGCGGCGCCGGATGCCGACGTTGGCGCGCATGCGGGGGTCGGGGGCATACCAGCCGTACATGGCGGCACGCTCCTCGGGCGTGACCATCTCGAGCGTCAGCTCGTCGTGGTTGCGCAGGAACGTGCCCCACTGCGTGCCGCTGGGGATGGCGGGGGTGTCGGCGAGGACGTCGATGATCGGCTGCGCCTTCTCCTCGCGCAGCGAGTAGTAGAGCCGCGGCATGACGGGGAAGTGGAAGCACATCTGGCACTCCGGCGACTCCTCCGAGCCGAAGTAGTCGACGACCTCGGCCGGCGGCTGGTTGGCCTCGGCGAGCAGGATGCGCCCGGGGTACTCCTTGTCGACCATGGCCCGCAGTCGCGCCAGGAACTCGTGCGTGCGGGGGAGGTTCTCGCAGTTGGTGCCCTCCTCCTCGAAGAGGTAGGGCACGGCGTCGAGGCGGAAGCCGTCGATGCCGAGGTCCATCCAGAAGCGCACGATGTCGAACATCGCCTCCTGCACGGCCTCGTTCTCGAAGTTGAGGTCGGGCTGGTGGCTGAAGAAGCGGTGCCAGAAGAACTGGCGGCGCACCGGGTCGAAGGTCCAGTTCGAGACCTCGGTGTCGACGAAGATGATGCGCGCGTCGTCGTAGCCGTCGTCGGTGTCGGACCAGACGTAGAAGTCGCCGTAGGGGCCGTCGGGCTCGGCACGGCTGGCCTGGAACCACGGGTGCTGGTCGCTCGTGTGGTTCATGACGAGGTCGGTGACGATGCGGATGCC
>CBHRRQ010000160.1:0-9367 GCA_966081555.1 uncultured Terrabacter sp.
GCGCATCGCGAACCACGCGTCGAGCGCCGCCACGCGCAGGTCGGCTGCCAGGGCCAGCTGGAAGCCGGCGCCGATGGCGTAGCCGTGCACCTCGGCGATGACGACGGCAGGGCACTCACCCCAGGCCGTGAAGCCCTCCTGGTAGGCCGCGATGCCGCGCTGGATCGCCTCCGGCCCACCGGCCGCGAGCTGGGCCACGCTCTCCTCGCCCGGCACGCCCTCCGGCGTGAACATCGCCGTGTCGATGCCGGCGGAGAAGGCGTCACCCGCCCCGCGGAGGACGACGACGCGTACGCCCTCGGGTAGCGCGCGCGCCTCCTCGGCGAGCGCCGCCCAGAGGGACGGCGTCTGGGCGTTGCGCTTCTCGGGGTGGTCGAGCGTGATCGTGCGGACGGGCCCGTCGGTCTCGACCCGGAGGTGGGGGTGCGTCATGGACGCAGGCTACCGACCGGTCACCTCAGGCAGCCGCGGCCGCGGACGTGACCGTGCCGACAGTCGTGCCGACAGCTGACGCCATGGGCGGGACGACCCGCATGATCCCCCAGCCGCTCACCGACGCCGGCTGCACGACCTCGACCCGGAAGACACGCGCGCAGTCCAAGCACGACCACGCGGCGGTCGGGTCGGGGAAGGGCGTCACGTCATCGCCCGTGCAGAACGGGCAGCTGAGGTGGTGGTCGCTGGGCATGACAGACAGTGTGGCGAGACAGCGCCACAGATACAATAACCATCCATCATGTGATCCAAAACGTTTGCTTATTCAGCCGCCTCGAGCCGCACCCCTGCTCACGCCAGCGAGATGAGGTCCTTGTAGTCCGGGCCCCACAGGTCCTCCACGCCGTCGGGCAGCAGCAGGATGCGCTCGGGCTCGAGGGCGTCGACCGCCCCCTCGTCGTGGGTGACCAGCACGACCGCGCCCTCGTACGTCTTGAGCGCCCCGAGGATCTCGGCGCGCGAGGCGGGGTCGAGGTTGTTGGTCGGCTCGTCGAGCAGCAGCACGTTCGCCGCCGACACGACGAGCATGGCGAGCGACAGGCGGGTCTTCTCGCCACCGGAGAGCACCCCGGCCGGCTTGAGCACGTCGTCGCCGGAGAAGAGGAACGACCCGAGCACCTTGCGGACCTCGGTCTCGCCGAGCTCGGGCGCGGACGACTTCATGTTCTCGAGCACCGTGCGGTCGACGTCGAGGTTCTCGTGCTCCTGGGCGTAGTAGCCGAGCCGCAGGCCGTGGCCCGGCTCCACCTCGCCGGTGTCGGGGGCGTCGACGCCGGCGAGCATGCGCAGCAGCGTGGTCTTGCCGGCGCCGTTGAGGCCCAGGACCACGACCTTGCTGCCGCGGTCGATCGCGAGGTCGACGTCGGTGAAGACCTCGAGCGAGCCGTAGGAGCGCGACAGGCCGGAGGCGCGCAGCGGCGTCTTGCCACAGGCGGCCGGCTTCGGGAAGCGCAGCTTGGCGACCTTGTCCTGCACGCGCTCACCCTCGACGCCCGCGAGCAGGCGCTCGGCGCGCTTGGCCATGTTCTGCGCAGCGACGGCCTTGGTCGCCTTGGCGCGCATCTTGTCGGCCTGGGCGAGCAGCGCACCGGCCTTCTTCTGGGCGTTCTGCAGCTCGCGGCGGCGACGCTTCTCGTCGGTCTCGCGCTGCTGCAGGTAGGTCTTCCAGCTGACGTTGTAGACGTCGAGCGCGGAACGGTTCGCGTCGAGGTGGTAGACCTTGTTGACCACCGCGTCGAGCATCTCGGCGTCGTGGCTGATGATGATGAGGCCGCCCTTGTAGGCGCGGAGGTACTCGCGCAGCCACACGATCGAGTCGGCGTCGAGGTGGTTGGTCGGCTCGTCGAGCAGCAGGGTCTCGTTGCCGGAGAAGAGGATCCGCGACAGCTCGACGCGACGGCGCTGGCCACCGGAGAGCGTGCGCAACGGCTGGCTGAGGATGCGCTCCTCCAGGCCGAGCGCGCTCGCGATCGACGCGGCCTCCGACTCGGCGGCATACCCGCCCTGCGCCTCGAACTCGACCTCGAGACGCGCGTACTTGCGCATCGCCTTGTCGCGCACCTTCTCGTCGTCGCTGCCCATCCGGGCCTCGGCCTCGGCGCGCTGGTGCACGATCGTGTCGAGCCCGCGCGCCGACAGGATGCGGTCACGGGCGAGGATCTCGAGGTCGCCGGTGCGGGGGTCCTGCGGGAGGTAGCCGACGGCGCCCGTACGCGTGACGGTGCCTGCCGCTGGCATGCCCTCTCCCGCGAGCACCTTCGTCAGGGTGGTCTTGCCGGCGCCGTTGCGCCCGACGAGACCGATGCGGTCGCCGGAGTCGATGCGGAAGCTGGCGTCCTCCAGCAGCAGGCGTGCGCCTGCGCGCAGCTCGATCCCGGTGGCGACGATCACGGCATTCCTCCTATCGGTGCCGCACTACGTCAGCGGCCGGACAACCCCTCCAGTCTAGGAGCCGCCGGGGGATGCTCTCGACGCGTTATCCGGCCGCGCGGTCCGGGTCGCTCCGCGGGTTGGTGGCCGGCGCGCCCGGCGCACCCCGCGAAACAGCCCCCAGCTCGCGGGACATCGCCTCGCACGCGGAGCACGCGCAGGTGCGTGCGGCGTGCATCGTGCCCGCGTTGCGGAGCGCGCCGGGCGGCCACAGGCCTTCACGTATGCCGTCCGGCGAGCTCGCCGTCGGGAGCAGGGTGGGCTCGGGGTCGGGGTCGGCGCTGCCGGCGCGGCAGCACCGGCACGGGGTGTAGCCACCGTTGCCGCCCTCGTGCCACGCCTGCTGGTGGCCGCAGCCGCGGCAGAGGTGGACGAGGACGCTCACGGGACCGCCACGGGCATGAGCACCGAGAAGCCGACCCCGCTGCCGCGGATCGCCAAGGGTCTGTGGGGCCCGTCGAGCACGAGGGTGGGCCTGGGTCCCGCGACGGCGAGCGCCTCGTGGAGGAACTCAGGGTCGACGTAGACATCCGCCGCGGCGACCGTCCCGCGTGCCGCCTCGGCGAGGTGCACCGAGCCCTCCCGCACCACCAGCCCGACGGCCTGCGCGTCGACGGGCAGCAGCGGCCTCAGGGCTGCGACGTCGACCGTGCCAGCGTGGCCCGGCAGCTCGCCGTCACCGTGGTCCGAGAACAGGAGACCCGGGTCGATGAAGCTCCGGTAGTCGGGGAAGTCCCCGGGGACGAGCGGCGTCGCGACGACCTCGCCTCCGACGGACGCCACGGCCCGTCCCGGCGCGAGCTCGACGACGACCTGAGCGTCCTCATCGGCCCGGCACGCGGCGGCGACGTCGTCGACCCACTGGACGGGCACCACGGCCGAGTCGGCTTGCCCCACAGAGGTTCCCGGTCGCCCGTCCGAAGCGTTCGGAGCGAGGCCGACGGCGAGCCGGTAGCGGTCCGTCGCGACGAGGCGCACCCCGTCGGAGCCCAGCTCGACGAGGACACCTGTGAGCACGCTGAGGTCGAGACCGTCACGCGTGCCGGCCACCGGCGTGCCGGGCGCCACGGCGAACCGGACGGCGGCGACCGCAGCGGCGAGGTCGGCCGCCGCGACGGCCACGGCCGACGGCTGCGCCTCGACGGCGTTCTCGGGCCGCTCGTCGAGGAGGGCGAGCGTCCGGGCGATCTCACGACGGGCATCGCGGAGCCCGTCGACGAGGCGCTGCTCGTGTGCCCGCACGATGTCCGCGGCCGCGCCGACCGCACCTCGGGCGTCCTCGTCCAGCACGAGTGCCGCCTCCGCGAGAGGCATCCCCACCCGGCGCAGCGACGCGAGGAGGCGAGCTGCCCGCACCTGCGACACGGCATACCTGCGGTAGCCGTTGAGCCCGTCGACGGCGGCCGGCACGAGCACGCCCTCACGGTCGTAGAAGCGCAGGGCGCTCGCGGTGAGGCCGCTCTGGCGGGCCACCTCGCCGATGGTGAGCAGGGTGTCGGGGTCAGGCGTGTGCGGCATGGGCGCAACCCTGACCCCTCGACCGGGTCGAAGGTCAAGCCTTGGACTCATCTGCGCGCGCGGCGTCGGGTCGTAACGCACCTGACACCTCGATACGTCACCATGTGCGGATGAACAGCCCGCTCCACCCGGACGAGCCCCCGAGCCCCGAGCACGTCCGGCTGGCCGACTCCCCCGGTCACGACGCCCCGTGGCGCCTCTGGGGCCCCTACCTCTCGGGCCGCCAGTGGGGCACCGTCCGCGAGGACTACTCCGCCGGCGGCAACGCGTGGTCCGAGTTCCCCTTCGACCAGGCGGTCTCGCGGGCCTACCGCTGGGGCGAGGACGGCCTCGGTGGCATCAGCGACCGGTTCGGCTTCCTCAACTTCTCCGTCGCCCTCTGGAACGGCAAGGACCCCATCCTCAAGGAGCGCCTCTTCGGGCTGACGAACGAGGAGGGCAACCACGGCGAGGACGCCAAGGAGTACTGGTGGGCCCTCGACGGCACACCGACCCACTCGTGGATGCAGTGGCTCTACCGCTACCCGCAGGCCGAGTTCCCCTACGAGCAGCTGCGGCGCGAGAACCGCGAGCGCAGCCGCCACGAGCGCGAGTACGAGCTCGGCGACACCGGCATCCTCGACGACAACGAGTTCTTCGACGTGCTCATGACGTACGCGAAGGCCGGCCCCGACGACATCTGCATCCGCATCACCGCGACCAACCACGGCCCGGAGGCCGCACCGCTGCACGTGCTGCCGACGATCTGGCTGCGCAACACGTGGTCGTGGGGTGTCGACGACCGCGTCACCGAGCTGCACGAGATCCGCCGCAACGGCCGCCCGCCGCGGGGCTACCGCGCAGCGGAGGTGACGCACGGCTTCCTCGGCCGCTACGTCCTCGCCGCCTCGGGCTCACCGACGACGCTCTTCTGCGACAACGAGACCAACGCCAAGCACCTCTTCGGTGACGCCGCTCCCGCGAACCACTCGCTCTACCCGAAGGACGCGATCAACCAGCGGGTCGTGCACGGCCGCACCAAGGCGACGAACCCCGGCGGCTACGGCAGCAAGTGCTCGTTCTGGTACCGCTTCGACGCGGTAGAGCCGGGCGAGACCGTCACCGTCGACCTGCGCCTCGCGACGGGCGACCCGGCGCTGTCGTGGTTCGGCGAGGACTTCGAGCAGCAGCTGGCGACCCGCGCGTACGAGGCCGACGAGTTCTACGAGCACGTCGTCGACCCCTCGCTCGGGGCCGAGGACCGGCACGTGGCTCGTCGCGCGTACGCCGGCCTGCTCTGGGGCAAGCAGCTCTACCGCTACGACGTACGCCAGTGGCTCGACGGCGACCCCGTCGGCCACCGCGCCCCCGAGTCGCGCAAGAAGGGGCGCAACGAGCACTGGCGCCACCTCGCGCTCGCCGACGTCATCTCGATGCCCGACGAGTGGGAGTACCCGTGGTTCGCGGCCTGGGACCTCGCCTTCCACTGCCTGCCGCTCGCGCACGTCGACCCCGAGTTCGCCAAGGAGCAGCTGCTCCTCATGTGCCGCGAGTGGGCGATGGCACCCAACGGCCAGCTGCCGGCCTACGAGTGGGAGTTCGGCGACGTGAACCCGCCGGTCCACGCGTGGGCGGCCTGGCACGTCTACCGCATCGACGGCTACCGCGACCGCGAGTTCCTCGTGCGCGTCTTCACCAAGCTGCTGCTCAACTTCGCCTGGTGGGTCAACCGCAAGGACGCCAACGGCTCCAACCTCTTCGAGGGCGGCTTCCTCGGCATGGACAACATCGGCCTCTTCAACCGGTCGGCTCCGCTGCCGCCCGGCTTCCGACTCGAGCAGTCCGACGCGACGAGCTGGATGGCCTTCTACTGCCAGCAGATGCTGAAGATCGCCCTCGAGCTCGCGCGCACCGACAAGGCGTGGGACGACGTCGCGACGAAGTTCCTCGAGCACTTCCTCGCCATCGCCCAGGCGATGCGCCACTTCGGCTCGAGCGACAAGAGCCTGTGGCACGAGGAGGACGGCTTCTACTACGACGTGCTCGTGCAGCCCGACGGCAGCGCGCCGCACATGCGGGTGCGCTCGATGGTCGGCCTGCTGCCGATCCTCGGTGCGACCGAGATCCCGTCGTGGGTCGTCGAGGAGTGCCCGGACGTGACGAGCCGCTTCACGTGGCTGCAGCAGCGCCGGCCCGAGCTCGTCAAGCCGATGCTGGCCCGCGCGGACGGCAAGATGCTGCTCACCCTCGTGCCGCCGAAACGGCTGCGGCGCATCCTGCAGCGCATGTTCGACACCGAGGAGTTCCTCTCCCCCTTCGGCATCCGCTCCCTCTCGGCCGCGCAGCGGCAGGCCGTCACGGCGCGCGTCGGCGACGAGACCGTGTCGATCGAGTACGAGCCGGGCGAGTCGCGCACCGGGATGTTCGGCGGCAACTCGAACTGGCGCGGGCCGGTGTGGTTCCCGGTCAACGTGCTGCTCGCCGACAAGCTGCGCACCTACGGGCGCTACTTCGGCGACAGCTTCACCATCGAGGTGCCGACCGGGTCGGGCAACTGGTGCACGCTCGACCAGGCGGCCGACGTCATCGACGACGGCCTCACCGCGCTCTTCCGCCCCGTCGACGGCCGCCGGCCCTCCGACGGCAAGCGCATCGAGTCGAGCCCCGACCCGCTGTGGGCCGACCACCCGACGTTCTCCGAGTACTTCGACGGCGACACCGGCGAGGGCCTCGGTGCCACGCACCAGACCGGGTGGACCGCCCTCGTCGCGCACCTGCTCAACCCGCGTCTGCCTCCCGACCCGCGCACCATGGGCTGGGGCTGAGCCAGCCGGCATACGCAAGCCCCTTTTCCGTATGCCGGGTGGTGGCCCGCACGGAGCAGGCGAGGCGTGTCGGGGGCGGGCTCGCGCTCGGGTAGCGTGAGCGACCGTGAGCGCGCCCATCACCGTCCGTGACATCACCGCAGCCGAGCACCTCGCGTGGCTGCGCACCCAGCCGTCGGCGAGCTTCCTGCAGACGCCGGCCTGGGCCGACGTGAAGAAGGAGTGGCGCTCCGAGTCGGTCGGCTGGTTCGAGGGCGAGCAGATGGTGGGTGCCGCGCTCGTGCTGCACCGGTCACTGCCGAAGATCGGGCGCTCGCTCGCCTACGTGCCCGAGGGGCCCTGCATCGACTGGTCGTCGCCCCGGCTCGTCGAGCTGCTGCGCGCCCTGCGCGACCACCTCAAGGCCAAGGGCGCGTTCGCGCTCCGCCTCGGGCCGCCGGTGCCGACGCACCGCTGGCACGCCGCGACCATCAAGGCCGCGATCGGCGACCCGGCGGTGCGGCGCTACGACGAGGCGACGCCCGACGTCGTCGAGCCGGTCGGCACGGCCGTCGTCGCCGAGCTGAAGCGCCTCGGCTTCCGCCACCTCTCCCCCGAGGACGGCTTCGCCGCCGGCCAGCCCGAGTACGTCTTCCAGGTGCCGCTCGCGGGCCGGTCCGAGGCCGACGTCCTCGCCGGCATGAACCAGCTGTGGCGGCGCAACATCAAGAAGACGGTCAAGAACGGCGTCACGGTGCGCGTCGGCGACGCGTCCGACCTGCCGGCCTTCCACCGCACCTACGTCGAGACGGCCGAGCGCGACCGGTTCACGCCGCGCGGGCTGCCGTACTTCGAGCAGATGTATGCCGCCCTGTCGGCCGAGGACCCCGACCGCATCCGCGTCTACCTCGCCGAGCACGACGGCGACGTGCTCGCCGCGACCGTCTTCATCCGGGTCGGCGAGCACGCCTGGTACTCCTACGGCGCCTCGACCGCGGCCAAGCGGGAGCTGCAGGGCTCGACGGCCATCCAGTGGCGCATGATGCAGGACTCGATCGCGGCCGGCGCCACGGTCTACGACCTGCGCGGCATCACCAACACGGTCGACGAGGCCAACCCGCACATCGGGCTCATCCGCTTCAAGGTAGGCACGGGCGGAGAGGCGGTGAGGCTCGCCGGCGAGTGGGACCTGCCGCTGAACCGCTTGCTGTACAAGGCTTTCGACCTCTACATGAAGCGGCGGTGATCCCTCGTGTCCTTCGTGCTGCACGTCGACGGTGAGCGCTGGCGAGCCGGCCACGACCAGTTCGTCGCCGACCGGCCCGGCATCGTGCCGGTGATCAAGGGCAACGGCTACGGCTTCGGCCGCGACCTGCTGTGCGCCGAGGCGTCCCGGCTCGGCGTCTCGATGGTGGCCGTCGGCACCTACGCCGAGCTGCCCGAGGCGCTCGCGGCGTACGGCGGCGACGTGCTCGTCATGGAGCCCTACCGCGCCGCCATCCACGGCGACGTGCCCGACCTCGCGAACCGGCGCGCCGTGCACACGGTGACGACGCATGCCGACCTGGACCACCTGCGCGGTGCGACGCCCGACGCGCGCGTCGTCGTCGAGGGCCTGACGTCCATGAACCGCTTCGGCACGCCTGCCACCGAGGTGGCCGAGCTCGCCGGAGCCGCCGACGCCATCGGCGTCACGCTGCACCTCCCGCTCGGCACGGGCCACGTCGACGAGATCACGCGCTTCATCGCGGCCGTGCCCGGAGTCCGCTCGTGGTTCGTCTCCCACGTCTCCACGACCGAGCTCGCCACCCTGGCCGACCGCTACCCCGAGCACGAGTTCCGGCCGCGCATCGGCACCGACCTCTGGTACTCCGACAAGGGGTCCTACGAGGTGCGGGCGCACGTGCTCGACGTGCGGCCGGTCGAGAAGGGCACGCGCGTCGGCTACCGCCAGCGGGCGCTGCCGGCCGGCCACGTCGTCGTCGTCAGCGGCGGCACCTCGCACGGCGTGGCGATGGAGAGCCCCTCCTCGGCTGCGACGCCGCGCTCGCGGGCCATCGCCGTCGCCGAGGGTGTGCTCGAGGCGGCCCACCGGGTGCGGTCGCCGTTCACCGTCTCGGGCGTCATGCCGCGCTTCGCCGAGCCGCCGCACATGCAGTGCAGCCTGTTGTCCCTCCCCGAGGGCGTCGCGCCGCCCCGCGTCGGTGACGAGGTGACGGTGCGGATGCGGCTCACGACCACGACGCCCGACTCCGTCGTCGTCTCCTGAGAGGCTGCGGGCCGTGACCTTCCCCCCGCCACCCCGCGCCGACGACACGGGCGGGCGGGCGCTCGTCCTCGCCGGTGCCGGAGCCGCCGGCAACGCGTGGGAGATCGGGCTCGTCGCGGGGCTGGCCGAGGCCGGCGTCGACGTCACTCGTGCCGAGCTCGTCATCGGCACGTCGGCGGGCTCGACCGTGGCGGCCCAGGTCACGAGCGGCGCCCCACTCACCGAGCTGTACGCCGCGGCCGCAGCGGAGATCCCGCCGTCGCACCACGCTCCCCGGCGCGCTGGGCCGCCGGGGCCGCACCGCGGTGCAGCCGTCTCGGGACCGGACTACCTCGAATGGTCCGACGCGATCCTCGCGTCGGCCTCCGACCCG
>CBHRRQ010000161.1:0-9339 GCA_966081555.1 uncultured Terrabacter sp.
CGCCAAGGGCATGAAGGTCTACTTCGACATCATCACCAACCACACCGCCGACGTCGTCGACTACGACGGCGGCCAGCACGGCTACGTCTCCAAGGAGGCCTCCTCCTACAAGGACGCGAGCGGTGCCGCGTTCGACGACGCCACCGTGGCGGGCAAGCCGATGTGTGCCGGCACCGCCAAGGCTTACCCCGACTGCTTCCCGGCCCTGTCGGCCGCGTCGTCGTTCCCCTACAAGCCGGTCTTCCGCAGCGAAGCCGACAAGACCGTCAAGGTCCCGGCCTGGCTCAACGACCCGACGATGTACCACAACCGCGGCGACTCGACCTTCGCCGGCGAGTCGTCCACCTACGGCGACTTCGTGGGCCTCGACGACCTCTTCACCGAGCGTTCCGACGTCGTCTCGGGCATGACCGACATCTACAAGTCGTGGGTCGACTTCGGCATCGACGGATTCCGCATCGACACCGTCAAGCACGTCAACATGGAGTTCTGGCAGGCCTTCTCGCCGGCGATCCTCAAGCACGCCAAGGAGATCGGCAACCCCGACTTCAACATGTTCGGCGAGGTCTTCGACGGCAACCCCGCCTACACGAGCCAGTTCACGACGAAGGGCAAGCTGCCCGCGACGCTCGACTTCGGCTTCCAGGGCGCGGCCCTCGGCTTCGCGCAGGGCAAGGCGACCACCGGCGTCCGTGACCTCTTCGCCGGCGACGACTACTACACCGACACCGACTCCAACGCCTACGAGCTGCCGACCTTCCTCGGCAACCACGACATGGGCCGCTCCGGCGCCATGCTGCTCTCGGCCGGCTACACCGGCGACGCGCTGCTCGCCCGCACCGAGCTCGCCAACTCGCTGATGTTCCTCTCGCGCGGCAACCCCGTCGTCTACTACGGCGACGAGCAGGGCTTCACCGGGCCCACGAGCGGCTTCGACGACAAGCGCGCCCGCCAGGACATGTTCGGCACGAGCACCGACATCTACAAGGACGACGTCGTCATCGGCAGCTCGCAACTGCAGGGCACGGGCGCCCACTACTCGACCGACGTCCCGCTCTACCAGCACATCCGCACGCTCTCCGCGCTGCGCCAGGCCCACCCGGCGCTCGCCGACGGCGCGCAGGTGCACCGCTACGCCTCCGACTCCGCCGGGATCTACGCCTTCAGCCGCATCGACAAGGCGGCCAAGCGCGAGTACGTCGTCGCGACGAACAACGCCACCACGGCCAAGACCGCGACCTTCGAGACGTACTCGGCCGGCAGCAAGTTCGTGCCGCTGCTCGGCGCCACCGGTGACCTGCGCGCCGACGCCTCGGGGCGCATCACCGTGACGGTTCCGCCGCTGTCGGTCGCCGTCTACCGCGCCGCCTCCACGATGGCGTCGTCCCCGAGCGCGCCGACGATCATCCCGACCTCGCCCGGCGCCGGCGGCGTCGTCGGTGGCCGCGCCGAGATCGGCGCCGCGCTCGACGGCGGCACCTTCGCCGAAGTGACCTTCCTCCAGCGTCCCGCCGGCGCCACGCAGTGGACGCCCATCGGCACCGACGACAACGCGCCCTACCGCGTCTTCCACGACGTCTCCGGCCTGGCCAAGGGCTCCCTCGTGGAGTACCGGATGGTGGCGAAGGACCTGAACGGCAAGGTCTCGGCCACCTCGACCTACGGCATCGTCGGTGAGCCCCAGTCGGCCGGCGGAGGCGACACCGGTGGCGTCGGACCCGTCACGCAGCCGAAGGCGGTCAGCGTCCCCGGCAGCCACAACTCCGAGATGGGGTGCCCCGGTGACTGGCAGCCCGACTGCGACCAGGCGCAGCTGACGCTCGACCCCAAGGACGACATCTGGAAGGGCTCGGCCACCGTGCCCGCCGGCGACTACGAGTACAAGGCCGCGATCAACAGGGCGTGGGACGAGAACTACGGCGTCGGGGGAGCCCCCGGCGGCGGCAACATCGGCTACAAGGCGCCCGGCGGCTCGGTCGACTTCTTCTACGACCACCGCACCCACTGGGTGACGAGCACGGCGCAGGGCCCGATCCTCACCGCCCCCGGCAGCTTCCAGAGCGAGCTCGGCTGCCCCGGCGACTGGGCGCCCGACTGCATGCGCTCGTGGCTGCAGGACCCCGACGGCGACGGCACCTACACGTTCAGCACCGACCGCATCCCCGCGGGCAGCTACGAGTTCAAGGTGGCTGTCGACCGCAAGTGGGACGAGTCCTACCCGGCCAGCAACGTCGCCTTCACCGTTCCGAGCGACGGCGTCGTCACGACGATCACCTACAAGGCCTCCACCCACGAGGTCGGCGTCAAGACGTCCAGGGCGGGTGCCGCACCTGACCTCAAGAAGGCCAAGGCCTTCGTCGTCGGACCCGACCTGGTGGCGTGGCCCGCATCGGCCCTGCCCGCCGGCACCGACCCGGCGACCCTGCGCTGGCGACTGCACTGGTCGGCCGACGGCGGCCTCGCCGTCGACGCCGAAGCCGTCACGGGCGGCTCGGTCGCGACCCTGACCCGCGACCCGGCGGGCCTTCCCGCCGCGCTCGTCGCAGCCCACCCGGAGCTCAAGGGCGCCGTCGCGCTGCGGATGGACAAGGCCACCTCGCGGCAGCTGCCCGAGATCCTCAAGGGCCAGGTCGCGGTCGCGATGTACGACACGACCGGGCGCCTGCTCGACGCCACCGGCACGCAGACGGCGATCGCCGTCGACGCCCTGTATGCCGCATCGGCACGTGGCCGCACCTACGGGCCGAGCTTCTCGGGCACCGGGCGCGTGGGCTTCACGCTGTGGGCCCCCACGGCACAGTCCGTCAGCCTGCTGACCTGGCCCGCCGGCAGCGTCGACCAGCCGGCCAGCGCGGCCAGGCGCACCGCCATGGCCCGGGCCACCGACGGCTCGTGGTCGGGCTCGCTCGACGCCTCGGCCAAGGGCGCCCGCTACCTCTACGAGGTGAAGGTGTACGCGCCGACGACCGGCAAGGTCGAGACCAACCTCGTCACCGACCCGAGCTCGGTGGCGCTGACGCCGAACTCGACCCGCTCCGTGGCGGTCGACCTGCGCGACCCCGCGTTCATGCCGTCGGTGTGGCGCTCCACCACGTCGCCGGCGCTGGCCCAGGACGTCGACTCGACGATCTACGAGCTGCACGTGCGCGACTACTCGGCATCCGACGCGAAGGTGCCTGCCGGCATCCGCGGCAGCTACCTCGCGTTCGCCGCCGACGGTGACGGGCGAGCGCACCTCAGGTCGCTCGCCAAGGCCGGCATGAACACCGTGCACCTGCTCCCGACCTTCGACATCGCCTCGATCGAGGAGGACCGGGCGAAGCAGGAGACGCCGAAGTGCGACCTCGCGTCCTACGCCCCCGACAGCGATGAGCAGCAGAAGTGCATCAGCGCGGTCGCCTCGAAGGACGCCTTCAACTGGGGTTACGACCCGTTCCACTACAGCGTGCCCGACGGGTCGTACGCCTCGAGCACCAAGGCCGCTGACGGTGGGGCCCGCGTCGCCGAGTTCCGCACCATGGTCGGGGCGCTGCACCAGGACGGCCTGCGGGTCGTGCTCGACCAGGTGTTCAACCACACGAACGCCTCCGGGCAGGCCGACAAGTCGGTGCTCGACAAGGTCGTCCCCGGCTACTACCAGCGGCTCACCGCGACCGGCGCGGTCGAGACCTCGACGTGCTGCCAGAACGTCGCGACCGAGCATGCGATGGCCGAGAAGCTCATGGTCGACTCGGTCGTCTCGTGGGCGCGCAACTACAAGGTGGACGGCTTCCGCTTCGACCTCATGGGCCACCACAGCAAGGCGAACATGCTCGCCGTGCGCGCGGCCCTCGATGCGCTGACACCGGCCAAGGACGGTGTCGACGGCAAGGCGATCTACCTCTACGGCGAGGGCTGGAACTTCGGCGAGGTGGCGAACAACAAGCTGTTCGTCCAGGCGACGCAGGGCCAGCTCGGCGGCACCGGCATCGGTACCTTCTCCGACCGGCTGCGTGACGCGGTCCGCGGTGGCGGTCCCTTCGACGAGGACCCGCGCAAGCAGGGCTTCGGCTCGGGTGAGGCCACCGACCCGAACGGCGCGGCGATCAACGGCGACGCCGTGAAGAACCTCGCGCACGACACCGACCTCGTGCAGCTCGGGCTCGCGGGCAACCTGCGCTCGTTCAGCTTCCGCAGCCAGGCGAGCGGTGGGGTCGTCACCGGCGACAAGGTCGACTACAACGGCTCGCCGGCCGGCTACGCCGACCAGCCCGACGAGGTCGTCACCTACGTCGACGCCCACGACAACGAGACGCTCTTCGACTCGCTCACCTACAAGCTGCCCGTCGCCACGTCGATGCAGGACCGGGTGCGCATGAACACCCTGTCGCTCGCGACGACCGCGCTCGCGCAGACCCCGTCGTTCTGGCACGCCGGCGCCGACCTGCTCCGCAGCAAGTCGCTCAACCGTGACTCGTACGACAGCGGCGACTGGTTCAACCGGCTCGACTGGACCGGTGCCGACAACGGCTTCGGTCACGGCCTGCCGCCACAGGAGCAGAACTCGGCGAAATGGCCGTACATGAAGCCGCTGCTCGGCAACAGCGCCCTCAAGCCGACGACGGCCGACGTGCGCGCAGCCGACGCGATGGCGCAGGACCTGCTGCGACTTCGCTTCAGCAGCAAGCTCTTCCGTCTCGGGAGCGCCGACGCGATCAACGCCAAGGTGAGCTTCCCGGTCTCCGGCACGGCCGACGCGAAGCAGGGCGTGATCGTCATGCGGGTCGATGACACGAAGGGCGTCGACGCCGACCCGGCGCTGCGCGGCCTCGTCGTCGTGTTCAACGCGACCCCGAGCACGGTCACCCAGAAGGTGCCCGGGCTCACGGGCCCGGTGGCCCTCAGCCCCGTGCAGGCCGGCGGCGCCGACAACGTCGTCAAGCAGGCGGCCTACGACGCCGGTGCCGGCACCTTCTCGGTGCCCGCGCGCACGGTGGCCGTCTTCGTGCAGCCCAGCTGACCCGCCCGCGACGCAGCGCCGGTCCCCCCGAGAGCGGGGGCCGGCGCTGGCGCGTGCGGGCGCCGGGCCTGACGCCCTGACGCCCTGACGCCCTGACGCCCGAGGCGGCTGCACAGGCATAGGTTGGGCGGGTGACGACTCCTGACATGACCTACCGGCAGCTCGGCGACAGTGGACTGACCGTCTCCACCGTCGGCATCGGCTGCAACAACTTCGGACGACGTCTCGACCAGGACAGCACGAACGCCGTCGTGCGCCAAGCCATCGACAGCGGGGTCACGCTCTTCGACACGGCCGACATCTACGGTCAGGGCGCGAGCGAGGAGATGCTCGGGCTGGCCCTCGGCTCGGAGCGCGAGAATGTCGTCGTGGCAACGAAGTTCGGGATGGACATGCAGGGCAGCAACGGCCCCGACTGGGGCGTGCGGGGCTCGCGGCGCTACGTGCGCAAGGCCGTCGAGGCGAGCCTGCGACGTCTCGGCACCGACTGGATCGACCTCTACCAGCTACACCGTCCCGACCCCGTCACTCCGATCGACGAGACGCTGGCGGCGCTCGACGAGCTGGTCCACGAGGGCAAGGTCCGCTACATCGGCAGCAGCAACTTCACCGGCTGGCAGGTCGTCGACGCGGACTGGACGGCACGTGCCGCCGGCACGGCTCGCTTCGTCTCCGCGCAGAACGAGTACTCCCTGCTGGAACGAGACGTCGAGGAGGAGCTCGTCCCGGCGTGCGAGCACGTCGGCGTCGGGCTGCTGCCCTTCTTCCCGCTCGCCTCGGGGCTGCTCACCGGCAAGTACCGGCGCGGTGAGTCCGCCCCGACCGGCACGCGGCTCGCCGGGCTGCCCGACCGTCTCGCCGCCGCCGACTGGGACACGATCGAGCGACTCCAGGCGTATGCCGTCCAGCGCGACCTGCGGCCCATCGACGTCGCCATCGGTGGGCTCGCCGCCCAGCCGGCCGTCGCCTCCGTCATCGCCGGCGCGACGCGTCCGGAGCAGGTCGTCGAGAACGTGCGTGCCGGCCTGTGGGAGCCGACGGCCGAGGACCTCGCCGAGCTCGACGAGATCACGTCACCGCCGGTGTGACCTCAGTGTCCGTTTCCCTGTCGGTGTCGGTGTCGGTGTCGGTGTCGGCGTCCGTGTCGGTGTCCGTGCCGCCGGCCGCCCGGACCTTCTCGGCGCGGCGGGCCTGGCGGTAGAACGCCGCGCCCAGCACGCTGAACGCGCCTGCGCACACCATGGCGACCTGCGTCGAGACCCGGTCGGCCAGCAGGCCGAAGAGGGGAGCGGCGACCCCGAACGCGACCGAAGCCACCATCGAGTTGATCGACAGCACGGTCGCCCGGTTGCGGGCGCGTGCCTCGCGGTGCAGCAGCGCCGAGTGGGCCGGCCCCGCAGAGCCGTGGAGCAGGTAGGTCACCCCGTAGGCGGCGATGAGCGCGGCCGGGCCGGCCACGAGGCCCATGACGACGGCACCGAGGCCGTTGAGCACGCGGGCGAGGATCGCGGTGCGGGCCACCCCGACACGTCGGCTCGTCCAGCCGGACAGGGCGGCGCCGAGGGCGAAGACGCCCCAGCCGGCTGCGGCGACGGGTCCCATGAGCGCGCCTGCCCGCTCCTCGCCCCCGACGAGCTCGGCGAGACGGATCGGCTGGAACGTCTCGAAGACGAGCATGCCCACCGCCCAGAAGATCTCGACGCAGACGATGCCGCGCAGCGCCGGGTTGGTGCGGAGCAGGCCGAGGCCGTCGCGCACGACGGCCGGAGACTCCTTGGCCGAGGCGAGCGCTCGGCGCACCCCGGAGGAGTCCACGTGCTCGGCCGACCGGGGCTCGCGCAGCAGCAGGAGCACGGCCAGCAGGTGCACGACGTTGAGCGCCACGAAGACGGCGACCGGCAGCACGAGCGCTGACGCGCCGGCCAACGGGTGCCACCAGACGAGGGCACCGGACACGAGGGCCCCGGCCGCGATGCCACCGCCGAGCACCGTTCCCTGCGCGGCCAGCGAGCCGTCGACGTCGGCGCCCGGGTCGGTCGCGTGCACGGTGTCGACGAACCACGCCTCGAGCGGGCCGGAGTCGAGCGCGCGGAAGATGCCGGTGAGCACGGCGGCCGCGAGGAACATCCAGAACGCATGGGCGAGCAGCAGCACGACGCTGGCCAGGACGTTCACCCCGGCCGAGACGACGAAGACGGGGCGGCGTCCGAACGCGTCGGCGAAGCCGCTCGTCGGCAGCTCGAGGGCGAAGATCGTCAGGCCGGCTGCCGACGACACCGTCATCGCCTGGGCGACGGTCAGGCCACGCTCGAGCTGCCACAGCGTGAGCAGCCCGATGACGAGACCGACGGGGAACCATCGGGTGAAGGTCAGTGCCAGGAAGACCCGGCGGGCCGCGGAGGGGGAGAGCACGGCATACGCCCGCGGTGACGTCGCGCCGACGGCCGGGCGGCTCATCGTCGACCTCCGGCGGTGGGCGGCCGGTCGAGGTCGAGGGGGTAGGCGAAGGCGTAGACGGCGATGCGTCGGGCCTGCGGGTTGCCCTGCCCGACGCGGCGGTAGCGCTCGATGAGCTCCCACATCTCCTCGCGCATCGCCTCGAGGGCCTCGGCGGTCACGAGCACCGACGCGTCGCTCGAGCCGCAGGCGTCCTGCCAGGCGGTCGGCCACGTCGTGGAGACGTCGAGCCACTTGTCGTACTGCTCGCTGAAGTGGCGTGCGTAGTCGCGGGTCAGCCAGTTGAGGGCGGTCTCGGAGTCCTCGTCGCCCTCGAAGTCGCTGGGATGCCACGAGTGGTACTCGGAGGCGGCCCTCCAGAGGCGGCGTTTGCCCTCGCCCTCCTCGGTGTCCTGGACGAGGCCCACCGACTCGAGCTTGCGCAGGTGGTAGCTCGTGGCGCCGGAGTTGGTGCCGAGCAGTGTGGCGAGGTCGGTGGCGGTGGACGGGCCGTGGCGCCGCAGCGCGCCGAGCAGGCGGGAGCGCAGCGGATGGGCGAGCACTCGCAGGCTCTCGGGCGTGAGCCAGAGGTTGTCGGGATCGGCCGTCTCGGGGGAGGGGGAGGAGGGTGCGGATCGGTCGCGTGCAGCCATAGTGTGCACACTACCTTTGCATAGTTTGTTTGCACAAGACTTGTGCATGGTGCGCCTGCCGCCGAGTCTTCGCAGGTCAGGCCGCCTGTAGCGGGACCCGCAGCGCGATTTGGGAGCCGACGCCGCACCCCGTAACATTGGTGAAGTTGTGCAGCGGGCCGTCAGGCGAACCACGCTCCCCAGGAGCCGGCGACGCGGACCGGGCCCAGCGTCACACCAGTGGCTCCACCATTTCAGAAGCGAAGGCAGACTCCATTGCGCACCTACACCCCGAAGCCCGGCGAGGTCACTCGCACGTGGCACGTCATCGACGCGTCCGACGTCGTCCTCGGCCGCCTCGCGAGCCAGGCTGCTGTGCTCCTCCGGGGCAAGCACAAGCCCCAGTTCGCGCCGCACGTCGACACCGGTGACTTCGTCATCATCATCAACGCCGACAAGGTCGCCCTCACCGGCGCCAAGGCCGAGCAGAAGAAGGCCTACCGCCACTCCGGCTTCCCGGGCGGCCTGCGCGCGACCTCGTACACCGAGCTGCTCGCCAAGAGCCCCGAGAAGGCCATCGAGAAGGCCATCCGCGGCATGCTCCCGAAGAACTCGCTGGCCCGCCAGCAGCTCTCCAAGCTCAAGGTCTACCGCGGCGCCGAGCACCCGCACGCGGCCCAGAAGCCCGTCCCCTTCGAGATCTCCCAGGTCGCGCAGTAAGCGCCCGGCTGAGCCCGACCGAGCACTGACTGCGAAGAAAGAGAAACCCAGTGACTGACATCATCAACGAGGACGTCCTCGACACCGACGAGCCCGAGCTCACCGAGTACACGAGCGAGTCCTCCGCGACCGACGCGCTCGGCGAGCCCAAGCGCGCCCGCCAGGTCTCGACCCCCGGCGCCGCCACCGGTCGTCGCAAGCAGGCCATCGCCCGCGTGCGCATCGTCCCCGGCACGGGAGAGTGGAAGATCAACGGCCGCACGCTCGACGCGTACTTCCCGAACAAGGTGCACCAGCAGATCGTCAAGGAGCCCCTGACGCTGCTCGAGCTCGACGGCTCCTACGACGTGCTCGTCCGTGTCCACGGCGGTGGCCCCTCCGGCCAGGCCGGCGCGGTTCGTCTCGGCGTCGCCCGCTCGCTCAACGAGGTCGACACCGAGCTCAACCGTCCCGCCCTCAAGAAGGCCGGCTTCCTCTCCCGCGACGCCCGCGTCCCGGAGCGCAAGAAGGCCGGTCTCAAGAAGGCCCGCAAGGCCCCGCAGTACAGCAAGC
>CBHRRQ010000162.1:0-9339 GCA_966081555.1 uncultured Terrabacter sp.
TGGTTTGGGCGTCCTCCATGCGGGGCGCCGTCCCCGGCCTCCGGGATGGTGGCCCGGGGGGGGGGGGCGCGGGGGCCGCGGGGGGTTGCCTGGCCCGCCACGCTGGGTCTGGCATGGGCGCTGCTGGGCGCCGTCGGGGCGCCCCGCTCCGAGGTCGACGCCATCGTCAGCACCGTGCTCGCCGCCTTCGGCGGCGTGACGCGACGCGCCCTCGTCGGCGTGCCCGAATGGGTCGTCGAGGCCGTCGCGGCCTGCGCCGGCCTCACCATCCTCACGACCGTGACACTGTTCCTCGCATCGGCCAGACCGGGCAGCCGCTGGTCACCCGACCGCGAGGTCGCGCTGCGGCGCCTGCTCGCGCGGCACGGGAGTGGCGACTCGCTCGGCTACTTCGCCACGCGCCGTGACAAGGCCTCCGTCTTCTCGCCCGACGGGCGCGCCGCGGTGACCTACCGCGTGCTCGCAGGCGTGTCGCTGGCATCGTCCGACCCCGTCGGCGACCCCGACAGCTGGCGCGCCGCCATCGAGGCCTGGCGCGCCGAGGCGCGCGAGTTCGGCTGGGTCCCGGCGGTGCTCGGCACGAGCGAGCGTGGGGCGCGCGCGTACGCCGCGACCGGTGGGATGCGCGTGCTGCGGCTCGGCGACGAGGCGGTGCTCGACCCGGCCCGCTTCGACCTGCGCCGCGCCTCGCTCTCGCCCGTCCGTCACGCCGTGAAGCGCGCGACCCGGGCAGGGGTCACCGTGCAGGTGCGCCGCCAGCGAGACCTGCCCCCGGACGAGCTCGCAGAGGTCGTCACGCGCATCGACGACTGGCGCCGCGGAGAGACCGAGCGCGGTTTCTCCATGGCGCTCGGTCGCCAGGGCGACCCGTCGGACGGGGACGTCCTGCTCGTGACGGCCCACCTGGCCACGCAGGCCGGCCCGGCGCTCGTCGGCGTGCTCGGCCTGGTGCCGTGGGGCCGCCGTGGCGTCTCGCTCGACGTCATGCGCCGCTCGCCCGAGGCGCCGAACGGGGTCACCGAGCTCATGGTGAGCGAGCTGCTCGACGCAGCGTCGCTGCTCGGGCTGCGCCGGGTCTCGCTCAACTTCTGCATGTTCCGGGCCGTCTTCGAGGACGCCGAGCGCCTCGGCTCGGGCTCCCTCACCCGGGTGGGCGCCTCGGTGCTCGGACGGCTCGACCGCTTCTGGCAGCTCGAGCGCCTCTACCGCTCCAACGAGAAGTTCGAGCCGACGTGGGAGCCTCGCTTCCTCTGCTACGACGACGCGGTGTCGCTGCCGCAGGTGGCCGTGGCGGCCGGGGCCGTCGAGGGCTTCGTGCCGTGGCCCGGCCCCCGCGGCGCCGGCGGCGCCCTGGACGACGACCACCTCGCCGAGCTGGACACGGTCGACGCCGAGACCCGCACGCAGGACCCCACGGCGGTGGGACCTCGACGCACCGACCAGTTCCGGCACCGAGCCGCGACCCTCGACCGCATGCGCGCGGTCGGGCTGGACGCCTACCCGGTCGCGGCCGCAGCCGTCCCCACGACGTCCATCGGCGCCATCCCGCCCAGCGTGTGGGAGCAGCCGACCCGGCTCTCGGTGGTGGGCCGGGTGCGGGACCTGCGCGACCACGGCGGCGTCGTCTTCCTCCGCCTCGTCGAGGGCCGCGACGAGCTCCAGGTGCTCCTCGACGTCGCGGCCATCGGCAGACGGTGCCTCGACCAGCTCACGGCCGTCGTCGACGTGGGCGACCTCGTGCGCGTCGACGGGATGACCGGGCGGTCGCGCGCCGGCACCCCCAGCCTGCTCGCCGACGGATGGCGCATGGAGGCGAAGTCCCTCCACCCGGTGCCGTTCCGCTCGTTCGACGACCCCACGGCCCGCACGCGGCAGCGCTCGACCGACCTGCTGACGCACCCCGAAGGGCTCGCCCTGCTGCGCCCGGGGTCGGCCGTCGTCGCCGGGTTGCGTCGCCCGCTCCCCGACGACGGCTACCTCGCGGTGGAGCCGCCGATGCTCCACACGGTGCACGGCGGCGCGACCGCGCGTCCCTTCCGCACGTTCATCAACGCGTACGGGGTCGACCTCTCGCTACGCATCGCGCCCGAGCTCTACCTCAAGCGGCTGCTCGTCGCAGGCCTGGGGCCGGTCTTCGAGCTCGGGCGCAACTTCCGCAACGAGGGGGCCGACGCGACGCACAACCCCGAGTTCACCTCCCTCGAGGTCTACCGGCCGCACGCCGACTACGTCTCGATGCGTCACCTCACCGAGCGGCTGGTCAAGGAGGCCGCCTTCAGCCTGCACGGACGGGAGGCGCTGCCGCTGCCCCGACCGGACCAGCAGCGCACCGGTCTCGACGACGTCGGCCTCGTCGACGTCAGCGGGCCCTGGCCGGTCGTGCCCGTGCTCACCGCCGTGGCGGAGGCGGTCGGGCATCCGGTCACGCTGGAGACCGACATGGACGACCTGCTCCGCCTCGCCGACGCGCACGACGTCGCGGTGCGGCCCGACATGGGCGCCGGCGCGGTCGTCGAGGAGCTGTACGCCGCGCTCGTGGAGCCGCGCACGGTGCGGCCGACGTTCTACACCGACTTCCCCGTCGAGACGTCCCCGCTCGCGCACCCGCACCGCTCCGAACCGGGGCTGGCGGAGCGCTGGGACCTCGTCGTCGCGGGGATGGAGATCGGCACCGCCTACAGCGAGCTCACCGACCCCGTCGACCAGCGGGCCCGGCTGACCGAGCAGTCCCTCAAGGCCGCTGCCGGCGACCCCGAGGCGATGGAGGTCGACGAGGACTTCCTGCTCGCCCTCGAGCTCGGGATGCCACCGAGCGGAGGGCTCGGCATCGGGGTCGACCGGCTCGTCATGCTGCTGACCAACACCCCCATCCGCTCCATCCTCACCTTCCCGTTCGTCAGGCCCCTGAAGGACCACCGGAGCCCCTCGTGGAGCTGACCGACACGAGCCTCGTCGTCCTGCTCGCCGTGCTGGCCCTGGCCCTCTTCGGTCTCGTCGTCGCCGGTGTCCCCCACGTCGCGAGGCGCCCGGTCCGGATGGCGCTGCGAGCCGGCCAGGTGCTGCTGCTCAACGTGCTCGTCGTCGCCCTGTGCGGCGCCGCGCTCAACGACCAGTACTTCTTCTACTCGAGCTGGGGAGACCTCTTCGGGTCCCGCTCACCGGCCCTGGACGTGCACCACGGCGGCACGGCTCGCGAAGCGGTCGTGGCGGTGGTGAAGGGGCCGGGTCTGCGTGGGGTGACGACGCCCGCGACCCTGCCGCCGCTGCCCCAGCCCGGCTCCCGGCTGCAGACCTACACCGTCGTCGCCGGGCGCTCGCACGCCGAGGGCCAGGTCTACGTGCACCTCCCCGTCGGCTACGACCCCCGCTCGAGCCGCACCTACCCCGTCATCGTCGGCCTGCACGGCTTCCCCAGCGGGCCGAAGAGCTTTCTGCGGCTCAGCTTCCTCTCCGACATCGACGCGCTGACGGCCGAGCACCGGCTGGCGCCGTCCATCGTCGTCGTGCCGCGCATAGACACCCCCGCCGGGCTCGACACCGAGTGCGTCGACGGCGCGCCGGGCCAGCCGCAGACCGACACCTGGCTCGCCCGGGACATCCCGGCCTGGACGGTGCGCCACTTCCGGGTGCAGCGCAGCCGCGCCGGCTGGGCGACGATCGGCTACTCCTACGGCGCATGGTGCGCCGCCTCCGTCTCGATGCGTCACCCCGACGTCTTCGGTGCGGCCATCGTGCTGCTCGGTTACTTCCGGCCCGACTTCTCGCGTGCCTACGACCCCCTCACCAGCCGCACCCAGCGCGCCTACGACCTCGTCGCGATGGCACGGAACGCTCCGCCGCCGCTCGCGATGTGGGTGCTCACCTCGCGCGAGGACCAGCTCTCCTACCCGAGCACGTCGAGCTTCCTCAGCGCAGCCCACGCGCCCCTCGACGTGGCCGGCGCCGTGCTCGCCCACGGCGGCCACCGCGACGGCGTCTTCACCCCCTACATCCCGACTGCGCTCACGTGGCTGGCCCGTACGCTGCCGGGTTTCCATGCCTGACAGGGGCTCACGTATGCCGTCGGGTGGGACCGGGGAGCCGCCGGCTCGGCGCTCGGCGCGCTGGACGGGCAGCGCCCGCCCGCACCACGTCGTCGCAGCCATCCTCGGGCTCGTCGTCCTCGTCGCACTCGTCGTGACCGGCGTGCTGCCCGGCGTGGGACCCGGGCCCGACCCGGGGTCGGCCGGCGCGAGCGCGACGGGCGCGTCCCCCGGGACCGGCGGGACGGCATACGCAAGCCCTCGGCCCCACGCGACGACACCGGGACCGCTGACGGTCGTCGGACTCGGCGACTCGGTGCCGTCCGCCGACACGTGCGGCTGCACGGGCTACGTCGAGCAGGTCGGGAGCCAGCTCGAACGGCTCACGCAGCGGCCCTGGGTGGTGCACAACGACGCGACGGGCGGCTGGACGACGACCGACGTCGCAGACGACCTGCTCACCTCGCCGACGCGCGAGCACCTCGCCGACGCCGACCTCGTCATGGTGCAGGTGGGCGCGAACGACTTCGACCTCGGGAACGTGGCCGACACGGCGTGCCTGCCCGCGGCCACCTCCGACTGCTGGTCCGCGACGCTCGCCGGCCTGCGCGACGGGCTCACCCGGATCATCCACGACGTGCGGCTCGTCGACACCCGTCCCGACCTGCGCATCGCCGTGCTCGGCTACTGGAACGTGACCCTCGACGGCGCCGTGGGCCGCGCCCTCGGCTCCGACTTCGTGCTCGGCAGCGACGCGCTCACCCGCCTCGTCAACTCGACCGTCGCCCAGGTGGCGGGCGAGACCGGCGCGGTCTACGTCGACGCGTACACGCCGCTCAAGGGCGAGTCCGGCGAGCGCGACCCGACGGGCGACCTGCTCGAGGACGGCGACCACCCGAACGCCACCGGTCACACGCTGCTGCGGACCGCCGTTCTCGACGGGCTGGCCGACGACGGCGCGGTCGCGGTGTGGCGGGACCTGCCGCGCTGAACCATCCCACATACCCGTTCTGACGAGGACCTAACTCGCACAAGCACGTCCACAGCGCGACCGTTGACGGCCGGGCTGCGGTGCGGTTGCGTGGGTGGGCATGACGGTCATCGGATTCCACTGCTCGCACGAGCAGATCAGCCCGGCGCAGCTGCTGCGTGACGTCCAGGCGGCCGAGGCCGCCGGGTTCACGGCCGGCATGTCGTCGGACCACCTCGTGCCGTGGAGCAGCCGACAGGGCGAGTCGGGCTACGCGTGGAGCTGGCTGGGTGCGGCGCTGGCCACCACGACCCTGCCGTTCGGCGTGGTCAGCGCGCCGGGCCAGCGCTACCACCCGGCCGTCGTGGCGCAGTCCATCGCGACCCTCGGACAGATGGTCCCCGGCCGTTTCTGGGCGGCGCTCGGTTCCGGTGAGGCCGCCAACGAGCGGGTCACCGGCGGCGACTGGCCCCGCAAGGAGGTGCGTGACGCCCGTCTCGTCGAGTGCGTCGACGTGATCCGGCGGCTGCTGCACGGCGAGGAGGTGAGCCATGAGGGTCTCGTGACGGTCAACCGGGGCCGGCTGTGGACCCTCCCCGACCCGGTGCCCGACCTCGTGGGTCCGGCGGTGACGCCCGAGACCGCGGCCCGGCACGCCGCCTGGGCCGACGGCCTCATCACCGTCAACCAGCCCGCCGACACCTTGCGGCGGGTGCTCGCGGCCTACCGCGACGCCGGTGGCCGGGGACCCGCACGTCTCCAGATCCACCTCAGCTGGGCGCCCACGGAGGACGAGGCCCTCGCCACCGCCCACGACCAGTGGCGCAGCAACGTGCTGGGACCACCGGTCGCCTGGGACACCGAGAGCGTCGAGGCCTTCGACCTCATCGGCGAGCTCGTGCCGCCCGAGAAGGTGCGCGAGTCGGTGCGTGTCTCGGCCGACCCGGCTCGGCACGCACAGTGGCTGCACGAGTACGTCGAGATGGGCTGGGACGAGCTCTACCTGCACTTCGTGGGCAAGCACCAGGCTCCCTTCATCGACGCCTTCGGTGAGCACGTCCTCCCCCAGCTGGCGCCGGGCAGCCCCGGGCACGAAGCGGTTCCGAGCTCTCAGGTTTCTTCCGCCTCGCCGAGCATGCAGGCGGCGGCGCGATGAGGATCAGCGACACCGGCGACCTCTGGTGGAAGAACGCCGTCGTCTACTGCGCCGACGTCCAGACCTTCCACGACTCCGACGGCGACGGGGTCGGCGACCTGCGCGGTATGACCGACCACATCGAGTACCTCGCCGACCTCGGCATCACCTGCCTCTGGCTCATGCCCTTCTACCCCACCGCCCGCAAGGACGACGGCTACGACATCACCGACTTCTTCGGCGTCGATCCGACGCTGGGGACGCTTGGCGACTTTGTCGAGCTCGTCCGCACGGCCCGGGCACACGGCATACGCGTCATCATCGACTTCGTCATGAACCACACGTCCGACAAGCACCCGTGGTTCACCTCGGCGCGCCGCAGCCGCGAGGACCCCTACCGCGACTACTACGTCTGGAGCCGCACCAAGCCGAGGTCGAGCAAGAAGGACGTCGTCTTCCCCGACCAGGAGGACAGCATCTGGGAACGCGACGAGAAGACCGGCGACTACTACCTCCACCACTTCTACAAGCACCAGCCCGACCTCAACGTCGCCAATCCCGCTGTGCAGGAAGAGATCTCGCGCACGCTCGGCTTCTGGCTCGCGCTCGGGGTGTCCGGCTTCCGCGTCGACGCGGTGCCCTTCCTCTTCGCCCGCGACGGGGTGCCCGGCGTCGACGACGCCGAGCAGGAGGCCTTCAACCCCGACCGCTACCTCGGCGACGTGCGCTCCTTCGTGACCCGTCGGGTGGGTGACGCGGTGCTGCTCGGCGAGGTGAACCTCCCCTACGAGGAGCAGCGGCGCTTCTTCGGCGGCGACGACGGCGACGGGCTCAACATGCAGTTCGACTTCATCGGGATGCAGCGGATGTACCTCTCGCTGGCCCGCGGCGAGGCGGCCCCGCTCGCGGACGCGCTGCGCGAGCGACCGGCTCTCGACGTGACGAGCCAGTGGGCCAGCTTCGTGCGCAACCACGACGAGCTCACCCTCGACAAGCTGAGCCTGTCCGAGCGGCGCGAGGTCTTCGACGCCTTCGGACCCGACCCGGACATGCAGCTCTACGACCGCGGCCTGCGACGACGACTGCCCCCGATGGTGGGTGGCGACGAGCGCCGCCTGCGACTCGTCTACTCGTTGATGTTCTCGCTGCCCGGGACCCCGGTGCTCTTCTACGGCGAGGAGATCGGCATGGGCGAGAACCTCGACATCCCCGGCCGGCTCGCGGTGCGCAGCCCCATGCAGTGGAACCGCGGACCGGGCGGCGGGTTCTCGACGGCCCCGGTGCGCCGGCTCACCCGGCCCATGCCCGACGGCATGTTCGGACCTGACCACGTCAACGTCGCCGACCAGCGCCGCGACGCCGGGTCGCTGTGGTGGTTCATCCGCGGGCTGGTGCGCCGCTACCGGCAGCTTCCGCAGAGCGGCTGGGCCGCGGTGGAGGTGCTCGACCAGCCCGTCGCGTCGACGCTGGTGCACCTCAGCCGCACGGACGACTGGGCCATGCTCGGGGTGCACAACTTCGGTCCCGACGGAGCCATGGTCCCGCTGACCCTGCCTGACGTGGCGCCTGGG
Source organism: uncultured Terrabacter sp. (assembly GCA_966081555.1). GTDB lineage: Bacteria > Actinomycetota > Actinomycetes > Actinomycetales > Dermatophilaceae > Terrabacter. The sequence continues at coordinate 7,699 of CBHRRQ010000162.1, forward strand.
TCGCGGCTCCTCGACGTCCTCGACGAGCGCCGCGTGACAGAGGTCGGGGCGGGCGGCGTCGTCGAGCTCGACATCGAGCCGTACGGCTACCGGTGGCTCCTGGTCGTCCCGGAGGGGCAGGACCCCGGCATCTGACTGCGGCGAGGCTTGGCACTGGAGGCCCGGTCCACTCCGCGGGAGCCGCGATCGCCGGCCTGCCGGGGCGGGTAGGTGCATCGGGTCACCACTTCGAGGAGCCCAGCGTGTCGCCCGTGCCGTTGCCATGTCGATCAACCTGATCTACCTCATCGCCGGCGCGGCGATGTTCCTCGCAGCCGTGCTGCCGACCGTGCTCGAGCGGTATGCCGTGTCGGCCGCGATGGTGCTCCTCGTCCTCGGCATGGGCATCGGTCTGCTGCCACTGCCGGAGGGCATGCGCCTCGACCCCCTCGTCATCCGGGCCCAGGTGGAGCGCATCACCGAGTTCACCATCCTCGTGGCGCTGATGGGCGTCGGGCTCGCGATCGACCGCTCCTTCGAGTGGCGCCGCCGCGCGGCGTGGGCGTCGTGGTCGTCGACGTGGCGGCTGCTCGCCATCGCGATGCCCCTCACGATCGCGTCGGTGGCCCTGCTGGGCTGGTGGGTCGGGCTCGCGCCGGCGGCAGCACTGCTGCTCGGTGCCGCCTTGTCGCCCACCGACCCGGTGCTGGCCAGCGACGTGCAGGTCGAGGGCCCACGCGTGGAGACCGAGGACCCGGGCGACTCGGACGACTCCGACGACTCCGACGGCGAGGCCCTCGGCGAGCCCGTCGACGAGAAGGACGACGTCCGCTTCTCGCTCACCTCCGAGGCCGGGCTCAACGACGGCCTGGCGTTCCCGTTCGTCACGGCCGCGGTGCTGCTCGCCTCGGCCGGCAGCGCCGGGTCGTGGGTGGCCGGCTGGCTGGCCTGGGGCCTGGTCGGCAAGGTCGTCGTCGGCGTCCTCGTGGGTGTCGCGGTCGGCTGGGCCCTCGCCCGCGTCGCGTTCCGGTCGTCGCGCCGGTCGCTGCGGCTGGCCGAGCAGGGCGAACCGCTGCTCGCGCTCGCGGCCCTCGTGATGACCTACGGCGTCAGCCAGCTCGTCGGCGGCTACGGCTTCGTGTCGGTCTTCGCCTGCGGACTGACGCTGCGTGCGGCCGAGCGCAACCACCACTACCACCGCTCCATGCACGAGGTGGTGCAGCGCCTCGAGCGCCTGCTCACGCTCATCATCCTGCTCATGCTCGGCATGGCCATGACCAAGGGAGTGCTCGACGAGCTCGACTGGCGTGGCGTGCTCATCGCCCTGTCGCTCGTCTTCGTGCTGCGTCCGCTGGCCGGATGGGTCAGCCTGCGGGTGCGGGCTCGTGGCAGCGACCTCCCCGGCGGGCTCACCCGGCACGAGGCCCTCGCCACGGCCTTCTTCGGGGTCCGCGGTATCGGCTCGCTCTACTACCTCGCGTTCGCGGCGGGTGAGCACCCCTTCCCCGAGGAGCGTTGGCTGTGGTCGACGACGGCGTTCACCATCCTCGTGTCCGTGATGGTCCACGGGGTGCTCGCGACGCCGGTCATGCGCTATCTCGACCGGCACCGCGAGGCCGTCGCGTCCTGACCCGGCCGGCGTTCCCGCCGGTCCCCACCGAC
>CBHRRQ010000163.1:0-9336 GCA_966081555.1 uncultured Terrabacter sp.
CTCCCCCCCCGTCGCCCTCCCGCCGACGGGGGCGCCCCCTGTGGGGGGCGCGCCGTTCGGCGTCTCCCGTCAGCGCCAGCCGAGCTCGGGCGCCACGTGGGTCAGCAGGCTCTCGATGACGTGCGCGTTGTAGTCCACGCCGAGCTGGTTCGGGACCGTGAGCAGCAGGGTGTCGGCCGCCGCGATCGCGGTGTCCTCGGCGAGGTCACGAACGAGCTGGTCGGGCTCGCCGGCATACGTCTTGCCGAAGCGCGCGAGGCCGCCGTCGAGGTGCCCGACCTGGTCCTGGCTCGCCGTCTCGCGGAAGAAGTACTGCCGGTCGAGGTCGCTGACGATCGGGAAGATGCTGCGGCTCACCGAGACGCGCGGCTCGCGCTCGTGACCGGCCGCCTTCCACGCGTCGCGGAACATCTGGATCTGCTGGGCCTGCAGCTCGTGGAACGGCACGCCGGTGTCCTCGGTGAGCAGGGTCGAGCTCATGAGGTTCATGCCCTGCTCCGCGGTCCACACGGCCGTCGACCGCGAGCCGGCGCCCCACCAGATGCGGTCGCGCAGGCCGGGGGACTGCGGCTCGATCGGCAGCAGGCCGGGCGGGTTGGGGAACATCGGCCGCGGGTTGGGCTGCGCGAACCCCTCGCCGCCGATGACGTCGAGGAAGGTACGCGTGTGGTCGCGCGCCATGGTCGCGTGGTCGTCGCCGTCGGGCACGTAGCCGAAGTAGCGGAAGCCGTCGATGACCTGTTCGGGTGACCCGCGGCTGATGCCGAGCTGCAGCCTGCCGCCCGAGATGAGGTCGGCGGCGCCGGCGTCCTCGGCCATGTAGAGCGGGTTCTCGTAGCGCATGTCGATCACGCCGGTGCCGATCTCGATGCGGCTCGTGCGCGCCCCGACAGCGGCCAGGAGCGGGAAGGGCGAGGCGAGCTGGCGGGCGAAGTGGTGCACGCGGAAGTAGGCGCCGTCGGCGCCCAGCTCCTCGGCGGCCACCGCGAGGTCGATCGACTGGAGCAGCGCGTCCGACGCGGAGCGCGTCTGCGAGTGGGGGGAGGGCGTCCAGTGCCCGAAGGAGAGAAACCCGATGTTCTTCACAGGCCCTGCAACGCCGGCGGGCCTCGAACCCTTCCTCAGGCGTGGCGCAGGGCCGGCTCGGCCGCGACGGCCTCCGTCTCGTCGACGAGGTCGAGCACGAACTCGGTGATCCGGGCGCGCTCGGCCGCCTGCTCGAGCAGGTCGGGCGCGCCGGGCCTGCCGGCCCTCCCGCCGTCGTCGTGGTCGTCGCCTCCGCCGTCCCTGCCGAGGGGCTCGAGCAGGCCCTCGAGCATGAAGGAGGAGAAGCCGGAGAAGATGAGCATCTGCAGCGCGTGCGCTCGGCGGACGACGTCGAGCGGCAGGTCGCACCCCTCGTCGCGCAGGCCGTCGACGTATGCCGGCAGGCAGGCTCCTTCGACCGCGTCCAGCGTCGCGGCCGGCCGCCGCCCGATCTGCACGTCGCCGAGCAGCAGCTGGCCGAGGTCGAAGCCGATGGGCTGGGTGCTCCAGAAGCCGTAGTCGATGAGCACGAGGTCGTCGCTGCCCGCCTGTACGAGCAGGTTGTTGGTGCACGCGTCGCCGTGCGCGGCGCCGTCGGGAACGGTCTCGAGCCAGGCGACGTGCTCGCCGACCCGGTCGAGCTGGGCCAGCAGGCGGTCGCGCAAGGCGAGGTCGAAGGTGGCGGTGAGGACGGGGTGCTGCCAGAGCTCGTCGGCGCGCAGCAGCGGCACGACCTGCCCGGCGAGCCGGCCCTCGGCGTACGACCGCACGCCACGCCGCCCGTCGGCCTCGCCGACGGAGGCGAGCGGACGGACGCGGGGGCTCGCCGCCAGCCTGCCGAGCAGGCGAGCCGCGCGAGCGAGCCGGTCGACCGGCCAGTCGGACTCGACGACGTCGACCTCGCGCAGCCAGATCACCGTCGACAGCTCGTCGATCGGGCGGACGTCGACGACGCCGGCCATGGTGAGCCCGTCCGGGAGGCGCTCACCGAGGTCGGAGGCGTAGACGAGCGGCTCGGTGCGCCACGGCACGCCGCGCTCGGCCAGCTCGCGCATCTCGGCAGGGACGAACGCGAAGTACGGCGACCTGCTCCACGACTGCACGAGCTTGACGAAGAACCGCACGGACGTCGGTCCGTCGGGGGTCCCGAGGTCGGCCGTCACCCACCAGCGGCCGCCCGTGGTGATGGCGTCGAGGTCGTAGTCGACGACCTCGGCCCGTGACGCGAGGAGCCGGCAGTCGGCCACGTCGAACGAGAGGGCCGCGGCGGCATACGCCAGGAGCTGCTGGTCGGGCACGTCGGCCGTGCCGAGGATCGTTCGGTCGCTCATCTGCGCCTCCGCCGTCCACGAGGTGGGAAAGTCGCTTTCCCACCTGCGATGGTAAAGTCACTTTATGACCTTGGTCAACGGTGTCGTCGACGAGGAGCACCTCCCGCGGCTCATGGGCAGCCTCTTCGAGCAGGTGCGCGTCGTCTTCGCCGCGGAGGACTGGCAGGGCCTGCGCATGTCGCACTTCCGCCTGCTCGAGCTCGTGCCGCCCGACGGCATCACCATCACGGAGCTTGCCTCTCGGCTGCGCATGACGAAGCAGGGCTGCGGCCAGTTCGTCGGCCAGCTCACCGCGTCGGGCCACCTGCGCACCGTCCCCGACCCGGCCGACCGCCGCTCGCGCATCGTGCGGCGCACGGCGAAGGGCACCCGCCTCACGCGCAAGGCAGCCGCGCGCATCGCCGCCATCGAGTCCGACTGGGCGCAGCGGGTCGGCCAGGAGCGCTACGCCGAGTTCCGCTCCACCCTGGCCGAGCTCGCGCGCGGCTGACGGCCGGCCCCTAGCGCACCCGCCAGCGGCCCGCCTCGGGCGGCATGGGGCTCGGCTCGCCGACCTCCCCGAACGGACGCGCGCCCGCGACGAGGCGCGTCAGGGCCGCCCCCTCGCGCAACCCCGTGGGCAGGTTGGCCCGGGCGACCTCGCGCCGCAGGGTCTCGACCGGGAGCGGCCCGGCGCCCGCGACGAGCACCGAGTTGCCGAAGCGGCGCCCCTTGAGCACCTCGTGCGTGGCGATGAGCGCCACGTGCGGGAGCACGCTCGTCACGGTGGCCACGAAGCGGGCGACCCAGCGCAGCCCGGGCTCGTCGGCGAGGTTCCAGAGCGCCACCCCACCCGTCCGCAGCACCCGCGCGACCTCGAGGGCGTATGCCGTCCCGGCGAGGTCCGCCGGCACCCGGCCACCGGCGTAGGCGTCGGTCACAACGACGTCGGCCGAGCCCGGCTTCAACGCCCGGACTCCCGTCAGCCCGTCGACGGGGCGCACCCGGATGCGGTGGCGTCGGGGGAGCGGGATCTCCCTGCGGACGAGCTCGGTCAGCTCGGCGTCGGGCTCGAGCACGATCTGCGGCGACCCCGGCCGCGTGGCCTCGACCCACCGCGGCAGGGTGAGCCCGGCGCCGCCCACGTGGGTGACGCCGAGAGGTCCGGGCGGCAGGGCGTCGATCGCGAGCGCCAGGTGCTGCACGTACTCGAAGACGAGCAGCGTCGGGTCGTCGAGCTGGACGTGCGACTGGGGAGAGCCGTCCATGTGCACGGTGACGCCGCCGCGCTCGTCCCACTCCAGCGAGACCCGCTCTGCCACAGGGGGTTCCGGCGTCACGACGGCGACAGGTCGAGCACCACGGTGCGCTCCTCGCCGTAGCGGGTGAACCCGATGCGGCGCAGGATCGGTGAGGACGTGTCGACGACGCCGTGGGTCAGGCCGAGCGTCGCGCCGGCCGCGCGCGCCGTGCGCAGCCGGGCGTCGAGGACGGCGCGGTAGGCCCCGCGGCCGCGGAGCGAGCTGTGCGTGCCACCGCCCCAGAGACGGCATACGTCCTCGGCGAGCGTGTAGCCCCCCGAGCCCGCGGGTCGGCCCTCCACGTACGCGACCCAGCGACCGGACGAGTCGTCACCCAGGCCCTGCTGCACCTCGAGGAGCGACGTCGCGACCTGGTCGTCGGTCGGCTCGGCGCCACCGAACGCGTCGTTGCCCACGGTGATGGCGTCGCGCACGGTCTGCTCGTCCGTGACGCGGCGCACCTCGACGTCGCCCGGGACCGCGAGGTCGGGCAGGTCATCGTCGAGGGGGAGGGCGAGCACGTCCATCCGGTCGAGCACGGTCGCCCCGCGCGACATCAGCTCCGGCTCGAGACCCTCCGGCCGCGTGAAGTCGGACACGCGCCACCAGAGTCGCTCGCGGCCCCATCCCCGCGCCGCGTCGCAGATCTCGTCGACGAGCTCGGCGGGGTCGCGGTCGGAACCGAAGACGCGAGCCGACGTGGGCGTCAGGAAGTACTCGGGGTAGGCGACGACCAGGTACTCGTCGGTGCGGACGTGCGGAGCACCGTCGGGCACCCAGCTCCACTCGTTCGAGGCCGCGAGCACCGTGGCGGCGTCCCAGACGCGGCTGCCCTGTCGTGTCACCGGTTCAGGAGCCCATGGTGCCGTCGGACATGACCGGGGAGATGAGGCCGAACACGTTGCCGTCGGGGTCGTGCAGGTAGGCGAGGCGCCCCACACCCTGCATGTCCGAAGGTGCCAGCGCCTCCGAGCCGCCGAGCTCGATGCCCTTCGCGAACAGGCCGTCGACGTCGTCGACCGCGACGACGATGTTGGCGCCGTTGACCGGCCCGCCGACCTCGGGCTTCGGGCCCTGACGCTGGGTGAGCCCGCCGTTGATGCCATGACCGGGGCCGCCCTGGCTCATCGCATCCTCGCCCGTGGTGATGGACCAGTAGGGCATCTCACCGAACTGCTGGAACGACCACCCGAGGAGCGAGGAGTAGAAGTCGACGAGGCGCTCGGGGTCGGAGCCGTGGATCTCGAAGTGGACGACGAGGTTGGACATGGGGACTCCTTCGCGAGGTCTGCTCCCTCGAAACTACTACCGTCAGGGGCATGCGTTTCGGACTCACGATCCTGCCCGAGCACTCCTGGTCCGTCGCCGAGCCGATGTGGCGCGAGGCCGAGCAGATGGGCTTCGACCACGCGTGGACCTTCGACCACGTGACGTGGGGCGGACTGCCCGACTCGCCCTGGTTCGGCGCCGTGCCCACCCTCGCGGCAGCGGCGGCGGTGACCGAGCGCATCGGCCTCGGCACCTTCGTGTCGTCGCCCAACAACCACCACCCCGTCCAGTTCATGCGCGAGGTGCTGGCGCTCGACGACATCTCCCGCGGTCGCTTCCTGCTCGGCGTCGGGGCCGGTGGCGACGTCGACTCGCGCATCATGGGCGAGGACCTGCCGCTGCGCGACCGGACGGCGCGGTTCCACGAGTTCACGGCGCTCCTCGACCGGTTGCTCCGCGAGGACCACGTCGACGCCGAGGGCCGGTTCTACGGCGCGCGCGACGTGCGCACCCTGCCCGGGCCGGTGCGCGGCGGCGACACGGGCAACCGGGTGCCGCTCATCGTGGCGGCCAACGGCCCCAAGGCGATCCGCCTGGCCGTCGAGCGGGGTGACGGCTGGATGACCTATGGCGGCAACGTCGACACCGACGACGAGTGGTGGGCCCTCGTCGGCTCGCTCTGCGGGCGCGTCGACGAGGCGCTCGCGGACGCCGGTCGCGACCCGTCCGACCTCGACCGCTACCTCAACCTCGACTCGGCCCCGACGTTCACGCTCTCGAGCGCTGCCTGCTTCGAGGACGCCGTGGGCCGCGCGGCCGGGCTCGGCTTCACCGACGTCATCACCCACTGGCCGCGTCCGAGCGACCCCTACCGCGGCACGCGCGACGTCCTCGACGAGGTGGTGTCCGACGTGCTGCCGCGGCTGCGCTGAGGTCGCGACCACCCGCGGGCACTGACACCGCCCGTCGCTAGCCTTGCCGTATGCCGCCCCGCCGACGCACCCCGATCGCCGACGGCCACGCCGCGCTCGAGGCCTGCCGCGCGGCCGGGTGGGGCGCCGACCGGCGCACGACGGCGACCGCCGTGCGCTACACGCTCGAGGAGCTCGCCACCATCGCGCCCGGACGCACCGTCGAGGTGCGCGTGCCCCCGCACGGTGCGGTGCAGTGCATCGAGGGGCCCGTGCACACGCGGGGCACGCCGCCCAACGTCATCGAGACCGACGCCGCCACCTGGCTGCGCCTGGCCGTCGGCGACCTGTCCTGGGACGACGCCGTCGCAGGCGCCCTCGTCCGGGCCAGCGGGCAGCGGGCGCACCTCGAGGGACTGCTGCCCATCGCCTCGCTTAGGGTGGGCGCGTGAGCCAGACGCCGCACGACTCCCGCCCCGAGCGCCCCCGCATCCCGAACTTCAAGCGCTTCCTCATCACGGGCGCGGTGCTCGGCTTCGTCATCGGCGCCGCTATCTCGCTGATGGGCGACCGCGTGCAGGGCTATTCCGAGACCACCGGCGCCCTCTACATCGGCGCGCTCGGCGCCCTGCTGGGCACCGGCCTGGCGGGCGTGCTCGGCATCCTGCTCGACCGGTCGGGTCGCGACCGGTCGTGACCGACCCGGCCGCCGATCGCGACCCGGGCGCCGGCTCGCGCACGGGTTCCGGCACGCGTTCTCGCACGGGACCGCTCGCCGGGGTGCGCGTCGTCGAGCTCGCCGGCATCGGGCCCTCGCCCTTCGCGGCCATGCTGCTCGCCGACCTCGGGGCAGACGTCATCCGCATCGACCGCCCGGGCGAGGCGTCGCTGCCCGTCCCGCTGGCTCCGGAGGCCGACGTGCTGCGGCGCGGACGCCCGTCGGTGCTCCTCGACCTCAAGCACCCCGAGGGGCTCGCGACCGCGCTCGCGCTCGTCGAGAAGGCCGACGTCCTCGTCGAGGGCTACCGGCCCGGCGTCGCCGAGCGCCTCGGCCTCGGCCCCGACGACTGCCTGGCCCGCAACCCCGCCCTCGTCTACGGCCGGATGACCGGCTGGGGGCAGGACGGCCCGCTCGCGCACGCCGCCGGACACGACATCGGCTACGTCGCCATCACCGGCGCCCTGCACGCCATCGGGCGCGCCGGGGGTCCGCCGCAGGTGCCGGTCAACCTCGTCGGCGACTTCGGCGGCGGTGCGCTCTACCTCGTCGTCGGCGTCCTCGCGGCCCTGCTCGAGGCCCGCACCAGCGGTCGCGGCCAGGTCGTCGACGCCGCCATCGTCGACGGCACCGCGCACCTCTCGGCGCTCGTCGTGAGCCTCGTCTCGGCCGGGCTGTGGTCCGACCGGCGTGGCACCAACCTGCTCGACTCCGGCGCCCCGTTCTACGACGTCTACGAGACGAGCGACGGCGGCTGGATGGCGGTCGGCCCGCTCGAGCCCGCCTTCTACGCCGAGTTCCTGCGCCTGCTCGTGCTCACCGAGACCGCCCCGGACCGCCTCGACCCCCGCCAGTGGCCGGCGCTGAGAACTCTGCTCGCCGACACGTTCCGCACCCGCACCCGGGCCGAGTGGGTCGTCGTCTTCGAGGGCACCGACGCCTGTGTCGAGCCCGTCCTCTCCTACGCCGAGGCACCCACGCACCCGCACCTGGCCGCGCGCGGCACCTACGTCGAGCACCACGGCGTCGTGCAGCCAGCTCCGGCACCGCGCTTCTCCAGCACTCCCGCAGCACTGTCGACGCCCCCCTCCGCGCCCGGGGCAGACACGCGAGCGGCCCTGTGCGCGTGGGGCATCGACGACGTCGACGCGCTGATCGCCGCGGGGGTCGCGACGCAGCCATGAGGCTCTTCGTCGCCGTCGTGCCGCCCGACGAGGTCCTCGACGACCTCGAGGAGCACGTCGCGCCACGACGCGAGGCCGGCCCCGAGATCCGCTGGACCGACCGGCACCAGTGGCACGTCACCCTCGCGTTCCTCGGCTCCGTGCCCGAGGCACGCCTCGACGAGCTCACCGACGCGCTGGCCCACTCGGCGAGCAGGCGCGACCCGCTCGTGCTGCAACTCGCAGGGGCGGGCGCCTTCCCCAACCCGTATGCCGCCCGCGTGCTCTGGGCGGGCGTCGAGCAGGTGCGCGGTGACCTCGGGGCGGTGGCAAACGGCATACGCAATGCGGCCGGCACGGCCGGGGCGACCCCCGACGGCACCCGCTTCCACCCGCACCTCACACTGGGGCGCTTCCACCGCCCGACCCAGGCGACGCGCTGGATCCGGGCGCTCGAGGCCTGGGAGGGGCCGGCATGGCGCGCCACCGCGCTCGCGCTCGTCGAGTCGCACCTGGGGGAGGGGCGCGGGCGGCGGCCGCGCTACGAGGTGCTGGCCGAGCTGCCGCTGCGCAGCCGCCCCGGCGATGGACCGCGGCCGGGCTGACCCCACCCGTGTGGGACACTGGGGCAGTGGCACGTGGCGACGGTCGACTTGGTCATGACCTCATCCCCGGCGAGAAAGGCCCGCAGGACGCCTGTGGGGTCTTCGGCGTCTGGGCCCCCGGAGAGGACGTCGCGAAGCTGACGTACTTCGGGCTCTATGCGCTGCAGCACCGCGGCCAGGAGTCGGCGGGCATCGCCACCGGCGACGGCGAGAAGATCCTCGTCTACAAGGACATGGGCCTCGTGTCGCAGGTCTTCGACGAGACGGCGCTCAGCTCGCTGCGCGGCCACATCGCCATCGGCCACACGCGCTACTCCACCACTGGCGGCTCCACGTGGGAGAACGCCCAGCCGACGCTCGGCGGCACCGGCCACAGCACGCTGGCCCTCGCCCACAACGGCAACCTCATCAACACGGTCGAGCTCAAGGCCCTCGTCGACGAGCACTTCGGCGGCGCCCGCGTCACCGGCGAGCTCGCCCGGGGCAACACCTCCGACACCGCCCTCGTCACGACGCTTTTGGCGGCCGACGAGGACAAGACGCCCGAGCAGGCCGCTCTCGAGCTGCTGCCCAAGCTGAAGGGCGCCTTCTCGTTCGTCTTCATGGACGAGACCACGCTCTATGCCGCCCGCGACCCGTGGGGCGTGCGTCCCCTCGCGCTCGGCCGCCTCGAGCGGGGCTGGGTCGTCGCGTCCGAGACCGCCGCACTGCAGACCATCGGTGCCGCCGTCATCCGCGAGGTCGAGCCCGGCGAGCTCATCGTCATCGACGAGGACGGCCTCCGCTCGCACAAGTTCGCCGAGCCCCAGCCGAAGGGCTGCGTCTTCGAGTACGTCTACCTCGCCCGTCCCGACGCCGTCATCCGCGGGCGGGTCGTGCACGAGGCGCGCGTCGAGATGGGCCGCGTCCTGGCGCGCGAGCACGCCGTCGACGCCGACCTCGTCATCGGCGTTCCCGAGTCGGGCGTGCCTGCGGCGGTTGGCTACTCGCAGGAGTCGGGCATCCCGTTCGGGCAGGGCTTCGTCAAGAACGC
>CBHRRQ010000164.1:0-9253 GCA_966081555.1 uncultured Terrabacter sp.
GTGGCCTTTCGACGGTTGGGCGGGTCAGCGGAGGTTGGGCGGGTCAGCGGAGGTTGTGCAGCTCGCGCTTGCTGAGGAAGGCGCGCGTGCCGAGCGCCATGACGAACGCGAACCCGCCCGCGATGACCGCGACCCAGTAGCCGTGCTGCGGGCCGACCCGGTCGACGACGGCACCCGAGACCGCCGACCCGGCGGCGATGCCGATGATGAGGCCCGTCAGCACGATCGTCATGCCCTCGTTGAGCTGGGCCTTGGGCACGATGCGCTCGATGAGGTTCATCGTCGTGATGAGGGTCGGCGCCGTGGCCATGCCGGCGACGACCATGAGGCCGGCGAGCGCCCACAGGTTCGGCGCGAAGAGGAGCGGCGCCTCGAGCAGACCCATGCCGAGCGTGCCCACGATGAGCAGCTTGACGAGGTTGCGTCCGTGCGAGACGTGGCCGAAGACGAGGCCCGCGAGCCCCGACCCCACGGCATACAGGGCGAGGATGGCGCCGGCGGCGCCCTGGGCACCGTGGTCCTGCGCAACGGCGAGGGTGACGACCTCGTTGACGCCGAAGATCGCCCCGGTCATCACCATGATGAAGGCGAGCGGGATGAGGCCCGGGTTGTGGTGCGCGTGGCCCTCGGGACGCTCGTGGTGCGGCACGACCGGCGGCTCGGTGGAGCGCGCCGAGAGGAAGACGAGCACGCCGATGCCGTAGGCGACGGTGGCGACGACGAAGCCGGCCTCGGGGAACCAGGCCGTGGAGAGCCAGATCGCGACGACCGGCCCGATGACGAAGGTGAGCTCCTCCATGACCTGCTCGAACGACATCGCCGAGTGCAGCGAGCGGGGGTCGTGGGCGAAGATGTGCGTCCACCGTGCCCGGGCCATGGTGCCCATGTTGGGGATCGCCCCGCACATGGGGAACGTGATGAAGAGCAGCCACGACGGCCAGCCCTTGAGCGACGTGACGACGGTCAGCACCGCCCAGACCCCCGACCAGAGGAAGAACGGGATGGCGATGCGCCGCTGGCCGTAGCGGTCGACGAGGCGGCCGAGGAAGGGCGCGAAGAGCGCGAGGGCCACCATGCCGACGGCGACGACGGCGCCCGCCAGCTCGTAGGAGCCGGACCGCGCAGCGACCATCGCGACGACGGCCACACCGAACATCGAGCCCGCGGTGCGGGCCACCATCCCCCCTGCGATGAAGGTGCGCGCCCCCGGTACCTCGAAGAGAGGTCGGTAGGTCGCGAGCACGACTGCTCCTTGTCGATCGGGGACGGCCAACCTCCCCATCCTTGCACCACGTCCCCGGGGGAACGGAAATCGTCGAGGGTCGGAGCGGCGCCCCTCAGGCGTCGTGCTTGCGCCTCAGCGACCACATCTGCGGCGAGCGTTCGAGCTCGACGGCGACGTCCCACGGGACCCCTCCGGGAGCGGTCTCGCGGCGGAAGCTGGTGACGAGACGGCGGGCCAGCGCGGGGTCCTTCGCGACTCGTGCGGCGAGCGCCTTCGCCTGGGTCTCGACGTGCTCGTCGTCGTATGCCGCCCATGCGAGTCCCAGGGCCACGGCCCGGTCACCGTCGACCTCGTCGCCGAAGAGCCCGAGGGCTGCGGCGGCCTCGCGTCCGGCGACGCGGTTGAGGAGGGTGAAGTGGCCGCCGCCGGGGTGGATGCCGATCTGTGCGAAGCCGGGCAGCAGGCGGGCGGTGCGCGAGACGATGCGGAGGTCGGTCGCGAGCGCGAGGTTGAGGCCGGCTCCGACAGCCGCGCCGCGCACGGCCGCGACCGTGGGGAGCCCGATCGAGCCGACCGTCGTGAAGGCCGCGTAGACGGTCTCGAGGTTGCGGTAGGCCTCGTCCTCCACGGGGTCGCGCCCGGTGTCGGCGAGGACGCTGCGCACCGCACCGGCGCAGAAGTGCCGTCCGCCGGTGACGACCACCGCGCCCACGGTGTCGTCGGACTCGGCCGTGCGAGCGGCGTCGACGAGCTGGCGGGCCATCTCGACGGAGAGCGCGTTGCGGCGGTCCGGCGCGTCGAGGGTGATGAGGGCGACGCCGTCCTCGACGTCGTAGCGGACCTCGGTCATGGTGCGTGGCTCCTGTGGTCGTGGGACGGCTTGGCGCGGCCGGTGGTGACGAGGCTCCAGAGCCGGTCGTGGCCGGCCGAGGAGGCGAGCGTGGTGAGCGTCTCGTCCCAGTCCTGGAGCGAGCCGTACTCGCTGCGGCGGGCGAGGATCGGCTTCGTGAGGGTGTGCAGCTCGTGCTCGAGCGTGGTGCCGATGGCGCCGAGCACCTGGTGCGAGCTGCGCACCACGACCGAGGCGGCGTGGCCCACGCACGACTTGGCGACGCCGACGGCGAAGAGCATGCCCGGGTCCTGCCAGTCGGACGCGGCGGCCCGGGCGACCGCAGCATCCGTGGCTGCGCGGGCGAGGGCGGTCTCGGAGGCGATGTCCGCGACGAGGTGCTGCACCGCCTGGAACCGACCGATCGGGCGGCCGAACTGCTGACGTTCGCGCACGTGCACCAGCACGATCTCGAGGATCCGCTCCATGGCGCCGACGACCTGCGCCGACCGGGCCAGGGCCCCACGCAGGTGGAACTGCTCTCCGATCTCGTGCGGCACGAGAGTGCCGGACTCGAGGTCGTCGACGTCGAACTCCACGGTGTCACTCGGCTCACCGGCCAGGTTGCGGCGCTCCTCGATGCCGATCCGGTCGGCCGGGACGTCGGCCACGCGCCACTCGTCGCGGTCCTCCCACAGGGTCACGACGCGGCTCGCGTCGCGGGCCCACGTGACGTTGAGGGCGACACCGGACGGGTCGGGGCGACAGACGGTGCGCAGCCCCCCGTCGTTCGGCAGGCCGGCGGCCTCGAGCAGCCAACCGCCGAGGACGTCGTGCTCTGCGAGCGGGACGGGCGCCGCGGCGGCGGCGGCCAGGCTGAGCAGGGCTGCGGCGTCGACCCAGCTGCCGCCGCTGCCGCCCTCGGACTCGGAGCCGGTGAGACGGGTCATGCCGAGGTCCTCGAGCCGCTGCCACAGGTCGCGGTCGAGGTCGACGACCGCGGTGGGGGTCGCACGGGTGGCGCGGTAGTCGGCGAAGAGGTCGCCGAGCACCTCGACGAGGTCGGGGTCGGGCGTCGTGGGGGCCGCGAGCCGGTCGGCGCCGGTGGCGTCCTGCTGCGCGGCCATCAGCGCAGTCCCAGCCCGCGGGCGATGACGCCGCGCAGGATCTCGTTGGTGCCGCCGCGCAACGTGAAGCCGGGCCGCTGCAGGATCGCGGCGTGCAGCAGGGTGTCGAGCTGCTCGTCGAGCGCCCAGCCGGTCGCAGTCAGGGTGTCGACGTAGTCGGCGATGTCGCCCTCCTCGGTGGTGCCGAGCACCTTGACGACGGCGGCGGCGGTGTCGGCGTCCTCGTGCTTCTCGAGCGCGGCCGACACCGCGAACGACATCTGGTGCAGCGCGGCGACGCGGGCCACGTGGCGGCCGAGCCCCGGGTCGAGCGGCAGCCGGCCGTCGTCCATGGCCTGGGCCGCGGCGGCCAGCAGCTGGAACGTGGACAGCACGCGTTCGGGACCGCTGCGCTCGTAGGCGAGCTCGGAGGTGACCTGGGCCCACCCCTGCCCCACCTCGCCGAGCACGCGGTCGTCGGGGATGAGCACGCCGTCGAGGTGCACCTCGTTGAAGTGGTGGTCGCCCCCCATCGAGAGGATGGGCCGGATGGTCACGCCGGGCGCCCGCAGGTCGACGATGAACTGGGTGAGGCCGGCGTGCCGGTGGTCGGAGTCGAGCGGGGCCGACCGAGCCAGGGCGAAGAACGCGTCGGCCTCGTGGGCGCCGCTGGTCCACACCTTGGTGCCGGTGAGGCGCCAGCCGCCGTCGACCCGCTCGGCGCGGGTGCGCACGCTCGCGAGGTCGGACCCCGAGTCGGGCTCGCTCATGCCGATGCCGAAGACGACCTCGCCGCGGCTGATGCCGGGCAGGTAGGCCCGCTTCTGCTCCTCGGTGCCGTAGCGCAGCAGCGACGGGCCGATCTGCCGCTCGGCGACCCAGTGCGCGGCGACCGGCGCGCCGACGACGAGCAGCTCCTCGGTGACGACGAAGCGCTCGAGGTAGGTGCGCCCCTGGCCGCCGTACTCGGTCGGGATGACCATGCCGAGCCAGCCACGGCGGCCGAGCTCACGCGTGAAGTCGCGGTCCCAGCGGGTGAGCCAGGTGTCGACGTGCGGCACGAACGCGCCGGCGTCGACCTGCTCGGCGAGGAAGGCGCGCACCCCGAGGCGCAGCTCGGTCAGGGCAGGCAGCTCGCGGGCTCCCGGCGGGACGAGACGGGCCGACATGCTCACCTTCCTCGTGCGACGTCGCAGCGGTTCGTGCGCCACTCTCCCACACCGGCTGCGGCACGCCGCGGCGCCCCGTGCCGGCTTCGTGCTGGCACCTGGGCCGGCTCCGGGTCGGGCTCGGTGCCCGGCTGCGGGCTGGCTCGGGGGTCGACCCCAGCGGCACGCGTCTCAGCACGCGGTCGGCGCGTCTCGGCTCCCCGTCGCGGAAGCCTGGCGCGACGACCCCGCTGATAGCCTCCAACGTCATCAACAGCAGTGCGGCATGCGGCCGCTGAATGCAGGAGGACAGCTCAGATGTCTGCACCAGCCATCGAAAGGGCCGTCGACGCCCTCGACGTCGAAAAGTTCTGGGAGCGCGGCTACGCGATCCTCCCGGGGGTCTACACGCCCGAGGAGATCGAGGCCTTCCGCCAGGCGGCCTACGCCTCGCGCGGCTACGGCGGCGACCTGCTCGCGAACCCTCGCCTGCGCAGCGTCATCACCGACGGCCGCATGGTCGCAGTCGCGCGCAAGCTGCTGGGCACCGACGACCTCATCTACACCGGTGACAGCTCCTTCACCATCAACGGCACGCAGAAGGGCTGGCACAAGGACAACGCCGACCGCGTCGACCCCGACGCCCCGGACTGGGCCGACCGCTACACGCAGCTTCGTTTCGGCGTCTACTGCCAGGACCACTCCGAGCACACGGGCGGCCTCAACCTCCGCGTCGGCTCGCACGACATGCGCAACACGACCGAGGGCGAGAACCTCTACGTCAAGACCAAGCCCGGCGACCTCGCCGTCTGGAGCATGCGCATCACCCACTCGGGCAACGGCATGCTGCTCAAGGACCCCGAGGCTCCCTTCCCGATGCCGAACGAGCACGACCGCTTCAAGCCCGAGGAGGTTGCGGAGGCCGACGGCGACCGCATCGCCCTCTTCGTGCACATCGGCGCCGACGACAAGCACGCCAAGCGCTACGCCGACTACACCAAGACCCGCAAGTACCTCGTCGACGCGTGGCGCATGCGCCCCTACGACGACGAGGCGCGCCAGGCGGCCAAGGACGCCGGCCTCCACCTGCGCGACATGCCGGCCGAGGTCATGAACGACCCCAGCGCGGGTCTCAACGAGCTGTGGCAGCCGTTCCCGTACGAGGGCCAGAAGAAGGCCCCGGCGGCCGCCAAGCCTGCTGGGGTTGCGGCGCCGGCGGCCGGGCCGGCTACGAGCTCGCCCGACGTCAAGGCCATCGCGAAGGCGACGCTGCGTCGCGCCTACCGTGCCGCTCGCGCCGGCGCCAAGGGCGCGCGCGCCGGCTGGCGCGCCAGCCGCTGACGCATCGGCGGTCGGGCGCCCACGGGCAACCTGACCGCCGAACAGCACCACGAGGGGCGGAGTCCGACGGACTCCGCCCCTCGTCGCGTCCACGCCCCACCCCGGCCGTATGCCGTGCGGAAGGCGCTGCGTCACTGTTGCGCCCCGTGGAACAGTGACGCAGTGCCCGCGACGACGACCGTGGTCCGCGGGCCTGCGCTCGGCCCCGCGCGAAGCGAGCGCGGCTGTCAGAGACCCGTGAGCACGAGGAAGCCGCACAGGCCGACGATGACGGCGGTGATGACCGAAGCTGCAACCGTCGTGATGCGGTGGTTGACCAGGGCGCCCATGAGGTTGCGGTCCCGTGTGAAGAGCAGCAGCGGCACGAGCGTGCCGGGCAGCGCGAACGACAGCACGACCTGGCTCCAGACAAGCGCGTTGGTCGGCTCGACCCCGAGGCCGAGGATCAGCAGGGCAGGCACGACGGCGACCAGGCGGCGCAGCAGCGGCGCGATGGGCCTGCGGCCGAAGCCCTGCATGACGACGTCGCCCGTCTGCACCCCGACGAGCGTCGAGGCGAGCCCCGACGCGAGGAGCGCGACGGCCAGCATCGTCGCGGCGACCTGACCCGCGTTCGCCCCCAGCGCGGCATACGCGGTCTCGATGCTCGCGCCCGCCTCGGACGGCAGGGCGGCGGAGAAGACGACGAGGCTGACGTTGGCGATGCCCGCCACGGTCATCGCGATGACGACGCTGCGCACGGTGCGGCGTCCGGCGCGCAGGCGCTCGGCCTGGCTCACCGGGGCGGAGCCGTCGTCGTGACCGCGGGACGCCGCGGAGTGGAAGTGCAGCGCGTGGGGCATGACCGTCGCGCCGACGATGCCCACGGCGAGCAGCGCCGCCGACGAGTCGAGTGGGCCGGGCACCACCGAGCGCAGCAGCGCGACCCGGTCGACGGGGGCGATGAACACCTGCCACACGAGCGAGGCGATGACGACGCTGAGCAGCACGAGCACGACGGAGTCGAAGTGGCTGCGTCCCCGCACCTTGAGCGCGAGCACGACGAGGCTGAACAGCGTGACGCACACGGCGCCGGCCATGAGCGGCATGCCGAAGAGGAGCCGCAGCGCGATGGCGCCGCCGACGATCTCGGCCAGGTCGGTCATGATGACGACGAGCTCGGCCTGCGCCCACAGCAGCAGGCGGCCGACGCCCGGGAACCGCTCGGCGCTGTGCTCGGCGAGGCTCCGGCCGGTCACCATGCCGAGCTTCGCCGCAAGGTACTGGATGACCATGGCCGAGCAGCTCGCGAAGACGACGACCCACACCAGCGCGTAGCCGTGCTCGGCACCCGAGGTGATGTTGACGCCGAAGTTGCCGGGGTCGACGTAGGCGATCGCGGCCAGCAGGGCCGGCACGAGCGTGCGGGGCGCGCTGATGGTGCCGCCGAGGCCACGCTCCGGCGACCGGTCACTCACCCGCGGTCGCTGCGCGACCTGCTCTTCCATGGGACACAGCATCGAGCCTGAGACCCGTCGCGGCCAAGTCCGCGACCGGATTGAGACCGAAGCCTCAGCGAGCCGAGGCGAGTCCGAGCAGGGCGGCGAGGCCCAGGGCGCTTCGCGGGTCGTACGCCGACGTCCACAGCCCGCCGTGCGCGGCGGCATACGCCTCGTCCTGCCAGGGCACCGGCCGGGCGGGCGAGCCGGTGCGCAGGTCGTGCACGAGGAGCGCGGCCATGAGCGTGTTGGCGGTGCCGGGCTCGAAGACCTCGATGCCGAAACGGTGCGCGCCGGCGTAGGCCGCTGCGAGCGCGCGGTTCTTGACCACGGAGCGCGTGCGCGTCGGCGGTGCCACCTTGAACGACACGAGGCCACCCTCGCCGCGGTATGCCGTCGCCCGCCACCGTTGGAGCCGTTTGGCGAGCAGGTAGTTCGGTCCCTGCTGCAGCACGACGCTGTCGTTGATGCCGGGGTCCTGGCCGGGCACGTAGTTGCGGCGAAGCAGGCGGCCGCCGCTGATCGTGCGGAGCGGCACGCGCAGCACATTCGAGGTGCGTCGGCGCGCATAGCTGTCGACCGAGTGCGCGACGGCCGCTCCGGGAACGGCGAAGACGTCGGTGGGGGTCGCGAGGAAGGCGAGGCCGACGTCGTCGCGCCCCCGCGCCTCGACCACCCGACGGGTCAGGGCGTCGACCGCCATCGAGACGCGCACGTTGGTCTCGCCGTCGGCGTAGACGTAGTTGCCGATGACGAGACGCCCCTCGAGCCCGCCGACCCAGCGGGTCACCGCCGCGAGGTCGTGCACGAGGTCGCCACCCGCTCGATCGCTGACCGGCTCATCGCCGTCGCGCACGGGCACGGTGATCGACCCTGCCAGCCGGTGGGTGTCGCCGATCAGCCTGTCCCACAGCTCTTTACGTGGCAGGTCGACTGCCGCCACGTCGGCACCCCAACGCAGCAGCGAGCGCAGCGGACCCATCTCCGCGGCGGCGCCGAGCACGACGACGGTGCGGTCGGAGAGGTCGAGCCAGTCGGGGTTGTCGATGACGAGCCCGACCGCCTCGGCGCAGCCGGGTTCGACGGTGCCTGCCTGCACCCAGGCATCCAGACGACGACGCAGGGCATCCCCCGAGAGACGCTCGCCGGCATACGGGACCGAGAGCGTGCGGTCGGGGGCGCCCTCCCCCCGGATGGTCTCGGAGCCGAGCGTGCGGACGCTGCGTTCGTCGGCGAAGGCGTCCTCGAGGGGGTGGTCACCGTCGGCCCCTGCCCATCTCATGCGGTCGTGCAGCGAGGCCAGCCCGTCGTTCGCGATCGTGCGCGCGGCTTCGCTCGAGGTGAGCCCGGCCTCCACGAGTCGCCGGAAGTGCGGGAGGTAGCCCTGACGCCAGTTCGTCTCGCGCTCGGCGGAAGCGGCCCCTACGGCGTCGACGTGACGCAGCGCGTCGGCCACGACGGCTCGGCCAGCTGCGGTGGTGCTGCGTCGTCCGGACGCCGGATCGAGGGGAAAGACCACTCCGGTGGGGTCGCTCATGCGCCCATCATGTCGGAGGCCGCAGCATCGACGACGCGCCCTACCCGCCCTGAAGGCGCGGACCGGGCGACAATGGGGACATGGGCGAGGACGGGCGGGCCCGCGAGCGGCTGGAGGACGACCGCAGGACGGCGGTCGAGCGGCTCGAGGCGCTGCGACGCGGCTACGACCTCGTCGTCGACGCCGCCGAAGGCTCGAACGCCGACGACGAGCACGACCCGGAGGGCTCGACCATCGCGTACGAACGTTCGCAGCTGGGCGCGCTCGTCGACCAGACCCGCGAGCACCTCGACGAGGTCGATGCCGCCCTGGGGCGTCTCGAGGCGGGCACGTACGGACGGTGCGAGGTCTGCGGTTCGGCCATTCCGGCGGAACGCCTCGAGGCCCGCCCGACGGCCCGCACCTGCGTGCAGCACGCGGGGCACGCGCGCCCCCGCTGAACCTTCGCCATGGACCGCGCACAGCGGTGGGGGGCCCCCTTGGGCGGGCCCCCCCCCTCAGTGCCCGCAACCCCCCGGGGGGGGAATAAGCGTCAAGGGGCGGCCGGCACGCACCACACCCCCCAGTCGACCGCGCCGCCCCCCGTCAC
>CBHRRQ010000165.1:0-9235 GCA_966081555.1 uncultured Terrabacter sp.
GCGCGAGGCGGCGCGAGGCGGCGCGAGGCGGCGCGAGGCGGCGCGAGGCGGCGCGAGGCGGCGCGGGTCGTGGTCCGAAGTGCGCTCTTTGGGGCGTTCCGTGGTGGGTGTCGCCGCTTCCGGTGATGATGGTCGGGTCGCCCGCGGCAGTCGGCCGGGGCACGACACGAAGGGACTCTCACGTGCGCAGGACCACGACCTGGTCGATCGCTCTCGTCACGTCGCTGGCCATCTCGGGGGCCACCGGAGCAACGGTCGCCTCGGCGGCCACCACCATCGCGCCGACCGCGGCAGCCGCACCCGCGGCGACCGGCGCCACCCACGACCCCACGACGGCGCGGCTGCTGGCGACGATCCAGGCCAACCTGCCGGCCGACTGGAAGGCGCGGCAGGCGGCCGCCCTCGACCGGTTCGGCATCGAGCGGTCCGACGCGCAGGAGGCGCTCGAGAGCGCCATCGACCCGACGCAGCACCAGTGTGCCCCCACCAAGCTCAACGCGTACGTGGCCGGCGTCCTGGCGAAGATCGACCCCGAGGTCTTCGCGGCGCTCGCAGGCGTGGGCGCACTCGACTACGCCACCTACGACGCGATCCTCTTCGGGGCGCAGGGCGCCCCCGGCTACGCGCTGCCCAAGGCATACGCCAACGAGCTGTCCCAGTCGTTCCGGGCCGCCCAGAGGTTCTGGGACACCGACGGGTCCGACATCCAGCTCATGGCGATGCACGGTGGCGTCACGACCGACCCGGCGCGGATCAGCCAGATCCTGCAGATCGTCTTCGGGGTGCCGCAGCCCCCGGCGGACGCGATCGCCGGGGCCGTGGCCGAGCTGGTGGCCACCGCACCCGGGCTGGAGGGCGGCCAGAGCCCCATCTTCACGCTCAACGCCTTCGCCTTCGCCGCCGCGGGCCAGGCCGACCCGGTCCTCGGGGGCATCCCCGACAAGCTCGTCTTCGGCGACGGCATGCTCGACGCGCTGCAGGCCGTCGGGGTCGGCGACGTCGGGCCGCGCGCGGTGCTCGGGCACGAGTACGCCCACCACGTTCAGTACGACGCCGGCCTCACTGCGTCGCCCCTCACCGGCGCCGAGGCGACTCGCCGCACCGAGCTGATGGCCGACGCGTTCGGCACCTACTTCGTGACGCACAAGCGCGGTCTGGCCCTCAACGCGGCCCGCGTGCTGGAGGCGGAGCAGTCGTTCTTCCAGACCGGCGACTGCAACTTCGCGAGCCCGAACCACCACGGCACGCCGAGCCAGCGCCTCGCCGCGTCCACGTGGGGGTGGGCGGTCGCCAAGGCCGCGCAGAAGCAGGGCCACATCCTGCCGTCCCGGGCGCTCGACGCGCAGTTCGAGGCGAAGCTGCCCGAGCTCGTCGCGCCGGACGCCTGAGCCGGCCCGCGCCGGTGCCGGCGGGTGCCCCGCCGACCTCCGGGTTCGGGGCACTCGCCGCGCCGCTCGCGCCGCACTAGGGTCGCGGCATGGGTTCGGTGTGGCTCGAGGTCATCGGCTGGGTCGGGTCGGCGGTGCTCGTCTGGTCGCTGCTGCAGACGCAGCTGCACCGGCTGCGCCTCATCAACCTCGTCGGCTGCATCGTCCTCATCGGCTACAACACGGTCAACCACGTGTGGCCGATGGTGGGGCTCAACGTGGTGCTCGCCGCGATCAACGTCTTCCACCTCGTCCGGATGTCTCGCGAGAAACACGACGCCCGCGCCTTCGAGGTGCTCCAGGTCGCGGGTGACGACACCTACCTGCGCCACGTTCTGCGGGTGCACGAGGGTGACATCCGCCGCTACAACCCCGAGTTCGTCTACGACCCCTTCTCCGGCGACGTCAGCTACCTCGTCCTCAAGGGTGACGAGACCGTGGGCGTCGTCATCGGTCGCGACGCCGGCCACGGCACCGCGCAGCTGCTCCTCGACTGGGTGACGCCGCGCTACCGCGACCTGTCGCCGGGGGAGTTCATCCTCGGCAAGGAGGGGCTGCTGCGGCGGCGCGGCTACCGGCGCTTCCTACCGCCACCGGGCATGGTCGAGCCCTACTACGCCGGCCTCGGCCTGCGCCGCGACGGCGACGCGTACGTGCTCTGACCGCTCGCGCGCGCCTGGTGATCCGCCGCACGCCCGGCAGCCGGGCGGCCTCTCGGTGCCTAGGCTGGAGGTAGGGAGCCGCGTGGAACGCGCGCGGCGGCCCGAGAAGGACTGGTGACGACCATGACCGCGAACCAGCTTCCGGTCGAACCCACCTCCGGCACGCCCGACCCCACGGTCGACCGCCGTGTCGAGCCCGAGGTCCCCGAGGCGGACCTGCGTGGCAGAGCGCTCGACCGGCTCAAGAAGAAGGCCGACTTCCGGGCCCACCTGTTGATCTACTGCCTCGTCAACGCGGTGGTGGTCGTGGTGTGGGCCATGACGACCCACGGATTCTTCTGGCCGGTCTTCGTGCTCGCCGGATGGGGGATCGGGCTCGTCGCGAACTTCTACGAGGCCTACGTGCGCGAGGAGCCGACCGAGGCGCAGGTGGCGGCGGAGATCGAGCGGCTGCGTCGCCGCTGAGGCGGGCGCGTCAGAGGACGCGCTGGCACTTGCTCATGAAGCGGTCGGGATCGACGACCGCGCGGTGGATCTCGCCCTTGGCGAGCTCCTCGCCCTCCGGGTCGGTGACGGTGACGTGGCAGACGAGGCGCCGCCCGTCGTTGATCGGTTCGGCGCAGTGCACCGTCACCTCGGAACCGACCGGGCTGCCCTTGACGTGCTCGATCTTGACCATCGTGCCGACGGTGGTGTGGTCGGCGTCGATGTTCTGCTTGCAGACCTGGAAGGCGGCGTTCTCGCACCACGTGATGAGGCGAGGGGTGGCGAGGACGTCGAGGTCACCGCTGCCGACCTGGGCAGCCGTGTCGTCGGCCGAGACGGTGTGCTGGAACTTGCGCATGGGCATTGGTCGAGTCTGGCAGAGAACGACCCGTCTGCCGATTCGTCTCGACAGGTGGTGAGCAGGCGTCGCGTGTCCGGTGGGCGCGAGTGGCCGCCGGCTGGGAACGTTGCCCCGTGACCTCCCTCCACTGGGTCCTCGGCGTGGCCCTCGCCGTGACCGCACTGGCCAACTGGCGCTCGGTGCTGCGCGGCGAGCACGCCGTCGAGCGAGTGACCAAGCCCCTCGTCGTCGTCCTGCTCATGGGGCTCGCCTGGTCGCTGTACGCGGAGGGGCGGGTGCCCGGATCGCCGGACCTGCTCCCGGTCCTCGTGGCGCTCGCGCTCTGCCTCGCCGGCGACGTGGCGCTGCTGGACTCGACCGAGGCGCGCTTCCTCGTCGGGCTCGGCGCCTTCCTGCTCGGCCACGTCGCGTACATCTGGGCGATCCTCGGGACGGCTCCCGCCGGCGGGTTCCCGTGGCCGCTGCTCGTCGCCGTGCCTGCGGTGGTCGTGCTGCTCGCGAAGGTCGGGCGCGACATCGTGCGCCACTCCGGAGGGCAGAAGGTGCCGGTCCTCGTCTACCAGCTCGTGCTCTGCACGCTGCTCCTCGTCGCCGCGTGGCGAGGCGACTGGCTGCTGCTGCTCGGGTGCGCGGTCTTCGTCACCTCCGACGCGGTGCTGGGACACAACAGGTTCGTGCGGGTGCGCCGCTGGGCGCCGGTGACGGTCATCGTCACCTACCACCTCGCCCAGGCCCTCATCGTCGTCGCGCTCTTCCGCTGACGCGGGGCCGTGGAGGGTTGAGGTCGCCCTGGCGGCGACAAACCTCCACGCGGGCGCGTCCACGGCTGCGCTAACCTTGGCCACATGGCTGGCCTGCTGCTCCTTCCGCAGCCGCGTTGACGAAGGTCGGGACTCCCGACATCAACGCGGCTTCCCCTCCTGTGCGAGGGGTTTTCTTTTGCCCGACGAGCAGCGACGAGAGAGACGACATGAGCGAGCAGACGAACGAGACTCCCTTCCGCTACACGGCCGCGATGGCTCAGCAGATCGAGACGGCCTGGCAGGACCGCTGGGAGGAGGAGGGGACGTTCAACGCCCCCAACCCCGCCGGTCCCTGGGCCGAGCCCGAGAAGGTCGCCGCCCGCGGCGAGAAGCTCATCGTGCTCGACATGTTCCCCTACCCGAGCGGCGTCGGCCTGCACGTCGGCCACCCGCTCGGCTACATCGCGACCGACGTCTACAGCCGGTTCCACCGGATGCTCGGCAAGAACGTCCTGCACGCCCTCGGCTACGACGCGTTCGGCCTGCCGGCCGAGCAGTACGCCGTGCAGACGGGGCAGCACCCTCGGAAGACCACCGAGGAGAACATGACCAACATGAAGCGCCAGCTGCGCCGTCTCGGGCTGGGCTTCGACAACCGGCGCACCTTCGCGACGATCGACGACGAGTACTACCGGTGGACCCAGTGGATCTTCCTGCAGATCTGGGACGCCTGGTACGACGCCGATGCCGTGCGCGAGGACGGCGGCAAGGGCAAGGCTCGTCCGATCCGCGAGCTGGTCGAGGAGTTCGAGTCCGGGCGCCGCGCGGTGCTCACCGACGACGGTCGCCCGTGGGCGCAGCTGAGCGCGACCGAGAAGGCGAAGGCGCTGGAGGGCTTCCGGCTGGCCTACCAGTCCGAGGCGCCGGTCAACTGGTGCCCGGGCCTGGGCACGGTGCTCGCCAACGAGGAGGTCACGAGCGAGGGCCGCAGCGAGCGGGGCAACTACCCCGTCTTCAAGCGCAACCTGTCGCAGTGGATGATGCGCATCACCTCGTACGCCGACCGGCTGGCCGACGACCTCGACGGCGTCGACTGGCCCGAGAACGTCAAGCGCCTGCAGCGCAACTGGATCGGGCGCTCGCAGGGTGCCGAGGTGCGCTTCCCCGTCGAGCTGGTCTCCGGCGACGCGGCTGGGCAGCAGTCCTCGATCCACGTCTTCACCACCCGTCCCGACACGATCTTCGGCGCGACCTTCATGGTTGTCGCGCCCGAGCACCCGCTCGTGGACTCCCTTGTGCCGCAAGGTGACTGGCCCGAAGGAACCAAGGAGGCCTGGAAGGGGGCGGACGCCGACGCGGGCGCGACCCCGAGGGAGGCCGTGACGGCATACCAGCTCGCCGCCTCGCGCAAGGGTGACGTGGAGCGCCAGACCGAGGGCAAGGACAAGACCGGTGTCTTCACCGGCTCGTGGGCCACGAATCCCGTGACCGGAGAGCGCATCCCGGTGTTCGTCGCCGACTACGTGCTGATGGGCTACGGCACCGGCGCGATCATGGCCGTGCCCGGCCAGGACACGCGCGACTGGGAGTACGCCGAGAAGTTCGACCTACCCATCGTGCGCACGGTGCAGCCCGACGAGGGACACCCCGACGACCAGCCCTTCCTCGGCGACGGCGTGGCGATCAACTCGAGCAACGACCTCGTCTCGCTCGACGGCCTGTGGGTCGACGACGCGAAGAAGCGCATCATCGACTTCCTCGAGGACGTCGGCCGGGGGCGGCGGACCATCACGTACCGCATCCGTGACTGGCTCTTCAGCCGCCAGCGCTACTGGGGCGAGCCGTTCCCCGTCATGTACGACGAGGACGGCGTCGCGTACGCCGTGCCCGAGGACGAGCTGCCGCTGACGCTGCCCGACGTGCCCGACTACAGCCCGAAGACGTTCGAGCCGGACGATGCGCAGAGCAGCCCCGAGCCGCCGCTGTCGCGGGTGCCCGAGTGGGTCGAGGTCGAGAAGGACCTCGGCGATGGACGCGGCCTGCGGAAGTTCCGCCGCGAGACGAACACGATGCCCAACTGGGCCGGCTCGTGCTGGTACTACCTGCGCTATCTCGATCCCGCCAACCACGAGGCGTTCGTCGACCCGGCCAACGAGGCCTACTGGCTGGCCCGTCATGACGAGCCAGTCGCGGGTGCGCCTGCCGGCACGCGCGACCCCGGCGGCGTCGACCTCTACGTCGGTGGTGTCGAGCACGCGGTGCTGCACCTGCTCTACGCCCGCTTCTGGCACAAGGTCCTCTTCGACCTGGGCCACGTGCGCAGCGAGGAGCCGTTCCGGAAGTACTTCTCGCAGGGCTACATCCAGGCGTACGCCTACACCGACAGCCGCGGGCAGTACGTCCCGGCGGCCGAGGTCGAGGAGACGCCGGGCGCGCCAGGCGCAGAGCCGACCTTCACGTGGCAGGGGCAGCCGGTCAACCGCGAGTACGGCAAGATCGGCAAGTCGCTCAAGAACTCCGTCAGCCCCGACGAGATGTACGACGCCTACGGCGCCGACACCTTCCGCGTCTACGAGATGTCGATGGGCCCGCTCGAGCTGAGCAAGCCCTGGGAGATCCGCGCGGTCGTCGGCAGCCAGCGCTTCCTGCAGCGCCTGTGGCGCAACGTCGTCGACGAGGCCACCGGTGAGGTGCGCGTCGCCGACGTCGAGGTCGACCAGGCGCTGACCACGCAGCTGCACCAGACGATCGCTGGCGTGCGGGAGGACTTCGAGGGCCTGCGGTTCAACACCGCCATCGCCAAGCTCATCGAGCTCAACAACGCCGTGACGAAGCTCGACGTGCCGCCGCGCGAGGTCGTCGAGGCCATGGTGCTGATGCTCGCGCCGGTCGCCCCGCACATCGCGGAGGAGATGTGGCAGCGCCTCGGTCACGAGGGCGGGGTGGCGTATGCCGCCTTCCCCGTGAGCGACCCCGCGAAGATCGTGCAGGAGCAGGTCACCTGCGTCATCCAGATCAAGGGCAAGGTGCGTGATCGCGTCGAGGTGAGCCCCGACATCTCCGAGGACGACCTGCGCGAGCTCGCGCTCGGCCGCGAGAAGGTCAAGGCCGCGACCGAGGCCGGCGTGCGCACGGTCATCGTCCGAGCCCCGAAGCTCGTCAACGTCGTCCCTCTCTGACCGCGGGCTGCCGCCTGCACGCGGGGCGCGCCGCTAGGTTGGGACCAGCCACCGGGCCGACGTGCGGAAGGAGCGCGACGTGACCACGCGGATCGTCACCGACTCGACGGCATACCTGCCGGCCGACGCCATCGCGCAGCACGACATCGAGGTCGTGCCGCTGCACGTCGTCGTGGGCGGCCGCGACCACGTCGAGGGGCGCGACATCACCGCCCAGCAGGTCGCGGCGGCGCTGCGCGACTACACGATCGTCACGACCTCGCGGCCGACACCGCAGGTGTTCGCCGAGACCTACCAGCGGCTCGCCGACGAGGGGGCGACCGCGATCGTCTCGGTCCACCTGTCGTCGCAGATGTCGGGCACCGTCGAGGCCGCGCGGCTCGCGGCCGCCGAGGCACCCGTCCCGGTCGAGGTCGTCGACAGCGAGACGATCGGCATGGCGATGGGCTACGCAGTGATCGCGGCGGCGGAGGCCGCAGCCGAGGGAGCCGACGTCGCAACGGTTCTCGAGGTCATCAGCA
The DNA here is from genome assembly GCA_966081555.1 of uncultured Terrabacter sp. Lineage (GTDB taxonomy): Bacteria > Actinomycetota > Actinomycetes > Actinomycetales > Dermatophilaceae > Terrabacter. The sequence goes on from CBHRRQ010000165.1 coordinate 7,380, forward strand.
GGCGGCTGAAGCCGTCCGGCGTGCTCTTCTACGTCGACACGCTAGAGCACCTGCGGCGTGGCGGGCGCATCGGCGCTGCCTCGGCTCTGCTCGGGTCGGCCCTGTCGATCAAGCCGATCCTCGCGGTGCGCGGTGGCCGCATCGTCCCGGTGGAGAAGGTGCGCACGTCGTCGCGCGCCGTCGCCCGCATCGAGGCCATGGTCGTCGAGCACGTCAAACAGGGCGGCACCGTCGCCGACCTCGCGGTGCACCACCTCGACGCTGCAGCGCGCGCCGACCAGATCGCCGCGGAGCTGCGCGAGCTGGTGCCCGGCTCACCGAAGGTCGTCGTCGTCGAGCTCGGCGCGGTCGTGGGGGCGCACGTGGGGCCCGGCACCGTGGCGATCGCCGTGTCGCCGCGGCCGGGTGAGTCCCTGCCGGAGAAGAGCGACCCCGCTGCTGACGGGCACGCCGGGTCGTGAGCGCCGGCACCGTGCTCGCCTGGGCCGGGGTGGTCGTGGCGGCTTTCCTCATCGGCTCGCTCAACCCGGCGACGACGATCGCGCGGCTCCTCGGCAAGGACCTCGCCTCGTCCGGCTCCGGCAACCCGGGCGCCACGAACGCCGGTCGCGTGCTGGGGCGCAAGTGGGGGGTCGTCGTCGGCGTGCTCGACGTGCTCAAGGGCCTGGTGCCGGCGTTCGTCGCCGGCCACTGGTTCGGCGGGGCGCACGCCGCGTATGCCGCCGGCATCGCCGCAGTGCTGGGCCACATCTGGTCGCCCTACCTCAAGGGACGCGGTGGCAAGGGCGTCGCCACGACCCTCGGTGCACTGCTCGGCGTCCACCCGTGGGTCGCCCTGACCGTGGTCGTGGTCTTCGGCGTCGGCGTCGCCCTCACGCGCTGGGTGGCGGCCGGTTCGATCTTCGGGTCGCTGGCGATGCTGGCCGTCGCCGTCGTCATCTGGACCGGGCACGCGCCCGGTGACGTCTGGACGGGCCTGTGGCTCATGGCGATCGGGCTGCTCGTGCTCGCCCGCCACAAGAACAACGTCGTCGGCTGGTGGCGTCAGCGGCACCTCACCGACGAGACCTGAGGAGCGCCTCGAGGGCGGCGCGTGTGCTGGCCGCCCTGGGCTCGCCGAGCTGCTCGCGGATGGCCAGCGAAGCCGTGAACGCCTCGACCGCGTCGTTCGTGCGCCCCTCGTCCACGAGGAACCGGCCCAGGTGGTGCAGCGCGTAGTGCTCGAGCTCGCGGTCCGCGTCGGCGCGCGCCACGGCCAGCGCCTCGTCGAAGTGGGGCTGCGACTCGGCCGCGAGCCCGGCGTAGTGCTCGGCGGTGGCGAGGGCGAGGAGGGCCCAGCCGAGGCTCTCGGCACGGCCGGCGTCGCGGGCGAGCTGCACGGCCGGTCCGGCCAGGGCAACCGCCTCGCGCTCGTGGCCCGCCACGGTGAGCGCCTCGGCGAGGTCGACGGTGGCGTCGAGCAGGTCCGGAGCCCCCGGCTGCGTGGGATCGGCCTCGACCGCCGTCGCGAGAGCGTCGCGGGCCTCTGCCAGGGCGCGCTCGTTCTCCTCCGGCGTGCGGGTGAACCGGCCGAAGTGCGGCCGACCGACGACGAACTGCCTGTCGCTCATGGCCCGCACGCTACCGGGCGGGCCGCGCGGACCCGTCCGGCGGCATACGCCCGCGGTGGGTCAGAAGACGATGGTGCGGCGGCCCGAGAGGAAGACGCGCGACTCGGCATGGTCGCGCACGGCACGCGACAGCACGCGCCGCTCGACGTCGCGCCCGAGCGCCACGAGACGCGAGGGCGTCTCGGCATGCGTGACGCGCACGACGTCCTGCTCGATGATCGGGCCCTCGTCGAGGTCGGCCGTGAC
>CBHRRQ010000166.1:0-9131 GCA_966081555.1 uncultured Terrabacter sp.
GGAACCAGCGCGGGCCGTCGACGCCGACGAAGCGGGCCGGCATGAAGACGGTGCGACCGTCGGGTCCCGCCTGCGGCATACGGGTGAGGAGCTCCTCGCCGAACTCGCCGGTGAGCACCTCGGCGGTGCCGCCCGCGTCGACGATGCTGGCCGCGATCTCGTTGCGGATGTCGATCCAGACGCCCTCGGTGCGCGGCGCCGCGAACGCCTGCAGCTGCACGGCGGACTCACCGATGACCGCGGTCACGCCGGTGATCTGCTGCTCCTGCTCGTTGATCTCGAGGCGTAGCTCCATGCCCTGCTGCCCGCGCAGCCAGATGGCGCCGAGGTTCAGGTAGTCGCGGTCGTCGACGACCTCGGCACGGTCGAGCGGCCCGGCGGTGCCGTCACGGCCGGGCTCGCCGGGCGCGTCGACGAGGTCGTCCCGCTCGTCGGAGAGGTCGTCGACCTCGGCGTCCGGGGCCTCGGCGTCCACGGCAGCGGTGTCCGGGCGGTCCTTCGACTTGCCCCGGCTGAAGAGTCCCACGTCATTCCGTCCTTTGAAGTCCTGCGGCTCGGCGGGCGTCGTGCCCGGCCGTGTCGTCGCCGGCGCTGACGCAGCGCCCGGCGAACCGTATCCGATGATCACGCCCCGGTGGGCGTCTCCCCCGCCGTCGGCGAGCTGGCAGCCCCCGGACCGAACCCTCCGGTGGATCCGTGTCCAGTGTCCCCCCGACTGGTCCGGTCGAGCGAATCGACGTCGACGAACCGCACGCGCTCGACCCGCTGCACGACGAGCTGCGCGATGCGGTCGCCCCGACGCACGATGAAGGGCTCGCGGGGGTCGAGGTTGACGAGGTTGACGAGGATCTCGCCGCGGTACCCCTCGTCGACCGTGCCGGGCGCGTTGACGATCGAGATGCCGTGCCGCGCCGCGAGCCCCGACCGGGGGTGCACGAAGCCGGCGTGGCCGGGCGGCAGGGCCAGCGCGACACCGGTCGGCACGAGCACCCGCTCCCCCGGCTCGATCGTCACGTCGACGCGGGCACAGAGGTCCGCGCCGGCGTCGCCGGGGTGCGCGTAGGCAGGGAGCGGGAGGTCGGCGTCGAGGCGCCTGACCGGCACCTCCGGAAGGGCGTCGGCGAGAACGCCCGCGGGCTCGCCGGGGACAGCACAAGGGTCGGTCACGAGGACCGACCCTACTTGCCCGACATGCTGCCGGGGCTGCTGCCTGATGGGCTCGGAGGCGCTCAGGCCGCGCACTCCGTGCAGATCATCATGCCGTTGCTCTCCTTGGCGAGCTGGCTGCGGTGGTGCACCAGGAAGCAACGCCCACAGGTGAACTCGTCGGCCTGCTTGGGCAGCACCCGCACCGACAGCTCCTCACCGGAGAGGTCGGCACCCGGGAGCTCGAAGCCCTCGGCCTGCTCGGTCTCGTCGACGTCCACGCTCGACGACGTCTTGTCGACCCGACGCGACTTGAGCTCCTCGATGGAGTCCTCGTTCAGGTCGTCGTCAGTCTTGCGTGGCGCATCGTAATCAGTTGCCATGTGTCGTCTCGCTTCTACTCGTGCTGCGCCTGCGGTCTTGTGACGCGGAGAACGCTTGCAGGCCCGTGCTTGTTCCCGAGGGAAAACACGGCGTCGACGTCGTTGTCACACCCACGAAACATGTCCGCGTGCGCGTATGGTGCCCGATCGCCGCCGGGATGTCACGTCGCACCCGCCAACGTCTGAGACGGGGCGGTCACGCGAGCCCACCAACTCTGGGCACACCTACCCTTTTCGGACCAACAGTTCACCTACCCTTTGCCATCCACCGACCTGGGCGGGTGCACATTGGAGGTCCTACAGCGCGGTAGGGTCTCCGGACCCGACCGATCGACTACCAGGCCCGGAGGTGGCACATGACCGAGTTCGTCGACCAGATCAGGCAACGTGTCAACGACGCGCTGGGCGACCTCGCGGACGCCCGGTTGGTGGGCGACGACTACCGCATCCAGGTGCACACCGGAGAGCTCGAGTCGTTCGCACGGCTCGCCGCCGAGAACGGCATCCGTGTCCCCGAGCTCGAGCCGTTCCGCGCTGCCTGAGCCTGCCTGAGCCGCGTCGCCCCCGCGGACGTATGCCGTCCGCCGCGTCAGACGACGAACGCCCCTCCCGGTCCTGCCGGAGGGGCGTTCGTCGTGGCATGGGTCCGCTGCGGCTCAGTCCCCGTGGTCGAGTCCCCCGAGGAAGAGCTCCCTCACCTGCTCGACGAGGGCCGGTCCGGCCGCGACGGTCAGCGCCTTGCCGGGGTGGTCTCCCTCGCCGACGACGACGGCGCCCGCCTCCTCGGCGATGAGCCACCCGGCGGCCAGGTCCCACGCGTTGAGCCCGGTCTCCGCGTAGGCGTCCACCGACCCGTCGGCGACCCGCACGAGATCCAGGGCGGCGCTGCCGATGCGACGGATGTCGCGCACCAGGGGCAGCACCCGGCGCAGCACCTCTGCCTGGCGCGCGCGCACCTCGGGGGCGTAGCCGAAGCCGGTAGCGAGCAGGGTCCGACCGAGCCGGTCCTCCGCCGAGGCGGCGAGAGACCTGACATCGGGGTCGGGGTCGGACGAGGCGTCGGCCACGTCGAACCCGTGGCCCTCGGGGCGGGTCCACGCCCCCGTGCCCACGCCGGCGTGGTGCACGAGCCGGAGGCACGGGTCGGCGACCGCACCGGCGACCGGGGTCCAGCCGCCCTGGGCGCGGGCGTCTCCCACGACGACCGCCACCGACACGGCATACGCAGGCACCTCGTAGAGGTAGTTGACGGTGCCGTCGATCGGGTCGATGACCCACGTGAGGCCCGAGGTGCCCTCGACGTCGGCGCCCTCCTCACCGAGGATGCCGTCCTCGGGACGCGCCTGCTGGATCAGTCGATGGAGCAGCTCCTCGGAGCGGCGGTCCATGACGGTGACGACGTCGGTGTCGGTCGACTTCGTCGCCGCGACCCCCATGCGCGGCGGGCGCTCGTCGCGGATGAATCGGGCCGCTTCGGTGGCGACCTCGACGCAGAGCCGCTCGAGCGCCGCGACGGTGACGCCTTCGGGCAGGGCGGGTGCTTCGCGTGTGGTGCTCATCCGGGCCTCTCAGTCGCTGCCGCAGAGGGCAGGTCGAGCGTGTCGCAGGTTCGGGCAGCAGCCGGGCTCGCAGACCGACGGACGGCGGCCCTCGAACTGCGGCACCGCCTCGCCGCGCGCCTCGGCGGCCCGCTCGAGCAGGGCGTCGACGAGGTCACCGACGAAGGTCGACGACGTGCCCACCGTGGGCACGCGCACGAGCCGCATCCCGAGCTCGTCGGCCGTCTGCTGGGCCTCGGTGTCGAGGTCGTAGACGACCTCCATGTGGTCGCTGACGAAACCGATGGGGGCGACGACGGCCGTCCGCACGCCCTCGGCGGCCAGCTCGCGGAGGCGGTCGTTGACGTCCGGCTCGAGCCACGGGTGCGACGGCGGCCCCGACCGCGAGCAGAACACGAGCTCACCGGTGAGGTCGCGGCCGAGGAGCCGGCCCGCCTCCTCGGCGAGGCGCGAGGCCAGCGCGAGGTGCTGGCGGCGGTAGAGGTTGCCCTCGCCGTCGCCGGGGCCGGACGTGTCGTCCATCGCGTCGGGGATCGAGTGGGTGACGAAGAGCAGCGCGATCTCGTGGTCCGGCGCCCCGTCGAGCGCGCGCAGGGAGCGCACCAGCTCGTCGAGGTTGGCGGCGGCGAAGCCGGGGCGGGGCGCGTACTGGGCCACCTTGTCGATCGTCAGCTCGATGCCCTCCTCGGCGACGGCCGCGGCGGCGTCGGCGAGGTTCTCGCGGTACTGGCGGCACGACGAGTAGCAGGAGTAGGCGCTCGTCGTCAGCACCACGACCCGACGGTGCCCGTTCGCGTGGATCTCGCGGAAGGCGTCGTCGATGAAGGGTGCGCTGTTGCGGTTGCCCCAGACGACCGGCGTGTCGATGCCGCGGCTGTCGAGCTCGCCGCGCAGGGCCGCGATGAGGGCGCGGTTCTGGTCGTTGATGGGGCTGCGCCCGCCGAAGTGGTGGTAGTGCTCCCCCACCTCTGCGAGGCGCTCGTCGGGGATGCCGCGGCCGGCCGTCACCCTGCGCAGGAACGGCATGACCTCGTCGGGTGCCTCGGGGCCGCCGAAACCGAGCAGCAGCACGGCGTCGTAGGGGGCCAGGGCGTTCTCGTCGGTCTGGTGGGACGTCTGCGGTGTCTCTGTCATCTCTCCGCCATCGGATCGGGGACCACGGGTTGTCGGCTGTCGTTCGGAGCCGTGCGCGTGTCAGGTGGGTGTGGAGCGAAGTGGGGTCGGCGCGTTGAGGTCGAGGCGCACCGCCACCATGCGCACGGCGAAGACGAGGCCCGCCGAGGCCCACAGGACCCAGTCCTGCAGCGAGCCCATCTGCGCGGCGACGACCACGATGACGGCTCCGAGCATGGCCGGCACGGCGTAGAGCTCGCGGCGCAGCACCTCCGGCACCTGGCCGGCGAGCAGGTCGCGCACGATGCCGCCGCCGATGGCCGTGATGACGCCGATGAGCACCGACGCGACCGGCGAGACCCCGGGCGCGGTGATCGCCTTGAGGCTGCCGGCGACCGCGAAGGCTGCCAGGCCGGCGGCGTCGAGCACGCGCACGAAACGCGTGACGCGCTCGACGCCCGGATGGAAGAGGAAGGTGACCAGTCCGCCGAGCGCCGCGGCCGTCAGCAGCCGCCAGTCACTGATGCCCACCGGCGGGACGCTGCCGATGAGCAGGTCGCGCATGATGCCGCCCCCGAGGGCAGCGGCGCACGCCAGGACCAGGACGCCGAAGAGGTCGAATCGCTTCTTGACCGCGACGAGCCCACCGGACAGCGCGAAGACGAAGACGCCCACGAGGTCGAGGGCGAGCTGGGCGGACGCGAAGGTGGTTGGCATGCCAGAGCAAACGGTACCCGTGCGGCGTGGTCGCTTTGGTGGGCACCCGCGCCGGTGGCATGCTCGACTGCACAGCAGGACCCGCACCACCCCGCAGACTCGCTACCGGGAGACCCACCCATGCAGCACCTCAGGCTCGTCGGCGTCCACGAGGACGGATTGCACCTGCTGCTGGCCGACGACGACGGCAACCGCTTCTCCCTCCCCCTCGACGAGGGGCTCCGCGCCGCGGCACGCCGCGACCGGCCCCGCCTCGGGCAGCTGCAGATCGAGGTGTCGGGAGGCCTGCGTCCCAAGGACGTCCAGTCGATGATCCGTGCCGGCCTGACGGCCGAAGAGGTTGCCGAGCGAGCCGGCTGGTCCGTCGAGAAGGTCCACCGCTACGAGGGCCCGATCCTCGCCGAGCGCGAGCACGTCGCGGGCCTGGCCCGACAGACGAGGCTCCGTCCGCGCGGCGGCTCCCACGGAGCCGCCCCCACCCTCGACGCACGTGTCAGCGAGCGGCTGCGCAGCCGCGAGATCGACGAGGGCTCTGCGCGCTGGGACTCCCGACGCACCGACAAGAGCGCGTGGACCGTGCTGCTCGTCTTCAACGCCGGTGGGCGACAGCGGGAGGCGGCGTGGCAGTTCGACCCGCTCGCGCGCACCCTCTCGGCGGTCGACGACGAGGCCCGCTGGCTCAGCGAGGACGAGGACGTCCAGGCGCCCGGCCCCATCCCCGCGCCGCACCTGAGCGCACCGACCCGGCCGAGCCACGTCTACGACCTCGAGGCCGAGGGCGGCATCACGGCGCCGACGCCGCGACGTCGCGAGGGCGAGACGGTCGACCTCATGGCGGCCATGCGCGAGCGCAGCGCCCAGCGGGGTCGGCGGCGCCGGCCGAAGTCCGCCGAGGTGCCGGGCCTCGACTCGGTGCCCGAGGAGGCCCTGCCGCTCGAGGAGCTCGCGGGCGACCACCGCGAGCAGCTGCCCCCGCCGGCCCACACCCACCCCGAGGACGACCCGGAGGTCGTCAAGTCCGGGTCCCCCGAGCAGCGGGTCGGCGAGCCGGCGGCTGCCCGCCGCGCACGCTCGGCCGAACGCACCCGTCCCCTGCAGCAGGTCCAGGCGTCCGAGGACGCGGCGCAGGCCGACGACGCTTCGGCCGCCACGCGGCACGGCGTCGGCGCCGATGAGACCTCGCAACACGACGTCGACGCCGATGAGACCCCGGAGCAGGAGACCCTCCCCGACCGCGCGGAGGAGCTCGAGCAGGCCGACGCGTCCGACGGGTCCGAGGGATCGCCCGACGAGCCCGACGCGCAGGACTACGCCGACGTGATCGCGCAGCGGGCGGCCGCTCCCGCCCCCCGGCAGACGGCCCGGCCGACTCCCAAGCCCGCCCCACCGGCGCGCAAGTCGGGTCGGCCGAGCGTCCCGAGCTGGGACGACATCATGTTCGGCCGCAAGACCGACTGACTCTGCGTCGACAGCTGGGCACTCGATGGTCGAGTGCCCACCTTCCGACCGGCGCCAGACCGGGTATACCGTCAGTCGGCCTGGGTGATCGGCAGGGGCGGCAGCGGGCACACGTCGAGGTCGAACGGCAGCACCTCGGGCGAGATGGCCGCGGCCTTCGCGGCGTGCGAAGTCATGCGCCGCATGTAGTGGCGACGGCAGAGCACCTCGTACTCGACGAGGCCCGTGGTGCCCGGCTTCGTGTCGCCCACGACGACCTGCTCGCCCTCGACGACCATGACGCCGTCGAGCACACGGGCGTTGGTCGTCGCCCGGCGCCCGCACCAGCAGAGGGCCTCGACCTGCAGCACCTGCACCCGGTCGGCCAGCTCGATGAGCCGCTTGCTCCCGGGGAACAGCTCGGTGCGGAAGTCGGCGGTGATCCCGAACGCGAAGACGTCGACCTCCATCTCGTCGACGATGCGGGCGAGCTGCTCGACCTGGTCGCACGTGTAGAACTGCGCCTCGTCGCAGATGAGGTAGTCGATCCTCGTGCCGGCGGTGGCCCGGCCGACGATCTCCTCCCAGAAGTCGAGGTCGTCGCCGACCTCGAGCGCACCCGTCGAGAGGCCCAGGCGCGAGCTGAGGACGTTGGTGCCGGCGCGGTCCATCTTGGTGAAGATGAGGCCGACGCGGCCCCGGGCACCGTGGTTGTGGTCCATCTGCAGGGCGAGCGTCGACTTGCCGCAGTCCATGGTTCCGGAGAAGAAGACGAGCTCAGCCACGAGGCACCACCCTAGGTGCCACGGCGGGGTGGCACCACGACCACCGGCACGGCGAGTTCCGCGTCACTCGTCGACCCGTGCAGGCCGAGCAGGGCGACGAGCTCCTTGCGCATGAGACCGGAGTGGACGACGGCGAACGACCCCCGCATCACGACGACGAGGTCACCGATGCGGCCCTCGACGCCTGCGCGCACCGGCCCGAACCAGCCCTCGTCGACGGCCTGCTCGCGGGTCAGCACCTGCACCCGGTCGCGGAGCCGTTCGGTCCACGTCTGGCGGACGTCCTCGGCGGCGCCCTGCTCGGCGTAGAGCTGCAGGTTGCGCGGCTCACCCCCGAGGTGGCGCACGCCGGCCATGAGGCCCGGCTCGTCGGCGAGGTCGACGCGGTCGTGGAAGGGGATGTCGACCATGCCGTGGTCGGCCGTCACCACGACCGACGTGTCGTCGGGGACGAGCGCCGCGAGCCGTCGTAGCGAGGCGTCGACGGCCTCGACCTCGTCGCCCCACTGCCACGACTGGCAGCCGTGCACGTGACCGACCTTGTCGACCTCGCCCCAGTAGAGGTAGACGAGCGAGCGGGGAGCCGCGCGGACCGCCGCGACCGCCGCGTCGACGCGCTCCTCGAGCGTCCGCGCCGCCCGGACCTGGCCGCCGCGCAGGGTCGCGAGGGTGAGCCCCGAGCCGTCGAAGTAGTACGGCCCCACCATCGTCACCGCGACGCCGGCGTTCTCGGCCGCCTCGAAGACCGTCTCGTTCGGCTGCCACGCGCGCGGGTCGGGGCCGTCCTCCCACGACAGCTCGTTGAGCAGCTTGTCGGTCGCGGGGTCGAGCACCTGCATGCCGACGAGGCCGTGCGACCCGGGCGGCAGCCCGGTGCCGAAGGTGCCCATCGACGTCGCCGTGGTGGTCGGGAAGCCGCAGGGCACCCGGTGGGCGGTGCCCAGGTGGCTGCGCAGGAACGGCGCGTGGCCGCTGCGCTGGCGCAGCAGGTCGTGGCCGAGACCGTCGACGAGCACGACGACGGTGCGCGGCACCGCGGGCAGGTCGAAGACGTCGCGGCCGGCATACCTCGGCACGCCGAGCCGGTCGGCCACGGACGGCAGCACGGAGGCGAGCGTGCCGCGCGACCAGTCGGTGGGGCCCGGGGCGGGGGTCGTCATCGGCAGCGGTCAGTGCGCGGTGCCGCCGCCGATGCTGGCGGAGAGCACGCGTGCGAAGCGCATCGCGTTGCCGACGGCGTCCTCGCCGTCGGCGGCCGAGCTGATGCGCAGCGAGATGTCGTCGGAGGCGATGGTGCCCTCGAAGCCGTGGTCGGCGGTGCAGTCGGGGTCGCCGCACTGGGCGGGGATCATGTCGAGACGGCTGACGGCGCCCCAGCCGAGCGTCAGCGTGAGGTCGCGGCCGTGGGTGCCCGGCGTGAAGGTGTCGGGCTGGGTCACGACGTGCGTCAGCATGACGCCTCGCACCGCGGCCAGCGGCACGGTCTCGGTGGTCGCCGTGGCCATCAGCTTGTCCTCGGACTCGGCGTGGTCGTCGGCGTGCGCGATGACGAGGCGCAGCGGCGTGACGACCAGGACGGTGACGTGACGGCGCACCGTCTCGTGGTCGAAGGTCGTCTCCTGGTGCACGAGGTGCGACACGACCTCGTCGTCGGCGATGGCCGACTCGACGACGTCACAGACGAGTGACGGGTAGTAGCCGGCTCGGGTGATGGCCTCGGTGAGGTCCTGGGGAAGGGCTCGGCCGGTGCCCTGGGTCGCGCGTCGCATGACCCCATCCTTGCACTCGTGCGCAGAGGGGGTGTCTCAGGTCATCCGCCGGCGCCCGGGGTCCTTGCGCACGAGAGCGGGTCGGACGACGACCTCGGCACCCAGCACGTCGACCCCGCCCGTCCACGCGTTCACCGGGTTGAGCTCGACCGAGGAGAGCTCCGGGTGGTCGTCGGCAAGCACCGAGAGACGAGCGACGAGGTCGGCGAGCGCCGCCCGGTG
>CBHRRQ010000167.1:0-9021 GCA_966081555.1 uncultured Terrabacter sp.
CAGGAAACCCCCGAACCCGTAGGTTCGAGGGTTTCCTATGTCCCAAGAGAGGACATTGGCGGAGGATGGGGGATTTGAACCCCCGAGGGTTTTATCCCAACACGATTTCCAATCGTGCGCACTAGGCCACTATGCGAATCCTCCGTCGCGCAGGTTACCGGAGGCGGACCCCGCACAAGAAATCGGCGTCGTCGCCGACCCCGGCAGAGGCAGAATCACGGCCATGCTTCCTCGCGACCGCGTCCCGGTCGACACCGACGTCCGATGGATCCACGGCGCACCGTCGCCGCGCCGCCGCCACGACCCGCCGCTGCAGGTGCACCAGCTCTCCCCCGGCACGTTCCTCATGCGGCAGAGCAAGGACCTCACGTTCGAAGCGCCCTTCGTCCTCCTGCTGCTCGGGACGGAGCGGGCGCTGCTGCTCGACACCGGCGCCGTGGACGGCACCGAGCTGCGGCGCGCGGTCGACTCGATCGTGGACGGCCACGCGGCCGCCCGAGCCGGCACGGCGGCATACGGCCTCGTCGTCGCCCACACGCACGGGCACGGCGACCACGTCGCGGGAGATGCGGCGTTCGCCGACCGGCCCCACACGACGGTCGTCGGGCACGGCGTTGCCGACGTGCGCGCCTACTTCGCCGTCACCGACTGGCCGGGCGAGGTGGTCACCTTCGACCTGGGCGACCGGGCGCTCGAGGTGTTCGGCATCCCCGGCCACCACGCGGCCTCGATTGCCGTCCTCGACCCGACGACCGGCCTGCTCCACACCGGTGACACCGTCTACCCGGGGCGCATCTACGTCGAGGACTCCAACGCGCTCGTCGACAGCCTCGACCGGCTCGTCGAGCTCGCCCGCGCACGCGACGTCACCCGAGTGCTCGGCTGCCACGTCGAGATGACGGGCCGGCCGGGCCGCGACTACGCCCTCGGCTCCCGCTACCAGCCCGACGAGCCGTCCCCCTTCATGTCCGTCGACCAGCTGGCGGCCGTCCGCGACGCCTTCCGCACCGTCGCCGGCCGCCCGGGCATCCACCGGTTCGACGACGTCGTGTTCTGCGTCGGGCAAGGCCCTCGGGTCGTGCTGCCGCTCCAGGCGCGCGCCCTGCTCGAGCGGGTGCGGTGGCTGCTGGGCCGGTCCCGTTGAGACCGGATTGCCGCGCGCGCCCCGCGGCTGAAACCATCGGCCGATGACCGCCGTCACCGCCCTCTCGGGGCTGCACCGCCGCAACCTGCTCAAGGAGATCGACCTCACCGCCGACGAGTTCCGGGCGCTGCTCGACCTCGCCGCCGAGCTGAAGGCCGCGAAGCGCGAGGGACGCGAGGAGCGACGCCTGGCGGGCAAGAACGTCGCGCTCGTCTTCGAGAAGACCTCGACGCGCACCCGCTGCGCCTTCGAGGTGGCCGCGGCCGACCAGGGCGCGAGCACGACCTACCTCGACCCGAGCGGCTCGCAGATCGGCCACAAGGAGTCCGCCAAGGACACCGCCCGCGTGCTGGGCCGCTTCTACGACGGCATCCAGTACCGCGGCGCCGGTCATGACGTCGTCGAGACGCTCGGCGCCTTCGCCGGGGTCCCGGTCTGGAACGGCCTCACCGACGACTGGCACCCCACGCAGTCGCTCTGCGACGCCCTGACGATGCGCGAGCACGCCGGCAAGCCCGACGACCAGATCGCGTACGCGTACGTCGGCGACGCGCGGTTCAACATGGGCAACAGCCTCCTCGTCACGGGGGCGATCCTCGGCATGGACGTGCGCATCGTCGCCCCGCAACTGCTCTGGCCCTCCGACGACGTCGTCGCCATCGCGAGGAGGTATGCCGCCGAGTCGGGTGCGCGGGTCACCCTCACCGAGGACGTGGCAGAGGGCGTACGCGGTGTCGACTTCGTGCACACCGACGTCTGGGTGTCGATGGGCGAGGCCAAGGAGGTCTGGGACGAGCGGATCCGGCTGCTCCTGCCCTACCAGGTGAACGCGAACCTGCTTGCGGCGACGGGCAACCCGCGAGTGAAGTTCATGCACTGCCTGCCCGCCTTCCACGACCTCGAGACGAAGGTCGGGCAGGACGTGCACGAGCAGTTCGGCCTCAAGGAGCTCGAGGTGACCGACGACGTCTTCGAGTCCGACGCCTCCGTCGTCTTCGACCAGGCCGAGAACCGCATGCACACCATCAAGGCCCTCATGGTGGCGACCCTCGTCGAGCTCTGAGCCGCGAATGGCCTTGCGCGACATGGTTGTCGAGCGCCTCGATACTCGAGCCACGTCAGGCGGTCCCGGCTGGGGCGACTTCGTCGCCACGAGCACGCTCGTCGACGAGACGTACTTCGAGCTCGAGGGCGATCGCGGGATGTCGCGCACTCCTGAGCAGCGGCGCATCACCTGGCGCCCACGGGACAGCCACCACATCTCGGTGTGGGTCGCGCGCCTGGGCGGCGACGTCGTCGGGTGGGCCTTCCATCGCCTTCCGTCGCAGGACACCCACCGACGGTCGACGGCGCCCCCGCCAGCCAGGAATTCACGCTCGTGCTGCGCGAGCACCGGGGCCGCGGGCTCGGACTGCTCGTCAAGATCGCGAACGTCCGCCGTCTGGCCGAGGGCAGCCCCGCGACGACGCGCCTCAAGACCTTCAACGCCGACGAGAACGCCCCGATGCGGCGGATCAACGACGCCCTCGGCTTCCGCCCTTCCATGGTGTCGGGCGGATGGCGCCTCGACCTCTGAGGCCGGCGTCCCCAGCGGTTTCCCAGCCGGAGGTCGCCTCCCGTTCACGCGGCAGCGGTGGTGCCGTTCGCCCGCGGCGCGGGACAAACGGTCCATGCACCTCTCGCGCACCCCAGTCCTCGCGGTGGCCGCCACCGCCCTCGCCCTCCTGCCGGGCACGGCCTTCGCCGCGCAGGCCGCCGACGACGCAGCCCCAGGCCAGCAGAAGGACGGCCACCACTCCTTCGCGGTCATCGGCGACGTGCCCTACGGCGACGCACAGGTGGCCGCCTTCCCTCGCTGGGTCGACCAGATCAACGCGACGCCAGACCTGGCCTTCACGATCCACGTCGGCGACATCAAGAACGGCTCGTCGAGATGCACCAACGAGTACTTCTCCATGATCCGCACCCAGTTCGACCGCTTCGCGATGCCGCTCGTCTACACGCCCGGCGACAACGAGTGGACGGACTGCCACAGGACGAGCAACGGCACGTACAACCCGCTCGAGCGGCTCTCGACGATCCGCTCGACGTTCTTCCCGTCGCCCGGCCGCACGCTCGGCGCCGGCATGGCCGTCGCGTCGCAGACCGCGGCCGGCTTCCCCGAGAACGTCTCGTTCCGCAGCCAGGGGGTCGACGTCGCGACGCTGCACGTCGTCGGCAGCAACAACGGGCTGCTGCCCTGGCCCGAGCTCGGCTTCACGGAGCCGACCGCGACGCAGGTCGGGGAAGAGAAGGCCCGCATGGACAACGCTGTCGCACAAGTGCGTTCGGCGTTCGCGTCCGCACGCCAGCGGCACGACCGGGCCGTCGCCCTCTTCATGCAGGCCGACCTGTTCGACCCGACGTACGACGTGACGTGGGCCGACAACTCGGCCTTCCAGCCGCTCGTGCGGGAGCTCGTCGCCCAGTCCGCGGCGTTCGACGGGGAGGTCTACCTCTTCAACGGTGACAGCCACGTCTACAACTCCGACCGCCCGCTGGCCTCCGGCTCGAAGTGGCTCGACTTCTACGGCGTGCGGGGCTCGGCCGAGAACCTCGAGCGCGTGACGGTGGACGGGTCGAGCAACAACAAGGACTTCCTCGTCGTCACCGTCAACCGGCCCGGCGCCGAGCACGTCCTCTCCTGGCAGCGCATCCCCTACGCCTCCTGACGCCCCACCCCCTGCCCCCAACCGTCGAGAGGCGGCGGGACGTGGCCGGTCGATGGTTCGGGGCTGCGGGTCAGGGTTCGACGGTGACGGTGGGGCACTGGCGCAGGGTCTGCGTCGGCTCCGCCTCGACCGGCGGCTTGCCGAACGCCTTCCACGCCTGACCCACCACGAGGTCGACGGTGTCGCCCTTGCGCTTGTCGTTGACCAAGACGCCGCCGGGCACGTGGGCCTTGACGAGGCGCGCCGAGGCCGCCCCCTCGGGCCCGTAGCGGATCTGGGCGACCTGCTTGACCGTGGCCTTCTTCGGGTCGTTGGCCACGGCCTTGACCTTGAAGCCGCGGTCGCCGGCGGCCGTGGCGACCGTCCGGGCCAGGCCGGCGCGGTTGGTCGAGTTGTAGACGTTGAGGCTGACGTCCTGCGGCGTGAGCGGCTGCTGCGGCGGCACCGTCGTGCACGGGCCGGGCTTGGGGGTGGTGTCGCGGAAGTAGGTGGAGGCGTAGTAGAACGCCCCCGCCATGCTGAGCAGGACGAGCGCGATGACGATCGCCGAGCGGCGCTGCCGACGCACGTGGTACGTGCGGTCAGCGTCCTGGCCCGCGTCCCTGGCCGCGTCCGACATCCGCCCTCCTTCGCTCATGGGCGCGCTCTCGGTCGAGCGGCCGTGTCAGGAGAGTACGAGGACTCGGGCGTGGAGGACAGGTCTCTGCTGCAGCGCGGCGCGCAGGGCTCGGTGGAGGCCGTCCTCGAGATAGAGCTGGCCCTCCCACTCGACGCAGTGCGGAAAGAGGTCGCCGTAGAACGTCGAGTCGTCGGCGAGGAGGTTGCGCAGGTCGAGCGTGCTCTTCGTGGTGATGAGCTCGCCGAGCTGCACCACGCGGGGCGGGACGTTCGACCAGTCCTTGGTCGTCTCGAGTCCGTGGTCGGGGTACGGGCGGGAGTCGCCGACGGCCTTGAAAATCACCGGCTCAGCATAGACATCGAAGTTGTCGGGGCGACGGCTAGAGTTCGACAGGTGACCCAGACACCAGCCTCGGAGTCCACCGACAGCAGCCAGATCGACGAGATCCGCGCGGGGTACGCGTTCGAGGGCGGGGTGCTCAAGCTGGGTGCCGCGGTCGTCGACGGGCAGGCCCATGCCGACGCGCCGGTCCAGATCCCGCTCAGCGTGCTCAACCGCCACGGCCTCGTGGCCGGCGCCACGGGCACCGGCAAGACGAAGACGCTGCAGCTGATGGCCGAGCAGCTCGCCGACCAGGGCGTGCCGGTCTTCCTCGCCGACATGAAGGGCGACCTGTCGGGCCTCGCGACGCCCGGTGAGGGCGGCGACAAGATCACCGCCCGCGCAGCCGACGTCGGCATGCCGTGGACCGCGACGGCATACCCCACCGAGTTCTACACGCTGGGCGGCAAGGGCAACGGCATCGCCATCCGCGCCACCATCACCGCCTTCGGGCCCACCCTGCTCAGCAAGGTGCTCGGCCTCAACGACACGCAGGAGAGCAGCCTCGGGCTGATCTTCCACTACGCCGACAAGAACGGCCTGGCGCTGCTCGACCTCAAGGACCTCCGCGCCGTCATCAGCCACCTCACCTCCGACGAGGGGAAGGCCGACCTCAAGGAGCTCGGCGGCCTCTCGAGCGCGACGGCCGGCGTCATCCTGCGCAACCTCATCACCTTCGAGGACCAGGGCGCGGGCGCCTTCTTCGGCGAGCCCGAGTTCGAGACGGGCGACCTGCTGCGCACGGCGCCCGACGGCAAGGGGATCATCTCCTGTCTCGAACTGCCCCAGGTGCAGGACCGGCCGCAGCTGTTCTCGACCTTCCTCATGTGGCTGCTGGCCGACCTCTTCCACGACCTGCCGGAGGAGGGCGACGTCGACAAGCCGAAGCTCGTCTTCTTCTTCGACGAGGCGCACCTGCTCTTCAACGACGCGAGCAAGGCCTTCCTCGACGCGATCGAGCAGACGGTGCGCCTCATCCGCTCGAAGGGCATCGGCGTCTTCTTCGTCACCCAGTCGCCCAAGGACGTGCCCTCGGGCGTGCTGGCCCAGCTCGGCAACCGCGTCCAGCACGCGCTGCGCGCCTTCACCCCCGACGACGCGAAGGCGCTCAAGCAGGCCATCGCGACCTACCCGCACACGGCATACGACATGGAGAAGCTCCTGACGAGCCTCGGCATCGGCGAGGCCGTCGTCACGGTGCTCTCCGACAAGGGGGTGCCGACGCCCGTCGCGTGGACGCGCATGAAGGCGCCGAACTCGCTCATGGACCCCTCTCCGCAGGCGACCATGGACGCCGTCATCAACGCCTCGCAGCTCAAGGCGAAGTACGCCGACGTCGTCGACCGCGAGTCGGCGTACGAGCTGCTCGCCAAGCGTCTGCAGGCGGCGCCTGCGCCCCAGCAGGCCGCGCCGGCGCCCGCCCAGGCCCCGGCGCCCGCTCCAGCCCCCGCCCCCGCCCCCGCCCCAAGGCAGCGTGCCCCCAAGGAGGAGCCGAGCCTCATCCAGCAGGTCGCCGGCAGCTCGGCGTTCAAGTCGATGCTCCGCTCGGCCGGCACCGTCATCGGCCGCGAGATCACGCGGAGCATCTTCGGCACGCGCCGCCGCTGAACGGCGCGACCCCGCGCTGAGCCAGACGCTCGGCTACAGGTCGAGCTCGACGTCGTCGAGGTCGCCGTCGACGTCGGCGAAGTAGCTGATGACGCGGATGTCGGGCTCGTCGGCCACCGAGAGCACGAGCTGGCGCAGCTGGATGACCTGACCGGTGTCGAGCCGAATTCGCTTGGTGCGCCCGCGAGTCGGGTCGGTGTCGTGGCGCTCCCACCACTCGACCGTGGCTGGGTTGGCCTTGAAGATCTCGTCGAGCACGCGCTTGAACGAGGGGTCGTCGGGGTGGCGGGCGTACGCCTCGCGGAAGAGGGCCAGCTGGTCGGCGGCCTCCTGCTCCCAGTCGACGAAGAGGCTGCGCGCCGCCGGGTCGCAGCAGTAGAACCACAGCAGGTTGCGCTCGCGCTTGCTCCGCTTGCTCTCCCAGTCGGTGAAGAGCTGGCACGCCGTGTGGTTGGCGCCGAGCACGTCCCAGCGGGCGCCGACGACGTAGGCCGGGTTGGGGTCGATCGAGTCGAGCAGCTCCTCGAGCTCCTCGGTGAGCTCCTCGGGCGCCTGGGGCCGGCGCGACGGCGTGCCCGAGGCGAGGGCGTGCAGGTGGGATCGGCCGTCGGTGCCGAGCTTGAGGGCGCGGGCGAGACCGTCGATGACGCTCTTGCTGGGGCGCAGGTCGCGGCCCCGCTCGATGATGTCGTAGTAGGCGACCGAGATGTTCGCGAGCTCGGCGACCTCGGTGCGGCTGAGCCCCACCCGACGGCGGCCCTTGGCGCGCTTGATGCCGACGTCCTCGGGCGCCAGCTCCTTGCGGCGAGCGCGCAGGAACTCGCCCAGGGGTGACGGGGTGCGCACGCTCAGGGGGACGTCCGTGGTCATGGCGGCCATCCTGCCAGTGGGGCGGACGATCGGGCACCGGACGCCGGCTTCGGCTCGGCCCCGCCGGCCGGTTCACCTCGTGTTAACCTGCCGCGTCCTGCTGGCGCGACAACAAGCCCGCGACCGGCGAGGACCGCCACCCGGAGCCTTGCGTATGCCGTCCGCCACCTCCCAGCAGGCCACCGCCGCCGTCGCCGCGCCGGTCGCCGCGCTGCCGCTGCCCGTGCCGGGCTGGGGCATCGATGCCGCGCTCGCCGCCGTCGAGCAGGCCCGCCTGCACCTGCCCGTCGTCGTGGGGCCGGTCGACGAGGTGCTCGGGCTGCTGACGACTGTCGTCCTGGGCGCCGGTCAGCACGTGCTCAAGGTCTACCCGCCGGGCACCGACGTGGCCCACCTGGACGGGATCCACGCCGCCCTCGCAGGCTCGCGCAGCGCGACCTGCGCCGTCGTGCCCGCCGTCTCCACCCCCGACGGGGTGGTCACGGCGGCGCGCCGGGTGTCGGGGACCCGGTCGGTCACTCGGGCGGTGACCTGGGCCGAGGTCGGGTCGCTGCTGCGCGCCTTCCACGAGGAGCACGCCACAGCGGAGGTTGCGGCGTGGGCGCCCCTGTCTCGCCTGGACTCCCAGGTGGAGGCGCTGCCGGCCGAGCAGGCCGGGGTGCTTCGCGCGGCGCGCGACAGCCTGCTCGACGAGCTGTCCCGCACCCGGTCGCAGCTGGGCCCGGGGATCATCCACGGCGACGTCTCGCCGTCGAACGTGATGCACGACGGCGACACCGCCACCCTTATCGACCTCGACTGGGTCGCGCGTGGTCCCCGGGAGTACGACCTCACGAGCGCGTCGCGCCGCTACCGGGCGGGCGAGATGGACCGCGCCACGTACCGCGACTTCTGTGCGGCATACGGCCACGACGTCCTCTCGTGGGACGGGCTCGAGCTCGTCGACCGCATCGCCGACCTCGCCGGCGTCGTCTTCCGCATCTGGGACTGCCGGCACCACGGTCGCGACCTCGACTGGCTCGAGGCCGAGGTGCGCCTCTGGCGCACGCCCGTCTGATCCCGGTCGGGCGCCGGCCCCGCCCGGCCCTGCTCGGGTCGGTCCGGAGGGCTCAGCAGGCCTTGGACTGCTGGCCGGTCGGCTCGTCCCCGACTGAGGCCGGAACGGGCAGTGAGCGCAACCAGTGGGCGAACGACTCGTTGTTGACAGCGCCGTCGCGGCGTGACTGCACGTGGGCGAGCGCCTGGGCGCCGGTGACCCCCAGCAGGTCGCGCACCACGAGAGACACGAGCAGCCCGGAACGGTTGCGCCCGAAGGTGCAGTGCACGAGGACGCGCCGCCCGTCGCGCACGAGTCCTGCGACGAGGTGGGCCAGCCGCAGCGTCACACCGGGGTCCGGCACGTCGTCGGCGTCGACGAGCGGGCACTTGACGTAGGTGAGGCCCTCGATGGCGTCGGCCGGCGGGTAGGCGTCCGGGTCGGCGAGGTCGACGACCGCATCGATGCCGGTGCGGCGCACCCAGTCGAAGTCGACGGGGCACCCGCCGTGCCACAGGCCCGGCAGCATGTGGGTCGGCGGGTCTGCCGGGTCGACACCCTCGAGCTCGACGGGGTCGGTGGTCCAGTTGACGGTGTTCTCGGCGTCGCCCCCGGAGGTGCCGCCGTCAGCAGTGTCGCTCACGTGCTGCTG
>CBHRRQ010000168.1:0-8957 GCA_966081555.1 uncultured Terrabacter sp.
CGCTGCGGCCGGGCGGCCGGGTGCTGCTGAGCGGCCTGCTGGTCGAGCAGGCGGCCATGGTGCTCGAAGCCTATGCAAGCCGCGGCTTCAGCTTCGAACGGCGCATCGACCTCGAGACCGGTGGCGCGTGGTGGCGCACGCTGGTCCTGCGCAAGGCATGAAAAAGGGCCGGCGACTGGCCGGCCCGAGACTGGTCGTACGGGAGGGAGGTCACGGTCCCGACAGCGCTCACACCCCACGGCGAGCGTTACCGTTCCGAGATCTTCGATGAGCAACGGTGCCAGCGAAGGCACCCGAGATCAAGTTCGAGCCCAACCGTAATGGGTAGTTGTGGTGTTTTGCGCCTGTGTGCCAGAACACGGCGCCCCCCGAACCCGTGCTCGGGAGGCGCCGTGCGTGACGTGACTCAGGTCACACGTCCAGACCCTCCAACATGTCCGTCACGAGGGCCGCGATGGGGCTGCGCTCGCTGCGAGTCAGGGTGACGTGGGCGAAGAGCGGATGGCCCTTGAGCTTCTCGATGACGGCCGCCACGCCGTCGTGGCGCCCGACGCGGAGGTTGTCGCGCTGGGCGACGTCGTGGGTGAGCACGACCTTCGAGTTCTGGCCGATGCGCGAGAGCACGGTGAGCAGCACGTTGCGCTCGAGCGACTGCGCCTCGTCGACGATGACGAAGGCGTCGTGGAGCGACCGACCACGGATGTGCGTGAGCGGCAGCACCTCGAGCAGCCCCCGGTCCATCACCTCCTCGACCACCTCGGTCGAGACCAGCGCGCTCAGGGTGTCGAAGACCGCCTGTCCCCACGGGTTCATCTTCTCGGCCTCGGTGCCGGGCAGGTAGCCGAGCTCCTGGCCACCCACCGCGAAGAGCGGGCGGAAGACGAGGACCTTGCGCTGGATGCGGCGCTCCATCACCGACTCGAGCCCCGCGCAGAGCGCGAGGGCCGACTTGCCGGTGCCGGCCCGGCCGCCGAGGCTGACGATGCCGACGTCGGGGTCGAGCAGCAGGTCGAGGGCGATGCGCTGCTCGGCGCTGCGGCCGTGCAGGCCGAACGCGTCGCGGTCGCCGCGCACGAGCCGGATCTGCTTGTCGGCCCCGACCCGCCCCAGACCGCTTCCCCGCGGCGAGAGCAGGACGAGACCGGTGTGGCACGGCAGCTCGGCCGCGCCCGCGTGCTCGACGCGCCCGCGGTCGTAGAGCTGGTCGAGCTCGTCGGTGGTGACCTCGAGCTCCTGCAGCCCGGTCCAGCCCGAGTCGACCCCCTGCTCGTGGCGGTACTCCTCGGCCTCGAGGCCGCAGGCCGACGCCTTGACGCGCATCGGGAGGTCCTTGGACACGATGGTGACGTCGCAGCCCTCGTTGGCGAGGTTCTTGGCGACGGCCAGGATGCGGGTGTCGTTGTCGCCGAGGCGGAAGCCGGCCGGCAGCGAGGACGGGTCTGTGTGGTTGAGCTCGACGCGGAGCGTGCCGCCGTCGTCGCCGACGCCGACCGGCCTGTCGAGCCGCCCCTCGCTGACGCGCAGGTCGTCGAGCAGCCGCAGGGCCTGGCGGGCGAAGTAGCCGAGCTCGGGGTGGTGTCGCTTGCCCTCGAGCTCGGTGACGACGACGACCGGCAGCACGACCTCGTGCTCGGCGAAGCGGAGCATCGCCCGCGGGTCGGACAGCAGCACCGACGTGTCGAGGACGTACGTCTTGTGCTCGGGCTCGCGGTCGCGTGCCGTCGCTGCTGTGGTGGCGCGTGTGGAGGCCGCGGCCGGCTTGGTGGTCGTGCTGCTGGCTGTCGTGCTGGCGTCCGACGTGACCTGACGGGTCGTACGTGCCATGTGCCACTCCCTACGCGGCGCGCTCAGCGCGCCTGATCGCTCCCGAGATGCCGGGCGGCCACCAGAGGGTGGCGTCGTGCCCGGCCCTCCGTCCTGAGCGATCGCTCCATGGGTGGGCCTCCTGGCAACGTCCGACGGGTGTCGGCCGTTGGGACGACGGTACGACCCGGATCCGACGGGGACGCGCATTGAGAGCCGTTGTGGCGTCGTGTCGCCGGAGAGTTCACCCGCCGGAAACGCAGCCGCCCACCAGACGTCCGCACGACCGCCTTGACCTCGCGCCCGGCATACGGCCGGGGACCCCGGCGGCATACGTCCGGGGACGCCGGCGACGACGCCCGAGCAGCCCCGAGGGCACACGGCCTGGCCCTGAGGGGTCGCGTCAGCGCGGCCCCCGCAGCGCACGCGCGCGGCAGCTCAGCGACCTCGCGGGCGGGTGCGCAGCGCGGCCATGGCGCCGATGACGGCGGCGAAGAGCCCGAGCAGCACGATGACGACCACGCCCCCCGCGCTCGTCGGCGTCTCGCCCGTGACCGCGCGCCGCAGGGCGAGCACCATCACGAGCGTCACGGCCGCGCACACGGCCACGAGCAGCCAGCGGCCGAAGCGCGCGACGCGGGAGTCGTTGCCGAAGGCGCTGCCCACGTTCGCGCCGGACTCCACCGCGGCCGCGAGCGGGTCGACACCGGGGTTGCGCTCGCGCCAGGCCCGCCGGGCCGTTCCCATGCGGACCACCATCGCGCCGATGAGCACGAAGACGATGCCGACGCCGAGCCGGGCACCTCGCGCCTGGTCGCCGCCGAAGAGGCCGAAGGCCAGCCCGAACAGCCCGATCGCGCCGAGGGCGGACCCGAGCACGACGGTCGTGCGGATGCCGACCGGACCGAAGGGCTGGGCGGGATCGTCGAGCCAGGCGTACGGCGGGGGGTCGCCCACCCGGCCGCCGGACGCCGGCGTGGGAGGCGTGGGGGCACTCATGCGGGCGCTCCGGGCAGCAGCTGCGCGAGCTCGCCCGCGAGGCCGGACGTCACCGGGCGGGGCTCGCCGTCGGGCGAGTCGGAGACGGTCCAGCCGGCCCCGTCGGGGCGGAAGTAGCGGGTGCCGACGCTGCCCTCGAGGGTGCGCGTCTCGATCGCGAACCGGGCCGACCCGGCCCCGCCACGCAGCTGCTCGACGGCGCGGGCCAGCACCTCGGCGGGCCGGTCGACGGCGTCGGTGAGGCCGACGAACCAGGTGCCGAGGCTGCGCGGCTGCAGCAACGCGATGATGTCGCCGTCCTCGAGCACGACCATGAGGTCGCCCTGCTCGCCGTCGCGGACGCTGATGCCGCTCCACCGCCTGGCGCGGGCGAAGACCGTCTCGAGCACGGCCGCCTCGCCGCGGCTGACGGCACGGTCGCCGTCTGGCTCGGCCAGGCCGCGAGCGAGCAGCGACGCCACACCGGCGGCGCCGACGAGCTCGTCGGTCGGCGCGGCGTCGAAGCCGAGCGAGGCCACCGTCATGCGGCTGCTCTCGGTCGAGTGCCGACCCAGCAGGTAGCGGATCTCGGCCCAGCCGAAACCGTAGACGTCGTCGGGCAGCGGCACCCGCGCGAGCTCTGATCCGGCGAGCGGGTCAGTGGCTGTGGACATTGGTGTGCTCCTTCATCGGTCCCTGTGGCACGGCACCCATCTTGTCGTGCCGTCTCTCGTCGTGCTCGCCCAGCCCCGCGGTGACCGGTGCCGACGCGTGTCGCCCGGCCTTGCCGGAGGTCATCATCGGGCGACAGATGGCCCGGGCAGGCAGCCGGTCAGAAGATGCTCGTCACCGAGTCCCAGGCGTCGGAGGCCGCGTCGCCGATGTCGCCCGCGACGTCGGCGATGCCCTCGCCGACGGCGTTGACGGCGTCGTGCACGGCCGGGATGTTCTGGTAGGCCGCCACACCGAGCCCGGCCACGCCGCACGCGATGTTGACGGGCGGCGGCGCGAAGACGGCGCCGGCGGCGAGGCCCGTGCTGAGGCCGTTGGTGATGATGCCCTCGGTGTCACCCTCGGCGATCGAGACGCCGAGCTGGGCTGCGCTGATCCCGATGCCCACCGGCCCGAGCACGCCGAACTTGCCGACGGCGTTGCCGGCCGCGCTGCCCTCGGCGAAGAGCCCGGAGAGACCCTTCATGTCCCAGGCGTCCGCGAAGAGGTTCGCCCCGGCGGCGAACTTCGAGGCGCCCGGGAACACGTCGAGCATGCTGTCCCCCACGCGCATCATCTCGGTGATGTTGGAGAGGTACCGACCGCTCATCAGGGCGCCCTGCGAGCGCGAGAAGACCGCACCGAAGGCGGCGGTCTGGGCGAGCAGGCTCGGCATCCCGAAGATCGTCATCGCGTTCTCGATGCCGTCGAGGGGGGACGAGCCGTCGTCACCCGAGCCCGACCCGCCGGCGCCGGTCGGCGAGCCCGGACCGAACGGCACGCCCGAGCCGGGGGCGCCCATCGGGCCCACGCCGCCGGACCCCTGACCGCTCGTCGAGTCCTGGGCTCCGGCGTTGCGTCGCAGCGCCTCGGCGAGCTTGCCGAGGTCGGTGCCGAACTGGGTCAGCTGGGCCTCGATCGGCGGCCAACGGTTCATCAGGTGATCGAGGTCGCCGCCGCCCCACTCCCCCTTGAGCGCGTGGACGGCACGGCTCGCCTCACCCTTGACGGTCTCGCACTCGCGGGCGTGGCCCGTGATCCGCTCGGCCGACGCGCGCAGCGCCACCGGGTCGGCGCCCTTCTTGTAGATCGCCATGTTCCGCTGCTCCCCTGACGTCGTCGCGTGGCTCCGGTGGGCTCGCCACCCGGGCCGTATGCCGTGTGCCGCCGGTGAGTCTTCCAGCCGGCTCCCCGAAACCTACGGGGCGGGGGCGAACTCGGACAATGGGGAGCACTCCCCACACAGCGCCCCCGCTGCGCCCCGCTGCGCCCCGCTGCGCCCCCGCGGTGGGTCAGCTGCCGAACCGACGGTGCCGGCCGGCATACGCCCGGAGCGCACGCAGGAAGTCGACGTGGCGGAAGTCGGGCCAGTAGGCCTCGCAGAAGTAGAACTCGGAGGTGGCGCTCTGCCAGAGCAGGAAGCCGCCGAGGCGCTGCTCGCCGGAGGTGCGGATGACGAGGTCGGGGTCGGGCTGGCCCTTGGTGTAGAGGTGCCCGGCGATGTCGTCGGCGGTGAGGCCGGCGGCGATCTGCTCGATGGACTCGCCCGCTGCCGCGCGCTCGAGCAGGAGGTCGCGCACCGCGTCGGCGATCTCGCGGCGGCCGCCGTAGCCGACGGCGACGTTGACCGTCATGCCGTCGACGTCCTTGGTGCGCCTCGCCGAGTCTCTCAGGCTGTCGGCGGTCTCGCGGGGCAGCAGGTCACGCGCGCCGACGATCTTCAGGTGCCAGTTGCCGGTGTCGGCCAGGTCGGCGACGGCGGTCTCGATGATCTTGAGCAGCGGGGCGAGCTCCTCCTGCGGCCGACGCAGGTTGTCGGTCGAGAGCAGCCAGAGGGTGACGTACTCGACGCCCGCCTCGCGGCACCACTCGAGCAGCTCCTCGATCTTGTCGGCGCCGGCCTGGTGCCCGCTCGCCGTGCCGGCGCCGCGGGCGCGGGCCCAGCGCCGGTTGCCGTCGAGCATGACGGCCACGTGCCGCGGGAGGGACTCCTTGGGAAGATCCTTGAGGACCCGGCGTTCGTACGCGCCGTAGACCACATCGCGCCACCCCACAGGGGCCTCCTCGTCGACTCGATCGTCCTCGCCCTCGGCCGCGACCCGCGTGGGCCGCGGTCCCACCGTACCCTCCGGGATCGACGCGATCTCAGCGGTCGGCCGGCAGCTGTCGGCGGGTTGTGTGAGGCGGATGTGGAGGTTGTGTGACGTCGGGCGCCTTTGTGAACTCCATCCAACCTACGCACCCGTAACTTACGGTTCCGTAGGTTACACTCGGGCCATGAGCACCACGACCGAGCAGCCCCGCGAGGAGTCCTCCAACGGACCCGTCGCCGACCTCGTCGCCATCGTCAAGCCACGCCTGCGAGGGTGGCTGCACCTCGGCATGTTCCCCGTCGCCCTGCTCGGCGGGCTCGTGCTCGTGCTGCTGTCCGACCCGGGCGCCGTGCGCACCGCCTCGATCGTCTTCACGGTCAGTGCCGCCCTGCTCTTCGGGGTGTCGGCCGTCTACCACCGCGGCACCTGGGGGCCGAGGATGGCGGGCCTGCTCAAGCGCTTCGACCACTCGAACATCTACCTCATCATCGCCGGCACCTACACGCCGTTCGCGGTGACGCTGCTGTCGGCCGACCAGGCGCGACTGCTGCTCACCGTGATCTGGGGCGCCGCGATCGGCGGCGTGCTCTTCCGCATCTTCTGGGTCAGCGCGCCGCGCTGGCTCTACACGGCCCTCTACATCGCGCTCGGCTGGACGGCGGTCTTCTACGTCGTGCCCTTCTGGCGCGAGGGTGGCCCGCTCATCGGCACGCTCATCGGCCTCGGCGGGCTGCTCTACACCGCGGGCGGCATCGTCTACGGCACCAAGCGACCCAACCCGTGGCCGAAGTGGTTCGGCTTCCACGAGGTCTTCCACGCCTTCACGCTCGGCGGCTTCGCCACGCACTTCGCGGCCGTCGCCCTCGCCGTCATCGGCTACCAGGCAGCCACCTGACGAGCAGCCCTCCTCTGATCGAGAGAACGCTCCGTCACGCGCATCGCGTGACGGAGCGTTCTCTCGATCAGGGCGTCTCAGTCGTTGCGGGGGGCCTGACGGTCGTCGGGCGCGTCGCCCGCGGTGTCGCCCTCGACGGGCGCGTCCTGCGAGGGGTCCGGCTCCGGGCCTTGCGCGGCACCGTCGGCCTCGGCCCGGGCCGCCGCCTCGTCGCGGTCGCGGTAGGCCATCCGGCGCAGCCGGCTGTTCATGTTGCGCACGAGCAGCCACAGCGAGATCGCGAGCACGAAGAAGGCGATGAAGCCCCAGATGCCGGGGCCGACCGGGAGGTTGCCGCCGCTGCCCATCAGGCGTCCGCCTTCTCGTCGGCTTGGTCTTGGTCGTCGGTGTGCGTGTCGGAGCTGTCGCCGTGCTGGTGCCGAGCCTCCTCGGCGCCCTCCTCGGGCTCCGGCTCCTCCGTGACGCGCCCGTCGTGGACGAGCTCGAGGTCGCCGCGGGTGGCGAGGGCGTCGGCCTCGGCCGGCGTACCGAGACCCGCGAAGAGGTCGTCCTCGCCCTCGGCCACGGGCACGTACGACAGCGCCGCCTCGAACTCCTCGACGCCCCAGACACGCTTCTGGATCTCGAGCGGCACCTGGAACCAGAAGCCGTCGGGGTCGACCTGGGTCGCGTGGGCCATGAGCGCGCGGTCACGCGTCTCGAAGAAGTCACCGCACGCGATCGTCGTCGTGGGGCGACCCGAACGGCGCGGCTTCCAGTTCGCCAGCCACTCGGCATACGGGCTCTCGAGGCCCTCGGCGAGCATCGCCTCGTGGATCGCCTCGAGGCGCGGCTTGGACCAGCCGCCGTTGTAGTAGATCTTGAGCGGCTGCCACGGCTCGCCCGCGTGCGGGTAGCGGTTCGGGTCGCCGGCCGCCTCGAAGGCCGCCATCGACACCGTGTGGCACATGATGTGGTCGGGGTGCGGGTAGCCGCCCTTCTCGTCGTACGTCGTCATGACGTGGGGGCGCCACGCGCGGATCACCCGCACCAGCGCCTCCGTCGTCACGTCGATGTCCTCGAGGCCGAAGCAGCCGTCGGGCAGGGGCGGTAGCGGGTCGCCCTCCGGCAGACCGGAGTCGACGAAGCCGAGCCACGTGTGCTCGCAGCCGAGCACCTCCTGAGCGGCCTTCATCTCGTCGCGGCGGACCTGCGCGATGTCACGCAGGATGTGCGGGTCGTCCTTGAGCTTCTCGTTGAGGATGTCGCCGCGCTCGCCACCGGTGCACGAGACGACCATGACGGACGCACCGGCAGCGACGTACTTGGCCGTCGTCGCCGCGCCCTTGCTCGACTCGTCGTCGGGGTGCGCGTGCACCGCCATCAACCGCATGCCCTCGGCCACGTGGCTCCCTGTTCGTCGATCGTCGGTGGTGGGCGCGAGCGGCTCGTGACCGCTCTGCGCTCGGGCCCGCGCGTCGTGCCGTGCCGGCATACGAGACACTGGACCCGCCTGTCATCCTCTCACTCCCACCCGCGGCCACCGACGCCCGGGCTCCGACCGCCAGGACTTCGTATGCCGTCCCGCAAGACCCTGCCCCGCCCCGCCCCCGGCCAGCTCAAGTGGTGGGTCATCGGCGCGGTCGGCATCCTCGCCGGCGTCGGGCTCGCCATCTGGTTCGGGCTCTCGGCCACGCTCGGGCAGCCGAGTTGGCAGACGCTCGGGTACAAGGTCGTCAGCGACCAGCAGGTGCGCGTCGACTTCGAGGTCTACCGACCGGGCGGCACGGCCCTGACCTGCGCGGTCGAGGCGCTGGCCCGCGACTTCTCACCCGTGGGCACGAGCAGCGTGACGGTGCCGGCGAGCGCCGACGAGACCACGCGGATGTCCGCGACCCTGCGCACCACGTCGCGAGCCGTCACCGGGCAGGTCAAGACCTGCTCCTGACCGACGCCGGCGGTCCACGTGGTGGCCACGAAAGCGCCGTGAACTGCGCTTTTGCCGTTCACTTTGTTATCCTTGTTGCTTCATCCAAGGGTCCGGACCCGTCGCCGACCGGCATGTCGAGTCGGTGACACCACGGTTCGGTCCCTTTCTTTTTGTGTAGGCGCCCACGCGAGCACCGCGTGGGCGCTCTTCAATCGAGGAGTGACAACAGTGACCGACACTGCCGCTGGCTTCCTGACCCAGGAGGCCTATGACCGCCTCAAGGCGGAGCTCGACCAGCTGACGGGCGAAGGTCGCATCGAGATCGCGCGCAAGATCGAAGAGGCCCGCGAGGAGGGCGACCTCAAGGAGAACGGCGGCTACCACGCCGCCCGCGAGGAGCAGGGCAAGATGGAGGCCCGCATCCGCCAGCTCACCGAGCTGCTCCACAACGCGACGATCGGCGAGACGCCCCCCGACGACGGTGTCGTCGAGCCCGGCATGCTCGTGACGGTCGAGATCTTCGGCGACGAGGAGACCTTCCTGCTCGGCAACCGCGAGATCGCCGACG
>CBHRRQ010000169.1:0-8926 GCA_966081555.1 uncultured Terrabacter sp.
TCGCGCTGGCGACCGCGCTCGCGACCGAGCACGACCCGCACGACGTTCGGGCGCCCCGGCACGTCCTTGGTCCCGGCGCCCACACCGCTTCCCGTGACCTGAAGAGGCGGCAGCGCCCCCTGCCCGGTCGCGAGCGCGGTCGCCAGCGCGACCCCTGTCGGCGTCGCGAGCTCGCCGTCGCCGCCGGAGGTCACCTGCCAGCCTCGGAGGAGCTCGAGCACCGCTGGCACCGGGACGGGGATGCGCCCGTGCGCCGCTGCCACGGTCCCCGACCCGACGGCGACGGTCGATGCCGTGACGTCCGAGATGCCGAGGGAGGTCAGGGCGGCGCAGACCCCGACCACGTCGGCGATCGAGTCCCAGGCACCGACCTCGTGGAAGTGCACCTCGTCCACGCCCACTCCGTGCACGCGAGCCTCGGCCTCGGCCAGCGCGCCGAAGACCGCGAGTGCCCGCCGGCGGGTCGACTCGTCGAGGGCCGCCGACACCAGTCGGTCGCGGATCGTCGACCACGAGCGGTGGTGCTGGTCGGCCACGAGCAGCTCGACGTCCACCTTGAGCGCGCGCATCCCGGCGCGCTGCACGTCGCGGGCCGTGAGCCGCACCGTGCCGGGGATGACGGCGTCCACCGCCGACTGCGTCTCGTCGAGGTCGGCCCCCGCGTCGACGAGGGTGGCCAGCAGCATGTCTCCCGCGACCCCCGCCGACAGGTCGAGCCACGCCGCGAGCCCCGGTTCGCCTCCACGCTCCATGACCGACACCGTATGCCGCACGGGTCCCGCGGCCGCGCGGGGCCTGCCGGCCACGTGCGCCGCGCGCGACGACCCCATGGACACGCGACGGCCCAGAAAATGGCTGCGGCGCCGCGTCGCTCGTTCCGCGAGACTGGCCGGCGTGGACGAGAAGCCGGCCGAGGTCGACAGCGAGTGCATGCTGAGGGCCCGGCTGTAGCGCGACCGCACGCCTTCGCGCCCGCCTTACCGGTCGATGGTTCTTTGCTGACCGAGTCCGGGGCTGATTCACAGGTGCCGGCCGTTGGGGCCTCATGGCGATGCCCATAGTGTGACAAACGGGACAGAACGACAGTTCTGATGCGAAGGAGTCCCCGATGCGTCCACACCCTGCCCTCACCCGCGCCGCAGCCACCACCGTCCTTGCCCTGGTGGCTCCGGTCACGCTGGCGACGACCGGCCCATTCGGCGCAGGCGGCGCCTCCGCGGCACCGGCAGCGAGGCCCGGCACCGTGGCGGGGGCGGTGCCGGGCCTCGGCGCGGCACCGGTCACGCCGTCCGTGACCAGGGTGCCGATCCCGCCTGTCGCGAGCGCCTCGAAGCAGGCGCCCAGCACTGCCACGTCGTCCGGTGCCCCCGGCTCGCGCAAGGTCGTCGCCGCGGTCAGCCGATCCGGCACGAAGTTCGACGTCGTCGGCGTGACCTACCAGGGCGCGACGCCCGCCGGGCTCACCGTCGAGGCGCGCACCCACGCGAAGGGCGCGTGGAGCAGCTGGATCGGCCTCGGGGTCGATGACGAGCACGGTCCCGATGCCGGCACGGCCGAGAGCCGCAATGCCCGGAAGGGCACCGACCCGCTCACCGCGGCCGGCTCCGACGCGGTCGAGGTCCGGGTCCTCACGGACGGGGGCTCAGCACCGCGCGACCTCGCGGTGAGCCTGGTCGACGCAAAGACCGCGCCGTCGGACGCCACCGTCGCCGCGTCGCCGGTCGGGACCTCGACCTCCGACGGCACGGCCACCCTGGCCACCACCACCGCCGCGACCGGACCCAGCGGCACCACCGGCTCCCGCACCGCCACCGCATCGACCACGAGCACCGCCACCACCGCCACGACCACCGCCATGTCCGCCGCCACGCTCGCATCCGTGCCGCAGCCCACCGTCGTGACCCGCGCCCAGTGGGGCGCGAACGAGAGCATGATGCCGTGCCAGCCCGACGCCGTCGGCGGCTTCAAGGCGGGCGTCGTTCACCACACCGTCAACGCGAACGACTACACGGCTGCCCAGGCGCCGGGTCTGGTGCGCGGGATCTTCGCCTACCACACGCAGAGCAACGGCTGGTGCGACATCGGCTACAACTTCCTCGTCGACCGCTTCGGCCGCATCTACGAGGGCCGCAAGGGCGGGCTCACCGGCTTCACGCAGGGCGCCCACGCGGGCGGCTTCAACGCCGAGACCTTCGGCGTCTCGGTCATCGGCACCTTCACCAGCGTGACGATGCCGAGCGCAGTCACCAGCGCGGTGAGCCGCACCATCGCGTGGCAGGCCGACCGGTCGAGCTTCGACCCCGGTTCGTCCGTCGTGCTGACCTCGGCCGGCAGCTCGCGCTACGACGCCGGGGTGCGGGTGACGAAACCGCGGGTGATGGGCCACCGCGACCTCAGCCTGACCAGCTGCCCCGGTGACGCCGCCTACCCGCAGGTGCCCTCCATCAGGTCCTCCGCGGCGTCGACGTGGCGCACCTACCAGTACGTCGTGGGCCGGTCGGTCTACGTGCCGGTGACGGCGCGGCGCCTGCTCGACACGAGGACGGGCCTGGGCACCGCGCAGCGTCCGCTCCCGGCCAACACGTCGGTGGTGCTGACGGTGCCGGGGCTGCCGTCGACGGCGACCGCCGTCACCCTCAACGTGACGGCACTGAACGCGACGACGCCGACGACCGTGACGGCATACCCGGCTCACATGGCCCGCCGGTTCACGTCCAACGTCGACGTGGTGCCCGGTCGCAACGTCACCACCCAGGTGACCGTCGGCGTCGCGCCCGGCGGCAAGGTGCGCCTGTTCAACGCCAAGGGTTCGATCAACGTCATCGCCGACCTCGAGGGCTACTTCCGCACCGGCACGGGAGCGGGCTACGCGGCCTACACCCGGCCGGCCCGCCTCGTCGACACCCGCACCGGTGTGGGCGCCCCTCGCCAGCAGGTCTCGGCGGCCCGCCCGCTCACCTTCACCATCCCGGGTCTGCTCAGCGGCACCCGCGCGGTCACCTTCAACGTCACCACGCTCAACGCGTCCGCCACGACCACCCTCACCGCCTATCGGGCCGGCACGGCCCGACCGGCGGTCCCGACCCTCAGCGTCTCCGCGGGCACGCCCGTGGCGAACCTCATCACCATCCCGGCGGACCAGTCGGGCCGTGTGATTCTCTGGGTGGCCCAGGGGCAGGTCGACGTCGTCGTGGACGCCCTGGGCTTCTACGTCGACGGTCGCGGGCTCAAGTTCGTCGCGGTCGCGCCCCGCAGGCTGGTGGACACCCGGCTCGGGTGGGGCGTGGCAGGTGGCGCGCTCGGGGCGGGGCGGGCCACGACCTTCGGCATCCCCAACACCACGTATCCCGTGTGGGGCGCGTCCCTGTCCGCTGCCGGGACCTCGACGGCGAACGGCTGGCTCTCGCTGTACCGCTCCGGCCAGAGCCAGCCCGGCACCTCGTCGCTCTCGACGGTCGCCGGGCGCAGCATCACCAACGCCGTGGCCACGAGCACGACGACGGGCGGCCTCGTCAACGTCTACAACGCCGCGGGCTCGACCCACGTCGTCGCCGACCTCATGGGCTACTACACGCCGTGACCACCCGCGGCATGCGGCGGGTGCACCCGCTGCCTCGCCGTATGCCGTGGGCTCCACCGGCCGTGGGAGACTCGCGTCCGTGACCGGCAGCGACGCGTGGCCCTCCGCGGCCTTCGTGCGCTTCTGGAGGGCGAGCGCGGTCTCCGGCCTCGGGTCGTACGTCACCCTCTTCGCACTGCAGGCACTGGTCGTCCTCGACCTCCACGGCACGGCCACCGAGGTCGGGTGGCTCAACGCCGCGCGCTGGCTGCCCTACCTGGTGCTGGGGCTGCTCGTGGGAGCCATCGTCGACGGCAGACGACGGCTGCCGCTCCTGGTCGGCACCGACCTGGCTCAGGCGGTGCTCCTGCTGACGATCCCTCTGCTCTGGTGGGTCGGTGCGCTGTCGCTGCCCGCTCTGCTCGTCGTCGTCGCACTATCCGGCACCGCCGCGGTCATCAACGGTGCGGCCGAGATGTCCTTGCTGCCAAGGCTGCTCGACGCCAGGCATCTGCAGCCGGCGCATGCTCGCATCGACGGGACCGACGCCGCGGCCTCGACCGCCGGCCCGGCTCTGGGTGGCCTGCTGGTCAACGCGGTCGGTGCGCCGTTGGCCGTGCTCCTGGACTCCCTCAGCTACGTCTACTCCGCCCTGACGCTGCGCCGGATGCGCGTCGACGAGCCGCCACCGCGCACGGGGGTCACGGTCCGCGGGCTGCTGCGCGAGATCGTCGAGGGCGTGCGCTGGGTCTACCGGTCGTCGGGCCTGACCGCGATCGCCGTGGCCACCCACGCCTGGTTCGTCGGCAACGCCGTCGTCGGCGTGGTGCTGGCCCCCTACGTCCTGCTCACCCTCGACCTGTCCGCCCTGCAGTTCGGCATCATCGGCGCGGCCGGCGGCGTCGGCGCCGTCGCTGGTGCCGTGGTGACCACGTGGGTCGGGCGCCGGCTCGGCACCGGCCGCACGATCATCGGCTGCCACGTCGTCACGACCGCAGGGGTGGTGGCCATGGTGCTGGCGGGGTCGACGGGCTCGCCGGCGTTCGCGGCCGTGCTCGTCGGCCAGCTCCTCTACGGCCTGGCGATGGGGATGAGCAACTCCCACGAGATGAGCTACCGGCAGCTGGTGACCCCCGACGCGCTGCAGGCCCGCACCAACACGACGCTGCGGTCGTTCAACCGCGCCGTCGCGATGGTCGTCGCCCCGGTCGCCGGTGTGCTCGCCGACGCGTGGGGCATCCGGCTCACCCTGCTCGTCGCGGCGGGCGTCTTCGCGCTCGTCGCCGTCGGCCTGGCCGCCACGCCGTTCCGCCACGTCCGCGGCGCCACCTAGCTGTACTGACCCGACAGCGCACCCGCGCCGACACGGCGCAGCTGCCGTGGAGGAGGAGGGCTCCCCACCACGACGGACGGCGCATGCAACCGAAACGCCCACTCGGGGTTCGTCCGGAGTGGAAGCATCGACAGGGGGAATCGGTAGGTGGCCCGCTCATGCACGATGACGACGATGGCGACGACGCGATCCGCGCGGTGTACGACCTGTCCTACCGGCGCCTCGTGACCCAGATGGTCGCCCTGTGTGGCAACCGGGCCGAGGCCGAGGACGTCGTGCAGGAGTCGTTCCTGACGGCCCTGACGCACCGCTCCGACTTCGTCGCAGCCTCCAACAAGGAGGCGTGGCTGCGGACCGTCGCGCTGAACCGACTGCGCAACCGCTGGCGCCGGGCCCGGGTGGCCGGACGCGTGCTGCCGAGGTTCAGGGCCGAGCTGAGCATCGAGCTCGGCCCCCGGGCCCCCGAGGACCACGTCGCCATCGTGTACGCGTTGAGCCAGCTGGGCGACCAGGTGCGGCTCACGGCGGTGCTGCACTACGTCGCCGACCTCAGCGTCGCGCAGATCGCGCGCGAGCTCTCGGTGCCGGAAGGGACGGTCAAGGCGCGCCTCGCCAGAGCCCGCACCCAGATGGCCGCCTACCTCAGCGACCGTGAGGAGGCCGACCATGTCTGACCTTCGCAGCTTCGCGCGAGACACCGAACGGTCGGTCGACCAGCTGCCCTTCGACGTCATGATCGCCGGGCAGCGTCGCGCCCGTCGACGCCGTGCGCTCGTCGCCGTGGCCGCGGCCGTTGCCGCCGTGCTCGCCCTGACGATCGCGCTCGCAGGCCTGAGCCAGCTACGGCGGCCGCAGATCCCGTCGGAGCGGGTGCCCAAGCCCGCACCGTCGCTCGACACCGGCTGGTCCGCCGACGACATCATCGGGCACCCGTCTGCGGCGATCGTCAAGCAGCTCGGATCCCGCACCGACCCGCGCACCCTCCTCACCGTGTGGAAGCGGTGCCTCAAGCCGACGCACGACAACGACTGCCTCGGCCAGGAGGCGATCGCCGTTGTCGACGGGTCGGGCCACCGGCTCGTCACCCTCGGCGCTGTCACCGACTCGCTCTCGCAGCCGTCGCGCACGGGGGACGGCCTGCTGCGCGTGGTCGGCGACGGCCTCTGGTACTGGGCGCACGAGCAGCCCGGGCCCTACCTGCTCTCCGCCACCATGACCAAGCCGGTGCCGCTCACCGTGATGAACACCCCCGTCACCCACAACTACGGGGTGAGCAGCATCGAGTGCGCCGACCAGGTCGGCCTGTGCTCGCTCAACGTCGGCGCCCACACCCTCGAGCGCCTCGCGGTGCCCGACCTGCCCGACACGCGCTGGGCCACCCCGACCGCCCAAGGGTGCGGCCTCTGGGGGTTGTCCGGCGTCGGGACGCGGACCAGGCTGGTCATCCAGCAGCGGGACGGCTCGTTCGCCAGCACCAGCCTGCCGGCCGACCCCTACTCGACCACCATGGCCGAGGGCGGACCGGACTGCGAGGTCGCCTACTACCAGAGCGTCACCCCCGACAAGGACCAGCTCGTCGTGAGCCTCGACCAGGGCCGCACGTGGCAGATCCGCCAGACGCCGCTCCCACAGCTGGCGGGCTACTACGAGCACCAGCCTCGAGACCGGTTCCTCATGCCGCCCAACTGGCAGAAGCTGCCCCCGCCCCACCCGCTCAAGCCACCCGGCCCTCTCGCGCCGCTCTGAGGCGCGCGACAACCCGGGTCGCCGCGGGCGTCCCAGCCCCTGCGTTGGCGGGGCCCCGCCGTCACGAGACGGTGGGCGGCCAGCGGTGCGCACGCCACGCGTCCCAGGTCTCGAACCCGGTCGGTGGCTCGTCCACGGGCTCGCTGCCGTCGAGCTCCCCGGGTGTCGGCGGCTCGAAACGGGACGCCCACTCGGCGAGCTCCGCGTCGGACATCGGCCACGTCGTGTGCGGCGCCTCCGCCTGCCGGCGGTCGGCGCGGCGACGCTGCTCCTCGGTGGTCACCTCGAAGTAGTGCAGCTCGACGGCAGCCCCGAGGTCCGCCGCCGCCTGCCGCAGCGCCGAGCGGCCGTGGTCTTGCCGGTGCCTGGAAGGCCGACGGTGAGATGGAGCGTCGGGCGGGCAGCACTCATCGGGTGAAGGTGAGGTGGGTGACGCCGCTCGGCGTCGACACCACCTCGACGGCATACCCGTGCTCGAGGGCCTCGAGCCCGTCCCAGAGCCGCACCCCTCGACCGAGCAGGATCGGCACCTGGACGACGTGCAGGTGGTCGACGAGGCCGGCGGCGAGGAACTCGCGAACCATGGTCGGCCCGCCCCCGAGTCGCACGTCCTGGCCCCCGGCCGCCTCACGGGCCGCCTCGAGCGCCTCCGCCGGCGACGCATCGAGGAAGTGGAAGGTCGTGCCACCCTCCATCTCGAGCGGCCTGCGTGGCCGGTGGGTCAGCACGAACGTCGGCGTGTGGAACGGCGGGTTGTCGCCCCACCAGCCGCGCCACTCCGGGTCGTCCTGCCATCCGGGCGGCCCGAACTTGCCGGCGCCCATGATCTCCGCGCCGATGCCGTGCTTGTGCCGCTCCGCGAAGGCGTTGTCCGCGCCGGTGCTGCCGAAGACGCCCTCACCGTGCTCGACGACGCCGAGGGTGTGCCAGAACCGGGTGGCGGTCATCCACTCGTGGAGCCGGTGGCCGGCGTGGCCGAAGGGGGCCTCGGCGGAGAGCCCCTCACCGGTCGCGTAGCCGTCCAGCGAGATCGAGAAGTTGTGGACTCTGGTGCGCGACATCGTCGCTCCTTCGTGGGCAGGTGCAGGGTCGGTCGGGCTGGCCGCGGTCCCGCTCGACCTTCGAGCACGACGCCTCGCCCACCGTGATCCTGCATCGCGCTCGCCCTGCGGTCCACCTCTTCGGCCTGACCGTGTCCGGCCTAGCCTTGGGGCCATGGATCTCGGCCTGGACTTCGGCACCACGCACACGGTCGTCGCCCACGGCGATCGCGGCAACTACCCGGTGGTCAGCTTCCTCGACGAGGAGGGCGACGCCCGCGACCACTTCCCGTCCGTCGTCGCCGACGACGACGGAACGCTGGTCTACGGTTTCGCGGCCCTCGAGGCCGCCCGACGAGGTATGCCGTCCTCCCGGTCGTTCAAGCGCCTGCTCGCCGAGCCCCGGGTCACGCCCGCGACGCTGATGCGCGTCGGGTCCCGCGAGGTGCCGCTGTTCGAGGTGCTCACCGGCCTCTTCTCGGCCGTGCTGCACGCGCTCCGCTCGTCGTCGAGCGTGGACGAACGGCTCGGCGCCACGGAGTCGCCGCGCACCGTGCTCGGCGTCCCGGCCCAGGCCGGCAGCGCCCCGCGCTTCCTCACGCTCGAGGCGTGCCGGCGCGCCGGCTTCGACGTCGCCGGGCTCGTCAACGAGCCGTCGGCGGCCAGCTTCGAGTTCGCGCACCGGCAGGCCCGCTCGATCACGTCCCGCCGCGACCTCGTCCTCGTCTACGACCTCGGCGGGGGCACCTTCGACGCGTCCCTGCTGCGCCTGTCGGGAACCCACCACGAGGTGCTCGACTCGTTCGGCGTCAACCGGCTCGGTGGCGACGACTTCGACACGGCCCTCGCCACGGTGTCCCTGGCCGCCGCGGGCCGCGAGGGGGAACGGCTGCCCGACGCGGCGTGGGCGGCCCTGCTCGAGGAGTGCCGCGACGCGAAGGAACGGATCGGGCCGCAGTCACGACGGGTCGCCGTCGAGGTCCCCGGCGCCGACGGCGGTGCGGGCACCGCGGTCACGGTCCCCGTCGACGACTACTACGCCGCGGTGACACCCCTCGTGGAGGCCACGACCGAGGCGATGGAGCCGCTGGTCCGGTCGCTCCAGTCGCCCGACGGCACCGACGACGACCTGCAGGGCGTGGCCGGCATCTACATCGTGGGCGGCGCCAGCGGCCTGCCCCTCGTCCCCCGCCTGCTGCGCTCCCGGTTCGGCCGCCGCGTGCACCGCTCCCCGATGCCGAGCGCCTC
>CBHRRQ010000170.1:0-8912 GCA_966081555.1 uncultured Terrabacter sp.
GAGATCTTCGGCGACGAGGAGACCTTCCTGCTCGGCAACCGCGAGATCGCCGACGGCTCCGACCTGCAGGTGTTCTCCGAGAAGTCCGCCATGGGCGCGGCCATCAACGGCAAGAGCGTCGGCGACAGCACGAGCTACGAGGCCCCCAACGGCAAGACGATCGACGTCAAGATCATCGCGGCCAAGCCCTACACCGGCTGAGCCGAGCCCCCAGAGCCTGAACGCACCGGGCCGGGTCCCCTTTCCGGGGGACCCGGCCCGTTCGTCGTGTGCGACGTCGGTCATGGGAGCAGCGCCGGTCACGCTCGGTGACGTGGAAGGGCTGCGGGGGCGCTGAGCGTCGTCGGGGTCAGCGAGCGGGAGCGGCGTCAGGGAAGGATGTGGGCGGCGACGGCGCGGGCCACGTCGGGGGCGTCGGTCGCGAGCAGACCCGCCGCGAAGAGCAGGTATGCCGTGTCGACCGTCGCGCTCGCCGCGCGGGGCACCCTCCAGCCGCCCGCGTGGTCGGCGAGCACGGCGCCGAGCACCCGCCGGCGACCGGCCTCGTCGGTGTGGCGCAGCACGCCGCCGGAACCGACCAGGGCGGTGACGTTCGCGAGCGGTCGCGGCGCCTCGGTGGGCTGCGCCGGGCGGGCGTGCCGGCGCACGGCGACGAGCGCCGCCAGCCGCGCGAGCTCGAGGTCGAGGACGCGCTCGGCGACGTCGACCGGGAGCGAGCCGGGCTGCTCGTGGACGCGGGCGGCATACGCCCGCAGGGCATCTGCGTCACGGACACCGTCGAGCAGGTGCTCGGCGGTCGCTGCCTCGACGACGTGCTGGGCGTTCCAGCGCATGCCGAGGTCCCCCTCAACGGTGCGCGCGTGCCAGAGTGGCGCGACGACGTCCTTGCGCAGCCCGGCGTCCTCGCCCTCGGGCGTGAGGCACGAGTAGACGTCGGTGGTCGCGCCGCCGATGTCGACGACGAGCACGTCTCCCCCACCGGCGACGGACGCGAGCACTTCGACCCCGCGCAGCACGGCGTCGGGCGTCGCGGCCTCGACCATCGCCGCGAACGCCGGGTCGCGCGAGAGGCCCTTGCCGCCGATGACGTGGTGGAGGAACGCCTCACGGATCGCCGCCCGCGCCGACTCGGGCGCGATGACGCCGATCTGCGGCAGCACGTTGTCGGCCGGGACCGTGGGCCGGCCCGTGGTGGCGAGCACGGCAGCGGCCTCGTCACGCGCCTCGACGTTTCCGGCCACGACGACCGGCACGGCGTGCGCTCCGTGACCGCCGATGGCGCCCTTGGCGAGGCGGGCGGCGTTGTGCAGCAGCACGTTGCTGTTGCCGCCGTCGGTGCCGCCGACGAGCAGGATCATGTCGGGGCGCGAGGCGCGCACCCCCGCGACGTCGGCGGTGGTCAGCTCACCGGCCGCGACGTGCACGACCTTCGCGCCGGCCGAGAGCCCGACCCGGTGGCCGGCCTGCGCGGTGACGGTGCGCTCGTAGCCGACGACCGCGAGGCGCAGGCCTCCCCCGGCGCTCGAGCAGGCGCGCACGACGGCGTCGCCGGGCACGTCGAGCCGCTCGCGAAGGTCGCGGTAGCCGTCGAGGATGTCGCCCCGGCGCTGGGTCCCGGTCGTCGGCGTCGACGCGGTGCCCAGCACGGCGCCGTCTTCGGCGAGCAGCGCGCCCTTGGTGAACGTCGACCCGAAGTCGACAGCGAGGATCGTCATGCGTCAGGAGCGAGCCGGTGCCGGGTCAGCCGTGGATGTCGAGCGCCTCGCGCAGGTCGGCGATGAGGTCGTCGACGTCCTCGATGCCGACCGAGAGACGGATGAGGTCGCTCGGCACCTCGAGCTCGGTGCCGGCGACGCTGGCGTGCGTCATGCGCCCCGGGTGCTCGATGAGCGACTCGACGCCGCCGAGCGACTCGCCGAGCGTCCAGAGGCTCACGGCCGCGCACGTCTTGACGGCGGCGTCCTCGCCGCGCTTCATGCGGAAGCTCACCATGCCGCCGAACCGCTTCATCTGCCGCGCGGCCACGTCGTGGTTGCGGTGCCCGGGCAGGCCCGGGTAGAGCACCTGCGAGACGCCGTCGTGGCCCTGGAGGAACTCGACGACCTTCTCGGCGTTGTCGCTGTGACGGTCCATGCGGACACCGAGCGTCTTGAGGCCGCGCAGCGTGAGCCACGAGTCGAACGGGCCGGCGACGCCACCGATGCTGTTCTGATGGAAGGCGATCCGGTCCTCGGCGTCCTCGAGGCCGGGCACCGTGATGCTCTTCGCCGTGACGACCGCGCCGCCGACGACGTCGCTGTGGCCGCCGGAGTACTTCGTCGTCGAGTGCGTGACGATGTCGGCGCCGAGGGCGAGCGGGCTCTGGAGGTAGGCGGTGGCGAAGGTGTTGTCGACGACGAAGATCGCTCCCGCCTCGTGGGCGATCTCGGCGATGGCCGCGATGTCGGCGATGCCGAGGAGCGGGTTGGTCGGCGTCTCGACCCACACCATCTTCGTCTGGCCGGGTCGGATCGCGGCGCGCACCGACTCGAGGTCGCCCATGTCGGCGATCGAGTGCTCGACGCCCTGCGGCTTCGCGACCTTGTTGAAGTAGCGGTAGGTGCCGCCGTAGGCGTCGTTGGGGACGACGACGTGGTCGCCGGGCACGAGCAGGGCTCGGGCGACGGTGTCCTGGCCGGCGAGGCCCGAGGCGAAGGCGAAGCCGCGGCTGCCGCCCTCGAGCGCTGCGATGCACTCCTCGAGCGCGGTGCGGGTCGGGTTGGCCGACCGGCTGTACTCGTAGCCGTTGCGGAAGCCGCCGATGCCGTCCTGCTTGTAGGTCGACACCTGGTAGATCGGGGTGACCACCGCACCGGTCAGCGGGTCGGCCTCCTGGCCGGCGTGGATGGCGCGCGTGGAGAAGCCGTGCTCGTCAGACATGGTGACGAGCCTATGCCCACGGCTCGGTCTGCGATGCTGCGGGCGTGGGCGACGACTTCGACTACGCCAACCGCGGGGTGCGACCCCGCGGGCCGGTGCTGTCGGTCCTCTCGGCCGCGTTCCCCGGCATCCGCGCGGTCCAGGAGCAGGTGGAGCCGTATGCCGCCTGGTGGCGCGCGCACAACCGCGAGGCCGCGCGCGCCGCGGGCCCGCTCTGGGTCGCGCTCGGCGACTCCATGACGCTCGGCATCGGTGCCGGGGCGCCCGATCGAGGGTGGGTGGGGCAGCTGAGCGCGCGCCTAGAGGAACGCGGGTGGCAGCACCGGCTCGTCAACCTCGGTGTCAACGGAGCGCGCGTCGAGGACCTCCTCGAGCGGCAGCTGCCCGCGTTGGCCGAGCTGACCGCCGACCGGCCGGCAGCCCTCGTCACCGTGGTCGCCGGATCCAACGACGTGGTGCTGCGGCGCCACCGCCGGCTTCTCGTCGGACGCTTCACCGAGCTGCTCGACCGGCTGCCGGACGGCGCCGTGGTGTCGAACCTGCCCAACCCGCACCGCGAGGCACGCGCCGTCGACCGCCTGCTCCGCCAGCGCGCCGACGCCGGCCGGGTCGTGCTCGTGGACATGCGCCGCGACGGGCCGCGCTCATGGTGGGGGCGTCTCGCCTCGGACCGCTTCCACCCCAACGAGGCCGGCTACGCCGAGATGGCGACGGTGGTCGAGCGCGCGGTGACCCGGGCCGGTCTGCCGGGTCTGCCCGGTCTCCGGGGGCCGTGAGCGTCTGAGGCCGGCGAGGCCGCCGTGGCCTCAGGCGACGCCGTGGTCGCGCGCCCAGAGGGCCGCCGAGGTGCGGTCGCCGACGCCGATCTGGCGGAAGACGTTGCCGAGGTGCACCTTGACGGTGCGCTCGCTGATGCCGAGGCTGCGGGCGATCTGCTTGTTGGCCAGGCCCTGCGCCACCTGCGCGAGCACCTCGCGCTCGCGGCCGCTGAGTGCGGGCGCGCCGGCCGCGTGGTGGGTGGTGGACGGCAGCAGCGCGCGCGTCACGCGCGGGTCGAGCGGGGCGTGGCCGGCGGAAGCGGCCCGCACCGCATCGAGGACGTCGCGCGGTTCGCTGTCCTTGAGCAGGTAGCCCACGGCTCCCGCCTCGAGCGCCGCCCGCACGCGCTCGGCCTCGGCGAAGGAGGTCAGCACGACGACGGGCGCGGGGATGCCTGCAGCCTTGAGCCGCCGGATGGCCTCGACACCGTCGACGCCCGGCATGGAGAGGTCCATCAGGACGACGTCGGGCTCGACAGCGCTGACGACGCCGAGGGCCTCCGCGCCGTCGGCCGCCTCGCCGACCACGTCGAGGTCGTCGCTCGCGTCGATGATGGTGCGCAGGCCGGCGCGGACGAGCCGGTGGTCATCGACGACGACGACGGTGGTCATCGAACCTCCTCCACGGGTAGGGCGAGCTGCCACGTCGTGCCTCGGCCGCGGGACGAGCTCACACGGAGCACCGCCCCGACCTCGGTGGCGAGGTCGGCGAGTACTCGTATCCCGAAGTGTCCCTCAAGTCGCGGCAGAATGTCGGGATCGAAGCCGATCCCGTTGTCCTCGACGCTGAGCATGACCGGGTGCGCAGGGTCCTCGTCGTTGGGACCGAGCGTGATGGTGACGTGGCAGGCGTCGGCGTGGCGCACGACGTTGCGCAGGCACTCGCGTGCCACGCGGTGGGTCAGCTGCTGGGCGACCTCGCTGAGGCGGGCGGCCGCCGCCTCGTCCACGTCGACGCGGACCTCGACGCCGCGGCCCGAGAGCGGCCGCGCGAGATCGGCCAGGGTCGTGGAGAGTCCGGCGTCGGCGAGGCGCTCTGGGTAGATGTCGACGAGGAGCGACCGCAGGCTGGCGACGCTGGCCCGCACGGTGCCGGCTGCCTCGCTGATCGTGGTCGCGAGGCCGGTGCGTCCTTCCGCGCGTTCGGCCTCGGCGGCGCCGCTCACGGCGAGAGAGCTGGCCACGAGGTCCTGCACCGGGCCGTCGTGGAGGTCGGCAGCGATGCGCCGCCGCTCTCGGGCGGACGCGTCGACGGCCCGGCGCAGCAGCGACTCTCGGTGGTGCTGGGCTGCGTCCAGGCGCTCCAGCAGCCGCCACAGGACGGGCAGCATCAGCACGAGCAGCAGCATGAGGCTGCTGGCGAGCACGCCGGCGAGG
Source organism: uncultured Terrabacter sp. (assembly GCA_966081555.1). GTDB lineage: Bacteria > Actinomycetota > Actinomycetes > Actinomycetales > Dermatophilaceae > Terrabacter. The sequence continues at coordinate 5,115 of CBHRRQ010000170.1, forward strand.
GCCCGCCAGAGGTCGAAGGCGCGCTCCTGCACCGGCCCGTAGTCGCCGTAGACCTCGAAGAGCAGCTCGGTACCGTTCGGGGCCCACACGGGCTGGTACACCTCGAGGAGCTTGCCGGCGCTGCGCTCGAACTCGTTCTCCGAGCGATCGAGGTCGGTCGCCTCCGCCTGGGTGCGGGGGTGGGACAAGGTGTTCAGCTGCTCCTCGTCGAGCTCGAAGCGCTTGCCGACGAGGCTTGCCTCGTCGGAGTAGAGAATCGTGCCATCGGTGGTCCAGAGCTTGACCCGCTCGATGCCGTTTGGACGCACTCGTTCCTTGACCACCTCGTCAAGTGCCTGGAAGGCCGCCTTGTCACCCTTGAGCAGCCCGTCCTCGAGCGTCGGCTGGATGACGGCCAGCGCGAGGAGGTTGGTTCGGTGCGCGACGTCGTTGAGCACCTGGCGCTCGGCGAGCTGCCTGGCGGCGAACGAGGTGCCGACGACGACGAGCGCGAAGACGGCGAACGCTGCCAGCCCGAGCTGGAGCAGCATCCGCCGTCGGCTGGGCAACGACGGCACCCTCGGCGGAGCGACGCCGTCGGCGAGCGTCCACCAGAGGGGGAGGTTCTGGTGGGTTCGCTCGCCGACGGCTCGCGGCGCGACTGGTGGTGGGGGATCCACCGGTCGGAGCGCCGCCCCAGGCAGCGGGAGGGTGCTTCCGCTGCCCGAGCGTTCGGTCGCCTTCATGGTCAGTGGTCGTCGGCCCCGGAGTCGTCCGCGCCGTTGCGCCCCGACGAGCCGGAGGAGCCGGAAGAACCGGAGGAGCCGGAGGACGACCTGCCGGACCGGCCGCCGTTGTCGTCGAAGGTGCGCGTGCTCGACGTCCCGGAGACACGTGACCCGGTCGGGGAGGACCCGGAGGTGCCGGACGTGCCCGACCCCGAGGACCCCGACGACCCCGACGACCCCGACGACCCGGACCTGCCGGACGTCGACGAGCCGGACGTGGACGAGCCGGAGCCTCCGTTCGACGACCCGCCGCGGTCGTCGCCGGGCTCGGCGTGCGAGCCTCGGTCGTCGCCGGGCTCGGCGTGCGCGCCCCGGTCGTCGCCTGCCTCGGTGCGGGCGTCGCGCGGGGTCTGGCCGCCCTTGTCGTCGCCGGCCTCGGCGGTCCGCGTGGCGCTGGGCGTGCTGCCGTGCGTCGTGACGCCGTGGGGGCTGTCGTCGCCGGGCTCGGTGACGAGCTCGGCTGACGGGGGCACGTAGGTGGGGATGCTCTGGGCGAACGAGCTGTTGCCGACCAGCCCGAGGGTGGCGGGGACGAGGGCGGCAACTGCCACCGCTGCAACGGTGAGTCGTCTCATCGGGATCTCCTCTTTGAGGCACCTTCTCCCGGGTTCGGGGTCGGTGTGCGGATGCTCTGGTCCCACGGTGCGGCCTGCGCTCGGCCGGGCGCCATCGGGCTTTGGTCCTAGTACCTCGGCGACCCGCCCGCTTCCGCCGGTTTCGTCCCGCTCCCTCAGAGCTGCTTGGCCCACTCCCGGGTCCAGCCGGTCACCGAGAAGCCCATGCGCTCGTTGATGGCGACCATGTGGGTGTTGGTGTCGGCGTTCCACGTGCGCACGGTCGTCACGTCGGGCCGCTCGCGCTGCAGGGCCCGCAGGTTGGCCAGCTTGACCCCGAGTCCGGGGGCGTTGCCGCGGTGCTCGCGGAGCACGAGCGTGTCGGACTGGACCGCGAGGTCGGGCTGCGCAGGCCTGACGAGCAGGTCGGTGAAGGCGACGAGGCGCCCGGACGGCACGTGCCGGGCCACCGACTCGACGGCCCAGATCGGGCTCGGCGTGTTCCACTGCTGGCGCACCCGATCGGCGTCCCAGTCCTCCTCGTCGAGGTCGATGTCACCCGTCGGCGCGTCGGTGCTCATGCGCCTCGCGAGGAGCGCGCGGTCCTCCAGCCACTCCTCCGGCAAGCCGTTCACGGCCGTCTCGACCACGTATGCCGTCTCGTCGAGTCCCGGGTCGAGCTCGGTGAACGTCCGCTCGGGCACGGGCAGGGGTAGGTCCTGTCGCAGGTCGGCCTGCGTCTGCCGGTAGCCGTTGGCGAGCGCGAACTGCGTTGCGGCATCACCGTTCTCGACCGGAGACCCGCTGTGCTCGTGGATTCGCGTGCACCCGTCGTCACGGAGCGCCTGCTCGCAGTGCGCGAGGAGGCGGGTGCCGATGCCTCGTCGCTGGTGGTCGGGGTGGACGGACAGCCAGACTCCCCCGGTCCCGACGTTCTCGCGGGTGCGCCGGACGGTCTGTGCCGAGCCGACTGGCGCGTCCGATCCGTCGGTGACGACGGCGAACGTGCGCCGCACCTCGTGACGGCGTGGGGCGATGTCGAGGATCTCCTCGACCGAGATGCGCTCGGCGCCACCGCCCCAGACCTGGCGGTTTGCGGCGTGGTGGACGGCGAGCCAGGCCTCGCTGGCCGGGTCTCCCACCTGGAGCTGGATCTCCTTGACCTGAAGGCTCATTGGCGTTCCCCCGTCTGCTTCTGCCACTCCCGGCTGTATCCCTCGATGGCGTAGCCGAGCCGCCGGTTGACGGCGAGCATGTGCTCGTTGCTCGCAGCGTTCCACGTGCGCACGGAGGTGACCTCGGGCAGCTCGTCCATGACGCGCAGGGCGTTGGCGGCCTTGAGCCGCAGGCCGAGCCCGTGACCGCGGTGCTCGCGCAGCACGAGGGTGTCCTGCTGGTAGCCGAGCTCGGGGCTGCCGGCGGAGACGGCCACCGTCGTGAAGGCGACGAGACGCCCGGTCGGACGGTGCCGGGCCGTCGACTCGACGAGGCGCCGACCCGACTCCAGGGCCCGCGCGAAGGACTCGCGCACGCGTTCGGCGTCCCACGCCTCCTCCTCGAGCGCGAGGTCGTCGAGCGGCGCGTCGGTGCTCATCCGCTGTTGCAGCACGGCCCGGTCGTCGAGCCACTCCTCGGGGATGTGGTCGACGAACGACTCGACGCCGTAGTCGTCGTCGGCTCGGGCGAGCGCCTCGAGCTGTTCGCGGTCGGCGGGCAGCTGCATGGCGCTCCGGATCATCGTCTGCGCGATGGCGTAGCCGTGGCGCGCTGCGAAGGCCTCCGCCTCGTCGCTGCCGCCCTCGGCCCACTCGGTCTCGCCCATGAGCGTGCCGCGGGCGTGCGCTGCCGCGATGGACTCGCCCTCGCGCAGCAGGGCGGCTCCGAGCCCGCGTCGGCGGTGGTCGGGGTGCACCGACAGCCACACGAGGGCGAGGTCGAGGTTGTCGGTCGTCGGCATCCGCACCTCGAGGGCGCCGACGATGCGGCCGCCCGCCCAGGCTGCGCGGGCGACCCTGCGTCCGGTGGGCGACCGGTGGAAGCCGCGGATCTCTTCGAGCGTCCACGCACTCCCCCGGTCTCCGAACAGCTGCCGTTGCACCGCCGCGTGGACGTCGATCCAGGCGCGCGCGTCAGCCTCCTGCGCCGGGTCGAGCAGGTCGATGGGCCTGATGTCTGGGTGCTCGGTCACGAGCCGAGTCTGTCGACCGCGCCCCGGCGCAGGCCAGCGACTTTCGGGGGACTCGGCCTTCCGGCATACGTGAGCGGTGACGCGTGCCCCGCAATCGCGTTGCGGCAGCGCCGCGCCCGCCCTACCCTCGGGACATGCACCGCTCGCAGCAGACGACGACGCCGGACCCCTCCGGCGCACTGTTGCTGCTCTAGCACCCACCGCAACCCACGCCCCGGAGTCGACTCCGGGGCGGTCGTCGTCTCCGGGGCGACCCGGGCCGCCCGGCTCCGAGGAGACCGTCATGCCC
>CBHRRQ010000171.1:0-8748 GCA_966081555.1 uncultured Terrabacter sp.
TCGTGGGCCCCCGCTACTTCGGCTACGACATCGAGAGCCACCGCTTCGACGGGGCACAGGAGGTGGCCTGATGAGTTGGCAGATCACGAAGGACGACCTGGCCGACCTGGCTTGGGGCGCAACGCTGCTCGGCACCGGCGGGGGCGGTGACCCCTACATCGGGATGATGCTCGTGCAGCGAGTCCTCGGCGAGCGGAGCATCACGATCCTTGACCCCGACGAGATCGACGACGACCTGTTCGTCGTCCCCACCGCTCAGATGGGCGCGCCCACGGTCATGGTGGAGAAGATCCCGGCGGGCACCGAGCCGACGCTCTCCCTGCGCATCCTCGAGGAGCACCTCGGCCGCACCGCCGACGCGACGATGCCGATCGAGTGCGGCGGGATCAACTCCATGATCCCGCTGATCGTCGCCGCCGAGACCGGATTGCCGGTCGTCGACGCCGACGGCATGGGACGGGCTTGTCCCGAGCTGTCGATGGAGACCTTCGCGGTCGACGGCGTCCACGGCTCCCCGCTCGCGCTGGCGGGGGAGCGGGGCGAGCGGGTCATCATCGACACCGGCGACGACGACCGGCAGATGGAGTGGCTCGCCAGGGCTGTGACGATCCGTCTCGGCGGCGTTGGTCACATCGCCGAGTACGCGATGAGCGGCGCCGACGTGAAGCGGACTGCGGTGCCCCGCACGCTATCCATGGCTCTGGCGCTCGGCCGGGCCATCCGGCTGGCCCGCGAGGAGAAGCGGTCTCCCTTCGAGGCGATCGAGGAGACGCTCGCCACGACGCTCTACGCGCACGTGCGGACTCTCTTCAACGGCAAGGTCACCGATGTCGATCGACGCACCACGGAAGGGTTTGCCAAGGGCGTGGCCCGCATCTCACCGGCCGACGGTGGGCCGGACGAGCTGGAGATCCGCTTCCAGAACGAGAACCTCATCGCCCTGCGCAACGGGGTGATGGTCGCGATCGTCCCGGACCTCATCTGCGTCGTCGACAGCGAGTCGGCCGAGCCGATCACGACGGAGGGCCTGCGCTACGGCCAGCGGGTCCGCGTCCTCGGCATCTCCACGCCCGACATGATGCGCACGCCCGCGGCGCTCGCCGCCTTCGGCCCGGCGGCCTTCGGCATCGACGAGGCCTTCGTGCCTGTCGAGTCGCTGGCCGGGAAGCCGGTTCGTCCCGAGGATGCCGCGCTGCGGACTGCGGACCTCGCGCACTGAGCGGTCCGAGAGCGTCGGGGGCCCCTGGCCGTCCTGCCCCTAGGCTGGTCAGGTGCCGCTGACACTCCAGGCTGCGGACCTTCCGGCGCTCGCGCGAGGCTTCTCGCTGCTCGGGTCCGGCGGAGGCGGCTCGCCGCACGTCGGCGAGCTGATCCTCCGCCTTTCCGCCACGTGGCCGCTCGTCGTTCACGGCGTCGACGAGCTCGACCTGGCGACGCCGTGCGTGGCCGTCGGCTACATCGGGTCGACGCTCCTTCTCGAGGAGCGGCTACCCGACCTCGACCCCTTCACGCCGGCGATCCGGGCGATCGAGAGGTGGCTCGGTGTCGAGTGCGCCGCGGTGTGCTCCATCGAGGGGGCCGGTCTCAACGGGTTCGCACCGCTCCAGCTCGCCGGGCACCGGGCGGTGGTCGACGCCGACTGCATGGGGCGTGCGTTGCCCGACCTCGACCAGATATCCCTGCTCGTCGACGCGCTGCCCGACCTCGTCGCCGCCACCTCGACCGGAGCCGGTGGCGTCGCCCTCGTGCACGCAGCGCGCGCCGAGGACGTCGAGCGAGTCCTGCGCACCGCGACCTCGTGCAACGGGGGCTGGGCCGGCATGGCGCTCGGCGGTTTTCGCGTCGGCGACCTGCTCGACCACTCGGTCACCTCGGGCATCCACCGAGCGCGCGCTCTCGGACACGCACTCGCTGCGTCCCGGTCGTCATCGCCCGCGGAGCTTGCTGCGGCGCTGGGCGGTTCGGTCATCGGCGTCGGTCGGGTCGTCGCGAGGGCCCTGGAGCGGGGGATGCCCGGCGTCCACTCCTTCGAGGTGCGCACCGAGGGCGCCGACGTGCTGAGGGTCGTCGCGCGGTCCGAGTTCATCGCGGTGATGCGCAACGGCGTCGTCGCCGCCTCGTGCCCGACGGTCGTCGTCGTCATGGACGCCGTCAGCCGGACGCCGTTGGAGGTGGACGAGCTCGCGGTGGGCAAGGACGTCCTCGTCCTGCGCCTGCCTCCTCCGGCCTGGTGGTCCGCCGACCCGCAGCGGATCGCTCGTGCTCGTCCGAGCCGGTGGGGCATCGACGGGCTGGAGGAGGTGTGCTGAACACCGACCTGACCGTCGAGGCGCTCCTCGCGCACCAGGACGCCGGCGGCCCGGTGGTCGTGGCGGGGACGGTCGTGGCCGGCGAGCCCTGGTCGTCGGTCGTCGTCGAGGTGGAGGAGCACGACCTCCCGGAGACGGTCTCCGACGCCCTGGCCGTGCTCGTCGCGCCGGCTCCGACGGTGTCGTGGCAGGTCGACGCCCTCCTGCGGCGCGTCCGTGACCGGGGTTTCACCGGGCTGGCGCTCACCGGTGAGCCCATCGGGCAGGGGAGCCGCGCGCTCGCCGAGCGGCTCGGCCTGCTCGTGCTCCACGTCGAGCACCCGACGCGTTTGGCGCGGGCGTGCTGGCAGCTGGTCGATGCGCGTGACGCGCTGACGCTCGCGACCGTCCGCAGGATCGCGGGATCGATCGAGTACCGGGCCCGCGACCTGGCCGACCTGCTCGACAACGTCGCCGCCAACGTCGGCCACGGCATCGCGCTCATCGACCAGGAAGGGATGCTCCAGGGCTCCGGGGAGCCCTTGCCCGCCTCGCTCCTCGAGCGCGTCGCGTTCGACCGCTGGCTCGACATCGCCGAGAGCGACGAGGGCGTCCTCGCCTCAGTGCCGGTCCAGAGCAGGAGCCGGCACGGACTGCGGATCGCCCTCTACGGCAAAGACGCCGGAGTTGCCCACCGCAACGCACTCGCCACGGCGGTCGAGGTGGTCATGCCGATCGTCGCGGCACGGCTGCTCATCGACGAGGTCGAGTCGGTGAGCGACGTGTCCCGATCGTCGGGTCTGCTCGGGGACTTCCTCGAGACCCGCGGCAGCATCTCTTCGGAGACCGAGCAGCGCATGCTCGCCCGGGGCTGGCGCGTCAGCGGTTACCACGTGGGCTTCCGGGTGGTCGGTCGAGGACGCGTCGACCCCCTCGAGCTGCTCCGCTTCCTCACGTCCCGGCTCGCCGGCTTCTCGGTCGACTCCCACGCCACGACCCGCGGCGCCGGCGTCACCGGCTGGCTGACCTTCGCCCACGCCCCCGGCCCCTCCCAGCTGGCCCTGCACATCCGTGAGCTGCACGAGCTGCACTCGGCGGCCCTGTCGACGTTCCCGGTCGCCACGGGGGTCGGCTCGCTGGGTACGGGCAGCCAGGGACTGGCCGAGACACTTGGTGAGGCTCGCGACGCCGCACGGCTGGCGGCAGACCGGGCCCGGTCCGGATGGTTCGTCCCCATCGACAGCCTGGGGCTGGAGCAGCTGCTGCTGTCGTGGACGAGCAGCGACACCTTCGCGCCGGCGGCCCGCTCGCTGCTCGCCCCGCTGACCGAGACGGAGCGCCAGACCCTGGCGGCGTACCTCGACGAGGAGTCCTCGGTCATCGCGACCGCCCAGCGGCTGGGCCTGCACCGCAACACAGTCGCCGCCCGGATCCAACGCATCCAGACCGCCCTCGGCGCCGATCTCGCCGACCCGCAGACGCGGCTGGCCCTGCAGCTCGCCTGCCGCGTCAGACCCTGACGCTCGTGGTGCACGGCGCGCCCGGCCACCCCGACCGCGGTTCGAATCCTTCACCTGCCACCGAGTGCCCCGAGAGGCCCTGACCAGCGGAGACGCCGGTCAGGGCCTCTTGCATGTACGGGGCGTGGGTATGCGGCGGTGTGGATTCCGAAGGTTGAGAGGGCAGCCCTCTGACCTGCTCAAACGTGGCGTTAACTCAGCCCTGTGGGGAAATCAGGGGCGTGCGCCGGGCGGGCGGCTGTGGTTGTAGGCCTGACCTGCGGCGACGCGGGGGAGGGGGTATGCAATCGCGACGGAACTCCACTTCGTCGCTCGGGCTTCGTGCCTGGCGGGTGACCCCGAGCGACGCACAGCAGCTGCGCGATGCGGCTGACGGAGGACGCCCGGGGCTCAGACAGCGCCAAGAAGTCGAAAGGCCACCGGGCCTGCCTGGAGTGGGTCAGCAGCGCTCCAGGAGTTCCTTGACCCATTGGAACCCGGCCGGCACATGCCGGGCTGCCCGCCTGTGCCCGAACAGCGGTCGCGAGAATCCCGGCCGCGACGAACGCGCCCGCGTTGGTGACGCTTGGCGCGGCGGACACCCGCCACAGGTGGGACCGCGGAGATCATCGCCTGGGACCCGGTGAGGGGTCGGCGTCCCATCATCCGCAAGAGCGGAAGTGTTCGTCCACGCCCGCGGTGCCTCAGTGTCCGTATGCACGGCCCGGTTGTGCAGTCTCATTCGTAGTCTCATCGTCCGTGTTCGCGCTCTGCGCCGGTCGTCCGTCTAGCGCCCTGAGCACGGAACGCGCCTCCCAGTCGGCAACGGACAAGGGTCGGCGCGGCTCGAAAGCGTGTGCAGGGTGCCCGGATGCTTGGCGCGCCGGCGGATACGGTTGCGGGAGAGCGTTTCTCCCTGCCATGTGGGGCTGCGCGGCCCCGCTCTCGTGGCCGGCTACGGCGGATCAGGAGCGGTTGATGTCGAGCGTCAGTGGGGAAATCGTGGCGAAGTTTGGCCGTGCGCTGCCGACTCGCACGTCAGCGAAATGACGATTCAGTGAACAGCCGGCCGCCGGGACTGCTTCCTTGCCGCTCGTCAGCCCACGAGCGGTTCAGTCCGCAAAAAGTCCGCACGAGCTTCGAGAACCACCCGCTTGAGCCAGCGTCACCAACGCACCCAACATCACGTTCTTGCAGGTCAAAGGCTTGGGGCATCATTGTCAGCACGCCCGGGTGCGCCCCGTGCAATCCCCGGCGTATCGGCCGACTCATCCACTTTCGGGCCTGCAGCGTACGTGTCGTCTGCCGCTGGAGCAGGCTAGTCAGCGGCCACGACGGAGACCCCGCAGGTATGCCGAACATGCGGTCCGTGGTGATGGCCGAGGTGTCGCTGCCTGGGCCCCGCCCTCACACGTTCAGACACCATCGGGCCAAGAGCCTCCTGGAGTTCATCCGACCTCCATAGCGTCGATCGGCGACAGGGGCCAACCACGACCGAGAGGTTCCCATGAAGCGCATCCGTACCCACGTCTACGCGCTGACCACGGCTGCTGCAGTGACGCTCACCGGCGCTGCCGTAGCGACCGCTCACACCATCCAGAGCGCCGGCAGCCACAGCACCGACACCGCCCTTTCCGACGCGTTCAGCAAGGTCGACCGCGGCACCAACTGGCGGCTGACGTCCAAGCTCAAGCTCAACTTCCCGACGTTCCACACCGAGGGCATCGCCTACACCCCGGATCACATCTTCCTGTCCGCGGTCCAGATCATCGAACCAACCATCAAGTACCCGACGCCCCAGGGTGGCTACGACCGCACACCGGGCAAGGGGATCGGCCACCTCTTCGTCATGGACCTTCAGGGCAACCTGCAGAAGGACATCACCCTCGGAGAGGGCGACATGTACCACCCGGGCGGCATCGACTTCGACGGCACGAACGTGTGGGTCCCGGTTGCGCAGTACCGGCCGAACTCGAGCGCCATCATCTACCGCGTCGACGCCCAGACCCTCGACGTGCACAAGCAGTTCGAGGTCAAGGACCACTTCGGCGGCATCGTCATGGACAAGCAGACCGGGCACCTGGTCGGCAACACCTGGGGCTCCCGGCGCTTCGCCGAATGGAACCTCAAGGGCACGCAGCTGAGGACGTGGGACAACCCCAACTTCTTCATCGACTACCAGGACTGCCAGTACGTCCCCAACAGCAAGATGCTCTGCGCGGGAGTCACCAACCTCCCGCAGACGCCGACCGCCGGTGGCAACGCCGCCACCTACGAGCTCGGCGGGGTCGCCATGATCGACCTCACAACGCAGCAGGTCACCCGCGACGTTCCCTTCCAGAAGTGGTCCACCGCCGGCCACGTGGCCACCCGCAACCCGTTCAAGATGACAGCCCAGGGCGACCGACTGACCATGCACGTCGCCCCCGACAACGGCGACGAAGGCAACGGAACCGAGATCCTGACCTACCAGGCCAGCGTCAGCTGACACCCGCTCCTCGACCCGGCGCCAGCACATCGAATGGCGCCGGGTCGAGCAGGAGTCACACGCCCACTCAACGCGACCTCGTCGCCGCTCTGATCCGGCTGGGTTGCTGGCGCTGGGGATGTGGAGGGTTTCCGGGAGGCCTGGGGCGTCGTGGGGCCGCGCGGATCGCGGTCGACATCCCCGCCGTCAACCTCCCCGACATCTGTCGCTACCAGATCTGGGAAGCAGGAGTTCGAGAAGAACGGCGCCTATGGACGCGACTGGGTCAGCCGCATCACCGCGCCGGTGGTGCCGCTGGGTCCGGGGACTCCGAAAACCAGCGCATACAGCTCGCCGGCACTGTCCTGGCCGAAGCCGATCAGCTGGAAGTCGAGCGGCCCGTCACGAAGCTCCACGATCGTGTTCGCCGACGTGACGGCGGACCGGTGGTCGGAGTCGAAGGCGAAGAGCCGTCCATGCCCGTTGTCGAGGCGCCTGGACGTGTCACCGAAGACGTAGTGGCCCCTCAGCTGGGGCATCGCGGAGCCGCGGTAGACGTAGCCGCCGATGATGGCGGTGCCGTCGTCGTGGTCGTACTGCGCCACCGGGTCGGTGATGGAGGCCGGGCTGCCGGGGGAGCGGGCGAAGACGAAGGCATCCGACCGAGCGCCCTTGAGCTGGAAGCCGCCGGCGTCGAAGAGGAAGGTGCCCTCCTTGACGTGCCACCCGAAGTTCTGACCGGGCGCGGTGACGAGGTTGACCTCCTCGATGTCGTTCTGTCCGACGTCCGGCACCCAGAGGTCACCGGTATCGCGGTCGAAGGAGAAGCGGAACGGGTTGCGCAGGCCGTAGGAGTAGATCTCGGGGACTGCTCCGTTCGGGAACGGGTTGCCGGGCGGGATCCGGAAGGCGCCGTTGGCCGACAGGGTGCCGCGCGTGTCTGCCTGCCTCGGGTTGATGCGCAGCAGCTTGCCGAGCGGGGTGTCGGTGCTCTGACCGTTGCCGATGCCGGGGTGGCCGAACATCGGGTTTCCGTCGAAGTTGGTTTGGCAGTTCTGGTCATCGGCACCGCCGCCGTCCCCGTCGGTGACGTAGAGGAAGCCGTCCGGGCCGAAGTGCATGTCACCCGCGTTGTGGTTGGCCTGCGGGTGCTCGGAGGAGAGCAGCCTGCGTCCCGTCGGCATCGCGGGATCGACGTGCATGGCCCCGGCACCGTCGGTGACGAGGTGCCACTCGCGTATCACGTCGACGTGGTCGGGCGTCTGGGGGAACCCGGCGAGGCACGCGTCGGTGCTCGGCCGCAGCGGGTGGTCGGCGGGGCCGAGCGGCTCAGAGGTGTCCGTGTAGACCAGGCCGTCGGTGGCGAAGTCGGGCGAGAACGCGGCACCGAGGAAGCCTCGTTCGTCCTTCGGGTCCTGCGGCCCGGCCAGCAGGCCCGAGACGTCGAGCACCGAGGTCGGCGTCACCGGGGCCGTTGCGGTCAGGTCCAGGCGCCACAGGGTCCCTACCTGGTCCACGACGAACAGCTCGTCGGGATGGCCCGGCGCCGTGATGCCGGCCAGCGGAGCAGTCACGCCGGTGGTGACGGTGGTGAGGGCCACCTGCACCGGACCTTGCTGGATGCGTGGCCCGATGGGGTCACCGATCGGGACGTGCGCGGCCGAGCCGCTCGCCAGTGCGGACTGCGCGAGGCCCACGGCCAGGGCGGCAACGGCGACACCTGCCACCAGCACCCCCGATCGTCTCCCCGGGTGGTTTCGCGTGCCGTGGCGCAGGTTGCTGGTCGGTGACATGGCCATGCCTGATCTCCCTCGAGGTCGAGCGGAGCGCTGTTGCGGCGGGCGGCGCAGGCCTGCGCCGGGCGGAGCGGCAGTGCACTGAACCCACCAAGGCTAGGGCGGTCGGCCCGGCCCCGGTCACTGCCCCTTGGTACTAGTACCTGCTGCGGCCGGTTGCCGGTTCGGGGTTCCGGATGCTCGGAGCCGGTGTGGGCGCTGGGTCGCCGCTGGCTGTCGGGACCGAGCGGTTCCGTCCGCAAAGAAGTCCGTACGAGGTCCGAAAACCACCCGCTTGGCTGCGGTGCTTTCCGGAGTGAGGTGAACGATGACTGTGGATGAAGTCAGTCCGCCGCGGGGTCCCTTCCCTGCATCGGTGTTCGGGGTCGGTGTCGAGCCGCGCCACGCTTCCCCGTGGCGAACGAGCACACCTTCCTCGCGTGGATCCGCACCGGCCTTGCGCCGACCGCCGGCGGCGTCGCGCTCGAAGCGTTCTCAGTGAACATCAACCCGGGCTGGCGGCCTGCAGCCTCGATGGTGCTGCTCAGTGGCCTGCGCGGCCCGGTCGAGAGGCCCGAGCGCCACAAGAAGCACTGACGCCTGGCACTGGGCCGGGACGAGCTGCCGCGCAGCAGCGCTGGTTTCGCTCAGCGACGTCCCAGGGCTGCGGCGCTGTCGAGCGGCGCCCGGCCTCGTGAGCGAAGACCCGACCGGCGAGG